>CAJUQU010000017.1 GCA_910588595.1 uncultured Lachnospiraceae bacterium | reverse complement strand
ATTATAACAATTCCGGCAAAAATGAGTATACCTTTACCCCTGACTTTTCCGGTGAGGCAGTCTGCATTGGCGTAATGTCAGACAGCGATGCAGATACATATCCATTTACATCCCAGATAGTCAGCCTATCTTTTGTGATGAAAGATGTGCCGCCTGATGATACGCCAAGTGGAGAATACTATGCGGCAGAGGAACTGGTAGCATATGGCCGCTGGAACAATGATCCTGTGGAACTTACTGATGGGAAACTGGTTTTGAATTTTACGAAAGCTTATGAAGAGTTTTGCCTGAATCTTCCTAAGGGGCTGGATATGTCTAACTGCGAAGGTATTACTATCAAAACAGCAGACCAGAACGGTTCTTTAGCCTTTAAGGTTTATGACAGTGCGAAGAAGGAGTTAAAGGTTTATTATAACAATTCCGGCAAAAATGAGTATACCTTTACCCCTGACTTTTCCGGTGAAGCAGTCTGCATTGGCGTAATGTCAGACAGTGTTGCAGATACATATCCATTTACATCCCAGATAGTCAGCTTCTCTTTTGCGATGAAAGATGTGCCGCCTGATGAGGGAGATGACGAGGGTTATTTTTATCCCGCAGAAAAGTTGAGAGCCTATGAGCGTTGGAGCAATGCGCCAGTAGAACTCACCGATGGGAAATTGATTCTCACCTATAATAAGCAGTGGGAGGAGTATTGCCTGGATCTGCCAAAGACGCTGGATATGTCCAACTGTGAGAAGATCACGATTAAGACGGCAGACCAGAATGCCACGCTGGGTATAAAGGTATATGACGGCGCCAAGAAAGAATTAAAAGCATATTATGGCAATTCCGGTGCGGAAGAGTATTCTTTTGTGCCTGATTTCAAAGGCAAAGCGGCAACCATCGGTTTTATGTGCAGCGATGAAAATGACGCGAATGATGCTTATGGCAGTCCCCGTACCGTCCAGATTGTCAGTATCGAGTTTGTCATGAATGGCAATGTCGAGGAGATACCCCTTGGGGATAATCTGATTAAGAATCCGAACTTTGAGGATGCAGATAATCTCGATGTATGGGGAGCCGAGCAGGGAAGTGCTGTCATCACCGCAGAGACTTCGGCGGATGCGGTGATCGGTGGTTTCAAGACATATGGAAAGATTACAGGACGTGATTCCAATTATAACTGTTTTGCGCAGGATATCACGGCTGCTGTAACAAAGAATAAGGAATACCAGTATACTTTCTATGTGATGCTGGACGCAGACGATTATAAGGATCAACCAGATGAGATGCGTACCGTGCAGATGGCACCGTTTATCACGGCAGACGGCGAGACCAACTACAGCTGCAATCTGACCGGCGATAAACAGAAAGTCTTAGAGCCCGGCGTGTGGACCAAGTTTACCGGAACCTTTACGCCATCCTGGACAGGCGAGCTGGAAAAGGTTGTGATCCGCATTCTGGAGCAGGGAACGGAGTACGGCAGCGGTCCCGGCGTCAAGGGTACATACTATGCGACCGGCGTGGACCTGCGTGAAATGATCATGCCGGATAAGGAGATTCAGACGGATGTTCCGGACCTAAAGGATGCAGTCACCAAGGAGATGGGTTCCGATTTTATCATGGGTGTTTCCATCCTGAATTCCGAACTTTCGGACGATTTGCTCATGCAGCTTGTCACGAAGCATTTTAATGCGGTAACGTTAGGGAATGAATTAAAGCCGGATGCGATGTTTGGTTATTCAAAAACATGTCCCGGCACGGAGACAGCATCTATAAACGGACAGGAGATCCAGGTTCCCAGATTGGATTACAGCCGTGCTGAGAAGACACTGGATGCAATCTATGACTGGAATCAGGCGAATCCCGAGGATTTTATCAAAATCCGCGGCCATGTATTGGTATGGCATTCACAGACACCGGAATGGTTTTTCCATGAGGATTATGACGAAAGCAAGCCTTATGTGAGCAAGGATACCATGAATTTGAGGCTCGAGTGGTACATTAAGACCATAGCTGAGCATTTTACGGGTTCTGGCAGCAAGTACAAGGATATGTTCTATGGCTGGGATGTGGTCAACGAGGCAGTCAGCGACAGCACAGGTACGTATCGCAGTGACAGTGAGAATTCAAGCTGGTGGGCAGTATATCATAGCAATGAATTCATTCTGAATGCGTTTACGTATGCCAATAAGTATATGCCGGCAAGCGTGGAATTGTATTACAATGATTATAATGAATGGTTTTCCAGCAAGCGCAATGGTATTGTACAGCTCCTGAAGGATGTCAAGGCAAAAGATGGAGCAAGAATCGACGGCATGGGAATGCAGGGACATTATCAGACAAGTGATACGCCCACTGTCGATGAGTTTGAGACAGCGGTGAAAGCTTACTATGACGTAGTAGGACAGGTTCAGATTACCGAGCTGGATTTTGCGGCAAGTGCGTCCTATGATGGAACCAGTGCTACGCAGCAGGCGGAGTATGAGAGACAGGCAAAGCGTTATCAGGATATTTACAATTCTGTCCGTCGATTGAAAAAAGATGGCTATATCGTTCGCAATATTACAATCTGGGGCGTTATAGATAAGAATTCCTGGCTGCAGACTTCAAGTTCTGTGGGAGGAGGAACCGACGGCTCGAGAAAGCAGTGCCCGCTTCTGTTTGACGACGATTACCAGGTAAAGCCTTCTTATTGGGCATTTGTAAATGTAGAATCGCTGAAACCTGTGATCCGTAAGCTGACAGTGGTACATTCTTTGAAAGGTTCTTTTGACAATGGCGAGAAACAGACGTACACCCACAACGGTACTACCGTAAGCTTTGTTCCAATATGGAACGAGAAGGGGATCTCCGTGCAGGTGAACGTAGCGGATGCGGTGAAGGATGCAGAAGATAAAGTGACGCTTTATCTTACCAATGCAGATGGCAGTATTATATCTGCGGAGTGCCTGCGTGCCAACGCGAAGGAGACAGACGGTGGTTACACAGCGGTGGTGAGCAGGGAATTGGACAGCGCTCAATTGAGAGTGGCGGCTAAGATGGGATTTGATATTGTCGCTACCAATGGCAGCCAGAAAGCGGCATATAATGATACGACGCTTTCCCAGGCATCAAGCAGTGAATACTATGCGGCTGCAACGCTGAAACCTTTTACGTATATCCCTAAGGGAACGGCAGAGGTGGATGGAGTGAAAGAGAGCAGCTGGGATACAGCTGTGACCATTCCGCTGACAATCCGTTCAGGAGCCAAAGCCAGCGCAGAGGCAAGCCTGATGTGGGATCAGGAGTACTTGTATGTGTTTGCCCAAATCAAGGACAGTGAGCTTGATGCTGCAAGCAGCCAGGTTCATGAGAAGGACTCCCTGGAGATCTTTATTGATGAGAACAATCACAAATCCGATGCCTATGAGGAGGACGACAAGCAGTATCGTATTAATTATCTGAATGAGCAGAGTTTTAATGGACCAAAATGCAAGGCAGAAAACATTCAGTCTATGGTGACAACAACAGAGGATGGTTATAACGTTGAGGCAGCTATCAAGTGGACGGACATCGTACCCGCCAGCGATATGGAGATCGGTATCGAACTTCAGATTAATGATGCGGAAGGCGGTAAAAGGATTGGTACGCTGAGCTGGTACGATGAGTCGGGGAATGGATGGTCATCCCCTGGTGTGTTCGGAACAGCAATGCTGAAGAACAGCCTTGCGGAACTGGATCAGCCGCAGGAACCGGATGATCAGCCACAGAAACCAGATGATCAACCGCAGGAACCAGATGATCAGCCACAGGAATCGGATGACCAACCGCAGGAATCGAATGACCAGCCGTCCGCTCAAGAGAGCTCTAAGCGTGTTCCGAATGAGATCGTTGCGGATTGGACTCAGATAACGTCAGATTTACAGAAACAGTTATCTGTATTGCAGCCAAATGCCACTGTGATCAGCGTGCTCAATACCTTAACAGGCAGAAAAATGATCGTTCCTGCTCATGTTTTGCAGATCATGATAGACAAAACCATAATGTTGAGCATGAACACAGGGGAAGATTTTTCATTTAGTATTGCCGGATTCGATATTTCCCGTGCCATCATAACGAAAGATTTGGATCTTTCGTTATCGGAGAACAGAGGGGTTGTCCCGGCGGCTGTAATTGAGAGTACATGTAAGAATGTCATAAGTTACAAACAAGCTTCTATGCAGAATCGCGCAAACTTTGGCATGAAAGTCGATATGCATGTGGCTTTGGGCAAGGAAAACGCCGGGAAGTATGCAAATCTGTACCGCTATGACGCGCAGACAGGTAAGTTGTCGTATATGGGATCTTTCCAGATTATCGATATAGGACTGGCTATGTTTAACATTTTTAGCGGGGCGGATTATGTGGTAACAGTTACAGATTCGATACCGGATGAAGCGGATTCTGCGGCGGCAGATCCAGATGTGAAACCAAGTGAAGCGAATTCTGCTGCGATAGTTACAGATGCGAAACCAAGCAAGGAATATATTGTAGTGAAGGGGGATACGTTGTCCCGTATAGCTGCCAGACTTGGATTGAGTTTGAAGGAGCTTATGGATGCAAATCCTCACATTAGCAATAAGAATCGGATCAATATCGGCGATAAGATTCTCTTACCTTAGAAACATGTAGTGATTTGATGCACACGGACACTGAGCAGGGGAAAGATTTTCCCCTGCTTGATTGAAATTTGATAAAATTACCTGCTTGACGATATACTAAGACAAGTGGTATGATTATGGTATAAATTTTTATGCGGCGACAGTTTCGGACAGGATTCCAGGCTGGTGGCGGCGGAATGCGAGGTAAGATCATGTCAAATTTAATAGAATTTTTCAGAATGGTATTATCATACCTGATGGTTTTTGCAGTGATTGCGGCTGTGTCAGGGATCGGCGGATTCATCGGTGTCAAAGTGTGGAAGCCGAAGGCAAAGTCAGAGCAGGTAAAAGAATAAAGCGTTGTAAGAAGGTGTAAAGCTGTATAGTTGCAGTCTTTACACTTTTTCGTTTTCTTATTCAGAACAAAAATTTTCATGTGACGGACTTGTGCACAACACTCGATTTTGTGATTGACAACAAGATTTTGTTGCTCTATACTAATATACAGACACTATATCTAGTATAGCGATTAAATAACAGACACTATATAAAAGGAAAACACGTATAAGGGAGTAGGATGTAAATGAGCGAAGAAATCGATTACAGTGTGCTTTACCAACCGAAAAAAACCGTCTATGTGATCAAGAAGGACGGCAGCAAAGAGGCGTTCAATGTGCAGAAGGTCATCACTGCTGTGGGGAAATCTGCCTACCGTGCACTGACAAAATTTACGGATGCGGAGAAACGCCAGATCTGTCAGGATGTCATCGACAAGGTGGACGAGATGGATGCCGATAAGATCCCAATCCAGGTGATGCACAATATTGTCGAGAGCGCCCTGGAGGACGTGAAGCCGGTCGTGGCAAAGAGCTACCGCGACTACAGAAACTACAAGCAGGATTTTGTCCGCATGATGGATGACGTGTACAAAAAGAGCCAGTCGATCATGTATGTCGGCGACAAGGAGAACGCAAATACGGATTCTGCGCTTGTTTCCACAAAGAGGAGCCTTATCTTCAACCAGTTCAACAAGGAGCTGTACCAGAAATTCTTCCTGACGACGGAGGAGATCCAGGCGTGCAGGGACGGCTATATCTACATTCACGATATGTCGGCGCGGCGTGACACGATGAACTGCTGCCTTTTCGACGTCGAGAATGTGCTCTCCGGCGGGTTTGAGATGGGAAATATCTGGTACAACGAACCGAAGTCGCTGGATGTGGCTTTCGATGTGATCGGCGATATCGTGCTCAGTGCTGCAAGCCAGCAGTACGGCGGTTTCACCGTTCCCGAAGTTGACAAGATCCTTGCCCCCTACGCGGAAAAGACATACCAGTCTGCCATCGAAAAATATGTCGGTCTCGGCATCGACCAGAAGAAAGCGGAGGAGGTGGCGATCGCCGACGTGGAGCGTGAGTTCGAGCAGGGGTTTCAGGGCTGGGAGTACAAGTTCAACACGGTGGCAAGCAGCCGCGGCGATTACCCGTTCATCACGGTGACGGCTGGCATCGGGACAGAGCGTTTTGCGAAGATGGCAACGATACAGATGCTGAATGTCAGACGGAAGGGACAGGGCAAGAAGGACTGCAAGAAGCCTGTGCTCTTCCCGAAGATCGTCTTTTTGTACGATGAAAACCTGCATGGTCCCGGACAACCTCTCGAGGAGGTGTTTGAGGCGGGCGTCAAATGCTCCGCAAAGACGATGTACCCCGACTGGCTCAGTCTGACGGGCAAGGGCTATATCGCCAGCATGTACAAGCAGTACGGAAAGGTGATCTCGCCTATGGGCTGCCGCGCGTTTCTCTCGCCGTGGTATGAGAGGGGCGGCATGCATCCTGCGGATGACAAGGACACGCCTGTGTTTGTGGGGCGTTTCAATGTCGGAGCCGTCTCGCTGCACCTGCCGATGATCCTCGCCAAGGCAAGACAGGAGAGCAGGGATTTCTACGAGGTGCTCGACTACTATCTGAATCTGATCAGGCAGCTGCACATCAGAACTTATGCGTATCTGGGGAATATGCGTGCCTCGACGAATCCGTTGGCATACTGTGAAGGCGGTTTTTTGGGCGGTCATCTGAAACTTTCGGACAAGATCAAGCCGCTGCTGAAATATGCGACAGCCTCCTTTGGCATCACGGCATTCAATGAGCTTCAGATGCTCTACAACGGCAGATCGCTCGTGGAGGACGGCGCGTTTGCGGTGGAAGTACTCGAGTATATCAACAAGGAAGTCAATCGTTTTAAGGAGGAGGACGGAAACCTCTATGCGATATACGGAACGCCGGCAGAGAACCTCTGCGGTCTGCAGGTGAAGCAGTTCCGCGCAAAATACGGCATTGTGGAGGGCGTCTCTGACAGGGAGTACGTCAGCAACAGTTTTCACTGCCATGTGACGGAGGACATCACACCGATCGAGAAACAGGATCTGGAATACCGGTTCTGGGAGCTGTCCAACGGCGGCAAGATCCAGTATGTCAAATATCCGATCGACTACAACATCTCGGCGATCAAGACACTCGTGCGGCGCGCGATGGAGATGGGATTTTACGAGGGTGTCAACCTGTCGCTGGCTTATTGCGATGACTGCGGGCACCAGGAGCTCGAGATGGATGTGTGCCCGAAATGCGGCAGCAAGAATCTGACGAAGATCGACCGCATGAACGGGTATCTGTCATATTCCCGTGTGCACGGGGACACGAGGCTCAACGATGCGAAAATGGCGGAGATCGCGGAACGCAAAAGTATGTAAAAAACGAAGTACTTCTAAGGGTGCAAAGGACGCGCTCTAAGAAGCACTAGTCGTTTTTGGAAGAACGCCAAAGGAGGCGTTCTTCGTGGAATAGATAGATGCAGGGATTCTGGAGGTTGGATTGATTATGAGATATCACAATATCACAAAGGATGATATGTTGAACGGGGACGGGCTCCGTGTTGTTTTGTGGGTGGCGGGGTGTGAGCACTGCTGCAGGGGGTGTCAGAACCCTATGACCTGGGATCCGGATGGCGGGCTGGCATTTGATGATGCCGCCAGGACAGAAATCTTTGAGCAGCTTGACAAACCATATATCGAGGGGATCACATTCTCCGGCGGGGATCCGCTCCACTGCGCGAACAGGGAGGGCGTGAAGGAGCTCGCAAAGGAGATCAAGGCAAAATACCCGGATAAGAATATCTGGCTCTACACAGGCGATGTGTGGGAGGAGGTCATGAAATATCCTGTGATCAGATATATTGATGTGCTTGTCGACGGCGAATTTGTGCAGGACAAAAGAGATACGGCACTTTTGTGGAAGGGCAGCAGCAACCAGCGAGTGATCGATGTACAGGCTTCGCTGGCACAGGAGGATCCTCGGATCCCTGTGCTCCACTGCGGGGATTATGATGACATTCCCATGGGGCGTGAGGCGGCGGGGATTCCGGACCGGAATATTGTGCCGTTCAGTGCGAATGGCAGCTGCGCGATCAAGAAAAATGCGTGTGAGGCGTAATCAATTGTTTGTGTGAAATCAGAGATTTTATGATTTTGGTTCGAGTGCCAGCCACAGGGGGACAACGATGACGATTAAGATTAAATATTTTACGGATAAAGTACAGAAACTGGAAAAGATTTCAAAGGGAAACTGGATTGATCTCAGGGCTTCGGAGGAGGTCGAGATGAAGCAGGGGGAGTTTAAGCTGATTCCTTTGGGGATAGCGGTGGAGCTGCCAAGAGGGTACGAAGCTCACGTAGTACCAAGAAGCTCTACTTTTAAAAATTTTGGGTTGATACAGGTGAACCATCAGGGCGTGATCGACGGTCCCGACCGTGAGACCGGGGAGGGCGGCTACTGCGGAAATGACGATCAGTGGTTTGTCCCGATGTATGCGATGCGCGACACGGTGATCCATCTGAATGACCGCATCTGCCAGTTCAGGATCATGGAACAGCAGCCGGAGCTTGAGTTTGAGGAGGTTTCCGAACTCACAGGAGCAAACCGCGGAGGTTTTGGATCGACTGGGAAAAATTAGGCGATAACAAGGAAATTTTAAAGGATGGCTGGCGTGTTATGCCAGCCATCCTTTTGGAATATATAGGCAGCAAGAAAATCATCTGCGGATAACACTTGCGTTTTGCATATAGGAGCCATATTTTTCAAGAAATTCCTGATATTCATCTTCTTCCGTGATCCAAATGATGACCGGGATCTCCTGGCACTGGAGTTGATTGTAAGCCTCCAACCTGTGATTGCCGTCGTTCAATTCAAAATCATGCTCGACGTAATGGGCGATCAGGGGCGGCATATCCTGGTTTGTCTCGAGAACCTTTTTCAGGTCAGCCACGTGGATGTAAAACCACTCCGCGTCGACATGGTAAGTCATGTTCGCTTCCGGTCCGCAGCAGCGGTGGAACAGATTGGTGGGCATTGTCATCGGCCCGATGTAATAGCGGTCAAACAGTTTTAAGCCGTCTGAAAATGCCTCATTGTGACCGTCTGATTTCAGGTATGTGTGGATCCACTCGTCGATTTTTCCGCAGGATGCATAGTCGTAAGCGGATGTAAGTGATGTCTTGTAATCCAAAATGATATCCTCCTTCTGGTATAGGATTTTTCTGATCGACTCGAAGGAAAGATGATACTTTGTCATAAGGCTTTCTATATCGGCGCCGTTTTTGTACTCATTTTTGATAGCCCTGTTGCGTTCTGACAGATACTGGTGATATCCGGATGTCTCTCCCCATGATCTGCGTTCTTTTCCGGCAGGGATATAGATCACTTCTCCGGAGACATAGCGCTGTATCTGTTTCAGCAGATTTTCGGGGAAAATGTCTTTGGCATTCTTGTATTTCATCTGAACCTCCATGCGACAATGATTGTTAAATGGTGTCTGCGCAGATCTGATGCAGGAAACTTCCATGGTTCTGGTAGACGATTCCTCACATCACAACACGATTTTAGCATGACATGGCAAGGGTAGCTATATTGAGATTGCTTATAAGAGTTCTTTACCTCGTACAAAACACATATCAGTTCAACAGGTAAATCATAAAATTCAGATATCCGGCGTAAGTTACCCACAGAAGGTATGGGATCTGCAGGTAGGCAGCGGCGGTATCGAGTCTGCTGAATTTGAATATCATTTTCAGGATGCTGGTCCACAGAACCACAAGCCATATAAATGCAAATAAATATGTGTGCATATTAAAGAAGATGACAGGCCACAAAAAGTTGAGAATCAACTGGAGCGTATAGTTTAGCAGTGCGTCAAAAACGTTATCGGGATACGCCGCCCTTTGCAAAAAGATGTGGGCGCTGCTGACACCCATCAGTATGTAGAGCGGTGTCCATATGATTGGAAATAATATGGCAGGCGGTGCCAGAGGCGGTTTGCGCAGGAAAGCATAGATATATACATTTTCGCGGATAAGAAACGCCGAGAGACCGCCGACACCAAGGGCGATCAGGATAGAGATAAGATATGGCTTTGATTTTGCCCACATAAAATATGAAACCTCTTATAGTTACAGATTTTATAGTATATTATGCAGGCGCCGTGTCTTTTATGAGAAACGCTTAAGCTACGTCCTATCCCATGCCTCATTTCCTTTCATAGACCAAGTAGTGCAGACTCTGCAGCAAGGCAACTGCTTCATCCGATGCAGTCTGGTCATAGAATTCAACCCGGAGCACCCCCTCCTCGAACTCGCGGTTGTGTATGATGCCGATATTTTTGATGGAAATATCCGCCTTGGCGAGCAGTGTGGCGAGCGAGGCGATGGCGCCTGCCTCGTCGGGAATGTCCACATAGCACGCAAAGATCTTCTTGATCGGTCCCTTTGGCAGATCGGCGAAGGAGTCCCGGTATTCCCTGGAGGCGGTAAACAGGTCATGCGTAAATCCTGTCTGCCGGGTTCGCACAGCCCTGCTGATCGTCTGCAGCGAGCTGATGTAATCGTCTAACAGATCGGCGATGTTTTCCGTGTTGGACATGCAGATCGACTCCCACATCTCGGGGGAGGAGGAGGCGATGCGCGTGATGTCCTTGAAGCCGCCGGCGGCGATCATCTTCATCGTCTCGTTTGCGGAGTCGTGGTCGTGTACCAGGTTGGCGAGCGCGGCGGCGACAAGATGCGGCACGTGGCTGATCGCCGCGGTCACATAGTCGTGCTCCTGGCTGTTCAGGATCAGGGGGATCGCCCCCATTTTTTTGACCAGCGAATAGTATTCTGCGACGGCTTCCCTGGCAACGGTTTCCGTGGGCGTGAGGATGTAGTACGCGTTCTCGAGCAGGATCGGACTGGCGTTGGAAAACCCTGTTTTCTCGCTGCCTGCCATGGGATGTCCGCCGATAAAGTGACTGTCCAGCCCAAGCCGAGAGACCGCCTCGTGGATCGAGCCCTTGACGCTGCCGACATCCGTGATGATCGTCTTTTCGGAGAGGATGGGGCGAAGCTGCTCTAAAAATTTGTTGTTGACGGCGACAGGGGCGCATAGAAATATCATATCACAGTCGGAAAAGAGTCCGTTTATTTCCGTGGTGCCTTCATCGATCGCACCGGCGGCGAGCGCTTCGTCGAGTGTGGACTGTCTGCGCGCGCAGGCGACGATCCGTGCGTCGGGACAGATCTGTCTGATCGCGAGCGCGATCGATCCGCCGATCAATCCGAGACTGATAAAACCGAATTTGTTCATGTTCATAGAGCTTTGTGTCCTTTCCGAAAATGTAGTGATGTTTTTGTAATACGGCAGAGCTGTCATAATATAATGAACTATAATGGTACAATAGCGCGGTATTGTATATGAACCGCGCAGTGTCACTGATAATTATTGCACTTTCATGTGTTGGCGTCAACAGGTTTATGGCATTCCATTCACATTCCATTGTAAACCGCGTCTGCAATGCCGCGGGCAGAAGGGACTGACCGTGAGTCCTCTGCTGAAAAAGGGGTATGTCAAGTATAAAGTTTCAGCAATTGTAACGAAATTTCGGAAAGGATTTTATGCAAAATATGATATGCAGATTGCACAAAAAAGATTGAATTGTCTGATAAATTATAGTAAACTTGTAATAGTTAGGTCATGCGAGAACAGCATGGTGAACTATCATATAACGAAGAGTGCCCTTGCGGAAAGATTTTGTGGGATTTGTGAGTGTGCTCAATTAATTTAGGAGGTAGCTGCAATGAATGTTTACACAACTGATAAGATCCGAAACGTAGTACTGTTAGGTCATGGTGGGGCAGG
Source organism: uncultured Lachnospiraceae bacterium (assembly GCA_910588595.1). Lineage (GTDB taxonomy): Bacteria > Bacillota > Clostridia > Lachnospirales > Lachnospiraceae > COE1. Next base: position 16,464 of record CAJUQU010000017.1, on the reverse strand, counting down.
GAAGACGAGTCTCGTGGAATCAATGGCGTATCTGTCAGGTATCACTTCACGCATGGGAAAAGTGGAGGACGGCAATACCGTCAGCGATTTTGGCAAGGAAGAGCAGAAGAGAAGGATTTCCATAAGCACATCCGTCGTGCCGATCGAGTGGGAGGGTGTGAAGATCAACATCCTTGATACCCCCGGGTATTTTGACTTCATAGGTGAGGTTGAGGAGGCTATCAGTGCGGCAGATGCAGCGGTCATCGTGGTGTCGGGCAAGTCCGGCGTCGAGGCAGGGACAGAGAAGGCGTGGGAGCTGTGTGAGAAGCACAAGCTGCCGAGGATGATATATGTGACAGGTATGGATGCAGACAACGCGTCGTTCAAGAACGTTGTGGAGAAACTCACGGAGATGTACGGCAAGAAGATCGCACCTTTCCATTTTCCGATCAGGGAGAATGAGAAGTTTGTGGGCTATGTCAATGTCGTGAGCGAGACGGGAAACCGCTGGAAGGGCAAGGACGTGGAGGCGTGCGAGATCCCGGATTACAGCATGGACAATCTGAATCTGTACAGGGACACGCTGATGGAGGCGGTAGCCGAGACCAGCGAGGAGTTTATGGACCGCTACTTCGGCGGGGAGACCTTTACGGAAAATGAGATCCGCGCAGCGCTGCGGACAAACGTGATCGACAGCGCCATCGTTCCGATCAGCATGGGTTCGAGCCTGCTGTGCCAGGGTACATACACGCTGCTCGACGACATTGTGAAATACATGCCGAGCCCTGAGAATAAGCAGATCGCCGGCTTCAACATGAAGACAAACGAGGTGTTTGAGGCAAACTATGATTTTGCAAAGGCAAAGTCCGCATATGTCTTCAAGACGATCGTGGATCCGTTTATCGGAAAGTATTCTCTGATCAAGGTGTGTTCCGGCGTGTTCAAGTCGGATGACACGATATACAACAAAGACAAGGACATTGAGGAGAAGGTTAACAAACTGTACATACTGCAGGGCAGCAAGCCTATCGAGATCAGCGAGCTTCACGCCGGCGACATCGGGGCGATCGCAAAGCTCACCGCGGCGAGGACCGGAAATACACTCTCTACCAAGGCAACTGTGATCGAGTACGGCAAGTTTGAGATCTCCAAGCCGTACACGGCAAAGCGCTACAAAGTGCCGAACAAGGGCGATATCGACAAGGTGTCGCAGGCACTGCAGAAAATGTCGCACGAGGATCAGACTTTGAAGGTGGTCAACGATGTGGAGAACAGGCAGACCCTGCTGTACGGCATCGGCGACCAGCAGCTTGAGATCATCCAGAGCCGTCTGGCAAACGAGTACAAGTGTGAGATCGAGCTGGGCGATCCGAAGATCGCGTTCCGCGAGACGATCAAGAAGAAATCCGACGTGGAGTACAAATACAAAAAGCAGTCCGGCGGACATGGACAGTACGGTCATGTCAAGATGCGTTTCGAGCCGTCAGGCGATCTGGAGAAGCCGTATGTGTTCGAGCAGGTGGTCGTTGGCGGTGCGGTTCCGAAGAATTATTTCCCGGCTGTGGAGAAGGGGATGCAGGAATCCGTGATCAAGGGACCTCTGGCTGCATATCCGGTCGTGGGTGTGAAGGGAATCCTGTATGACGGTTCGTACCATGCAGTGGACTCCTCGGAGATGGCGTTTAAGACGGCGGCGATCCAGGCGTTTAAGAAAGGCTTTATGGAGGCGGGACCTGTTCTGCTCGAGCCGATCGCGTCGCTCAAGGTGACAGCGCCCGAGCGCTATACCGGTGATATCATGGGCGATCTGAACAAGAGGCGCGGCAGGGTGCTGGGCATGAACCCGATCGGAAACGGCAAGCAGGTGATCGAGGCGGACATTCCGATGATGGAGCTGACAGGTTACTGTACAGTGCTCCGCTCCATGACAGGAGGACGCGGCAGCTTCGAGTACGAGATCACCCGCTATGAGCAGACGCCGAGCGACATCCAGGATGCGCAGGTGAAAGCGAGGGCGAGCAAGGTCGCGGAGTCCGGTGAGGACTAAATCGTGATGATAAATGTCGTGCCGCCGCCCGGCGTGTCGGTCACAGTGATCGAGCCGTGGTGCGCGGTAATGATGTCATGGGCTATCGACAGACCCAGCCCGAAGTGATTTTTATCACTTCGGGCTTTTTCGCTGCGGTAAAAGCGGTCGAAGATCCGGGTTTTTTCCTCGTCGCTGATCCCGACACCCGTGTCGGATATCTGGATCTCAAAGTGCCTGCCGGATCTGTGATGCGGGCTGCGATGACGGACGGACAGGGTGATCGATCCGCCCTCCGGCGTATAGCTGATGGCGTTGTGCAGGAAGATAGCGAGCACCTGCGTGATGCGCTCGCTGTCGCACAGGCAGTCAGGGAGGATGTTCTCCGGAAGCATGGCGGTGATCCGTATGTGCCTGGCAGCCGCCATGGTCTCAAAAGCTTCACATGCATTGAGAACCAGGGTGTCAAGCTGGGTGCTGACAGGTTTGATCTCGAGATGCCCCGTGTCACAGCTGAGCAGTGTGAGCATGTCGCCCAAAAGCCTCGAGGTGCGCAGCGATTCACTCTTGATCGTCGACAGCTCCGAGGACTCCTTTTTGGCAAGCTCTGTCTCCGCACAGGACAGGATCACTGCGAGCGGTGTGCGCAGTTCGTGTGAGGCGGAGGCGATGAACTGGTTCTGCCGGAGTCTGTTTGCCTCGATGGGATCGAGCAGTTTTCCCGTGAAGATCCACGCAAAGATCCAGATCGCGATGAGCGCGAGCGTGATGATGCCCAGGAACAGGAAACGCTGTCTGGAGATCTGTTCGAGCAGATCCTGGAGGGGCGCCGCCAGCAGGACTTCGAGAAAGGTGTGGTTTTTTTCGATGTAGATGACAGAACAATAATATTTTGCGGAGGTGCCGTCCGCGTCATTTTTGAGCTCCATGATATAGGAGACGTAGCTGCTGTCATGTGACAGGGGATGTGTGGTCCTGGGCGTGTCGCCTGTGCGGTATAGTTCCCAGGCGGCGTCGACGACACGCTGTCTCTCATCGAGGGCGAGATCCCTGTTCACATTGTAGAGGAACTCCGTGCCGTTGTCCATCAGGGAGATGTAGTATTTGTTGTTGGACTCGAGCTGGGACAGCCATGTGTTGCTGACGATATCCTGCTGCTCGATGTAGGATGCGATCGGGTAGATATCTCTGGGGTAGGATGCGATCCTGTGCTGCATCATATTGCTCTCGGATATGAACAGATAGCCGAGTGTCATGGTGATCAGGATGAGCGTGGTGATGCAGCCATTCAACAGAGTCAGCTGGATGTGCGCTTTTTTGATGGTATTCATACAGGGATCACTCCTCCATTAGACAGTAGCCGACGCCTCGGATAGTCCTTAAATTCAGCCGGCTTTTGACCGCTTTGAGCCGCCTGCGGACAAAGTAGATATAATTGTCGAGGTTTCCCTCCTCGACGTCGCTGTCAGGTCCCCAGATCTTTAACAGGAGCATATTCCTCGAGAGTGTCTGACCGCCGTTTTTGATCAGCACATCGAGCATTGCGCCCTCGCGCCTGGAGCACGAACAGCTGCCGCCCGGACCGGTGAGCGTGCTTGTCATCTCGTTAAACTGGATATCGCAGTAGTGCGCCAGATCGGTCTGGCTGATGATGGGGGAGCGTCTCGTGACGCACTGGATGCGCGCGAGCAGCTCCTCGAACGCAAAAGGTTTTACCAGATAATCGTCCGCGCCCAGGTTCAGGCCAGTTACCTTGTCGTTCAAGGTGCCGAGCGCCGTTATGAGGATGATCGGGATGCTGATACCCTGCTGGCGCAGCTTTGTAACGACGATCGAACCCTCCATATAGGGAAGCATCCTGTCGAGCAGGATCACATCGTGGATATTCTGTTCGGCGTAGTACAATGCCTCCTCGCCGTCATAACAGGGATCGACATCAAATCCTTTGGCGAGCAGCTGGTTTGTGAGAGATTCATTTAGTTTCTTATCATCTTCCGCGAGTAATATACGCATTTTCGGACTCCTCCATAGAATGTTGTAGTGTGCAGAGTATATTTTACTTTATTTTTCTCTAAATTATCTCTAAAGGCTGATCGTCTGCCAATGTATCTCCAGTCTTTGTAAACAGTTTTTTACAGTATTTCATTATACTTAAAATCTTCTGAGGTGTAAAGTGTGGAGTTGATTTGTGAAAAATGTGCATACTATAGCTTAAAGGTACGATCTGAATCAGGCGGTTCCTTAAGTGACGAAATATAAGATTTAAAAAAGGAATTTGCATAAAAAATGCAGAAATAATTGACAAAACCAACAATTCGAGGGTAATATGTATATATTAAATCAAAAAGGAGCGCTGCGTATGGTGTTGCAATTTTCATGCTCGAATCACAAATCGATAAAGGATAAAATTATTTTTTCGGCGATTGCAGGCAGTGACAATACTTTTGAGGAGGGGTTGAAACCTTTTTCTAATTTTCGGGTAATGTCATCCGCAGTGATTTATGGGGCAAATGGTTCTGGCAAAAGTAATTTTATCAATGCCTTGGAATTTATGCGCAATTTGGTCAGCGAGAGTATCAATCATCAGCCGGGGGAAGGCATTTTTCAAGCGCCGCACAAGCTGAACTCGCCGAATGTCCCGAGTAAATATGACATTCAGTTTGTAAAAGCTGATATAAGATATGCATACGGTTTTTCGATCGTAAGAAATGCAGTAGAGGAAGAATATTTGTACTATTTTCCAAAAGGACGACAGGTAAAGATTTTTGAAAGAGAAAACATGGACATCAAGCCAGGTGACAAATACAAAAATGCATTTGAAGTCAGCAAGAGTATTTTGAAGGAGAACAGGCTGTTTTTGTCATGTGCGGCAAACTATACGAATATCAGGGAGATTGAAAATGCGTTTCTTTTTTTTCGGGAAGATATCGTGATCTACAATCCGCAAGTAAATAATTGGACAGAGTATTCCATACAGCTGATGCAGCAGCATGAGGAGATCAAAAAAGCTTTTGTGGAAATATTGCAGGCGTTGGGGACAGGAATCAGGGATGTCAAAGTGCGGTTAGAGAAAACCAGGCTGTCAGCGAAAGATCTGCCTCAGGAAATGCCGGATGCGCTGAAAATGATGGTGACTTCTCAGGAGGCGAGTGTGATCGAGGCAAAATTAGTATATGATGAGTTTGAGACTGATTTGATGACTGAGGAATCCATGGGGATCAAAAAATTGTTTGAAGTTATCTGTCTGATCACTGATATTATCAGGAAAGGAAAGATCCTGGTGTGTGACGAGATTGAGACGAGTCTGCACGAATCAATTGTTTATGAGATTGTAAATTTGTTTCGTCTGGTAAAAAAAGATCAGTTCGCTCAACTTATTTTTTCAACGCATGATACAAGTCTGTTGGATTCGACCTTGTTTCGGCGGGATCAGATTTGGTTCACACAATTGGATCATCAAAGATCTACAGATCTGTATTCGCTTGCTGAGATTAAAAATGTAAGGAAAACAGAAAACCTGGAAAAAGGATATATATCTGGTAAGTATGGTGCGATACCGATTTTAAATAGAAATTTTTCCTTTGATGATGTATGCAACAGTCAGTAGAGAGGTGGCGGCATGGAGGAACGGAGTCTTGAGCTGGAACCAAGACAGGAGGGGACGAGGGAAAAAGCTGCGCCTGTCATTGTAAGGTTTTGTCTGAATGAGATCGAGGAGCACTCTGATGAGAATCTCCGATATATACGAGAACAGTTTTCCATGGCGGATGAACTTTTGAGAGTGGAAAAGAGGAAGAGTCGAGAAATATCTGGAGAGCTCAGATTGTGTTTTTGGAAAGTGCGTTTGATTTTTATTTGCATGAATTAACAAAATTTGGCTTATCTGAAATGTTTGCGGGAAACTGGCAAAAAACGGAGAAGTATAACAATCTTTCTGTAAAAATGAGTATTGTAGACAGGGCTTTGAATGCAAGAGAGGATTCAGCGTGGTTTCTGGAATTCGTGGATGATTTTTACAGAGAGATCACACTTGTATCGTATCAGTCAGTGAAGGATCAGATGAATCTTCTGGGGTTGAATCTGCAGGAAGTAGCAGATGCTGTATTCTATGAGAGAGATTCATCTGTAAAGACAAAGGATAAACTGGAAAGGTGCTTAAAGCTATTATATCATCAACGTAATGTGATAGCGCACCAGTCAGGTCGGAGACATGCAGATGCTCAGAGAGAAGAGATAACAAAGGATATGGTAGAACAGTACATAAATGATGTTGAGAAGATTGTCGGGAAGATACAGGGTCTGGCAAGGCAAAAAGAGCTCGATTGATTGTCGGTATGATCACTGAAAATAAAAACTTGTGTTTGGACTCAAAAAAGTGTCCGTCGTCCTGACGGAGCAGGTGCATGGTAGAGAGAAGGTCGCTGCCATGCACTTTTTTGTATGATGCATGGGGTTTTGGTTCTTAGAGAATAATTAGAGACAAGTATGTTACGATACCGATATGAAAGAGAAATTGAAGATCATATGGAGGTTTACTATGGGGAAAAAATCGATATTTCACAAAGCCGCAGCGCTGTTCATGGCAGCGGTGCTCGGGATCGGTGCGGCAGGCTGCGGCACAAAGGAGCTGTCAGAAGATCCAGGGGGGACACAGACGGGCGTCATGGATATAAGCCAGCCTGACACAGGGCAGACAGATCCGGTTCATGACAGCGGCATGGGGCGCTATGTGGAGACGACTGTCTATGAGGGGAAAGGATTTTCAGACCTGGTACAGACACAGTCGTTAAGTGACGGGCAGATCGTCTTCCTGAACTGTCTCACCAGACAGAGAGTCGTGTCTAAGGACGGCGGCAGCACATGGGAGAGTGAGCCGGCTGACGCGTTTTTCGGCTTCATCGACGATCACTACGCGGCTGCGGCAGCCATCGCAAAGGATGGGACGATCGCAGTCATCGGTATGGACCATGTGGACAGTTCGTCGGACGGAGAGGACGGGTACGCTTTCAATCTGTATAGTTACAGTACGGACGGCACTTCAAAACAGGTGGCAGTCGCACTGCCGGATGCGGATTCCAGTCTGAGCACACTGACGTTTGACGATCAGGGAGGGCTCTATGTGTACGCATCGGGCTGCAGGAATGTCTATCAGGTGGATGTCGACACAGGGACGTCGGAGAAGCTTGTGACGCTTCCGGACAGCTGCAGTCTCATGCAGTGCAAAAATGGCATTCTGATGTGTATGACGATGGAAAAGATCTTCCTGTATGATACGGAAAAAAAGAGTTTTATAGAGGACGAGACGCTCGATACCTTTATCAGGGATAACAAAAAAGGGATGGAGTGGACAGGAGGCGGCTATACAGCCTATGCCTTTCTGGGGGCGGACAACACGATCTATATAGCAGGAGATGAAGGGCTGTACCGCCATGTGATCGGAGGAGGCGTGGTAGAGTGTGTGATCGATGCCGGACTGTCCTCGCTCGGCGATCCGACCAACAGTATCATGGCGGTGACGGTGAACGACAGGAACGAGTTTCTGGCGGCATACAGCAATGGAAAGATCGTCCGTTTTGCCTATGATGCCACGGTGTCCTCTGTGCCGGGGAACAGGATCACGGTCTACAGTCTGACGGAGGACGAGCTGGTGAGACAGACGATCGCAGCCTATCAGACACAGTATCCGGACATGTATGTCGAGTACCAGATCGGCATGGACGGCGGCGGAGTCACGAGGGAGGATGCACTCAAAAAGTTCAACACACAGCTGCTCGGCGGCAGCGGTCCCGATATTATCATACTCGACGGCATGAACATTGACAACTATGTAGAGAAGGGGGTGCTGACGGATCTGTCGGATATCGTCGATGCGGTGGACCGGCAGGACGGGCTGTACAGAAATCTGATCGAAAATCTTGCGGTTGACAGTGCGATGTATGCCGTCCCGACAAAGTTCTATATTCCTGTCCTCTATGGGGACGAAGCGTTTGTGGGCAGTGTCGTTGACTATCCGTCCATGGCAGATATGGTGGAGCGGGCAAGGAAGGACTATCCGGATACCAATCTGCTGACAGTGTGTTCGGCGAGAGGGATCCTGCGGCGGTCGATGCCGGTGTGCGCCCCGTCGTGGAAAGATGGCAGGGGTCAGCTGGACGAGTCGAAAATAAGGGAGTTTTTTGAGCAGGCAAAGAGGATCTATGACCTGCAGATGAACGGTACGCCGCAGGAGGAGATCCTGTCATACCAGCAGCACCTGATCGGTGAGGACGGTATCAATTATGAAGAGAGCCGTTATTTCCTGATTCCCAGGGATTCGGGTTATTTGATGCGGATATCGCCGTTCGTGTACGGGGAGATCGTGGATGCATATATCTACCGGGATATCCTGTCTGTTTCGAGAGTCCAGGGGCTCGAGGGCACTGTGATCAAACTGATGAGCGGGCAGAGCAGCAATGTCTACCATCCGACATCGATCGCTGGGATCAGCACAGCGGCAAAAAATGTTGACGCGGCAAAGCAGTTCGTCAGCATGATGCTCGGGACGACGGTTCAGGAATCCATGCAGTTTGGCATTCCGGTCAACAAAAAAGCGCTTCCCGCACAGTTTGCGTATGACGAGAGCGATCTGGGTGAGGACGGCGGACAATTTTATGAGAGTTTTTCGACAAAGGACGGGCAGCGTTACGATTTTACGGTTTATCCTGTGGAGCAGGACGGCATCGACAGGCTGGAAAGCTGGATCGAGGAGCTCGAGACACCGTATCTGTGTGATTCGGTTCTCGAGGAGATCGTCTATGAGGAGGGTGCAAAGTATCTTGAAGGCACGCAGGATATCGACGCGGCAGTGAAGGCGGTTGTGGACAGCGTGGAGATCTATCTGTATGAGTAAAAAGCGGGGGCGGGGTCACTTAGAGGATATTTAGAGATTACCATGATACAATATCGGTGAAAAAGTATAAACTCCCGGAGTCTCCTGCTGCATAAGGCTCCGGGAAGATAAAATATAAGTGGAGGCATATCATGAAAAAGAAATCGATGTTTACAAGACTGGCAGCTTTTTTGATGGCAGCCATGGTCAGCATCACGGCTGCGGGGTGTGGAGCGAAAGAGTCTCAGGACAGCGTGACAGAGACGCAGGCGAGCATCACGGAGGAGAGCCTGTCCGATACCGGGCAGAAGGATGACGGCGGCGTCAACAACGGCATGGGGCGCTATGTGGAACAAACGGTTTTTGAGGGGGAGTACCATGACCGGATGGACACACAGACGCTGAGCGACGGAAGACTGATGATCGCAAACAGCATGACTGGCAGGAGATATGTGTCGGCAGACAAGGGAGACACGTGGGAGACCGTGGAGAGTGAGGCGTTCGCAGCCTTTGTCGATGGGCATTATCCCATAGCGACTGCCATCGCAAAGGATGGGACACTTGCCGTGATCTGTATGGACCGGTTGGAGGGAGCACCCATGGACAGCACGGATTTCGACTACAATCTGTATATTTTGGGCACAGACGATACCACAAGGCAGATTCCTGTCGAGCTGCCGGATGCGGACTCGCACCTGAGAGATGCGGTGTTTGACAGCCAGGGAAATCTGTATGCCTATGCCAGCGGGTGCAAGTATATCTACAGGATCGATATCAATGAGGGAACGGCGGAGAAGCTGACAGAGATTTCGGACAGCATCTGGAGGATGCAGTGCGACGGAAATACGCTGATGTGCGTGACATCCGAAAAAGTGTTTCTGTATGATCTGGAGGAGAAAAGTTTTGTCGAGGACGAGACACTCGACAGCTTTGTCGAGGAGAACTGCAGCGATATGGCGTGGACAGGAGCCGGGTATATGTGTTATCCGTTTCTCGGGGAGAACAATACCATCTATATAGCGGGAGGAAAAGGTTTGTACCGCCATGTCATCGGCGGCAGTGCGGTGGAGCAGGTGATCGACGGCGGGCTCTCATCGCTGGGTGCCCCTTCCCTTATCATCATGGCGATGATGGCGAATGACCAGAATGAATTTCTGACAGTGTACAGTGACAACAAGTTCGTCAAATTTACGTACGACGCGTCGATCCCCACCGTTCCGAACGACAAGATCACGGTATATAGTCTGACAGATGACGATATGGTGAGACAGACGATCGCAGCTTACCAGACACAGTATCCGGATTTTTATATTGAGTACCAGGTCGGCATGGACGAGGGCGGGATCACGAGGGAGGACGCGATCAAGAAGCTGAATACACAGCTGCTTGGCGGCAGCGGTCCCGACGTCATCATGCTTGACGGTATGAATATCGATACGTATGTGGAGAAGGGCGTGCTGATGGATCTGACAGACATCGTTGACGAGGTGGATCAGAGTGAAGGATTGTACAGGAACCTGATCGACAACCTGAAAAGCGATGACAGGATCTGTGCAGTGCCCACCGTTTTTGGGCTGCCAGCCGTAGCAGGCAAAAAAGACTACGTGGACGGCATCAGCGATTACAAGTCGCTGGCAGACATGCTGGAAAAAGCAAGGGAGGCGTACCCGGACAAGAATCTGCTGACAGTGTGTTCCGCATCAGGCATCATGAAGCGCACGGCGACGGTCTGTGCCCCTTCGTGGAAGGACGCGCAAGGGCAGCTTGACCTGCAGAAGATCCAGGAGTTTCTGGAGCAGACCAGGCGGCTGTACGACGCGCAGATGAAGGGTGTACCCGAGGACCAGGTCGAGATCTATCAGCAGTATTATATGGTTTCCGGAGAAAACGGAAGAAGCTATGAGGACGATAAGTACTTTTCGATGATGACCGAAAGGCCGTATCTGATGAAAGAGTGTCCGTTCTACTATGGGAACCTCCTGACGGTTTACAACTATCAGAGCATGCTGTCTGTCCCGAGGACGGATGGATTTGAAGATACCGCATACAGACTGTTGAACGGACAGAGCAGCAATGTATACCAGCCGCTGTCGATCGCAGGGATCAACGCCGCGACGAAAAATCCCGATGCGGCAGAGCAGTTCCTCCGCCTGATGCTCAGCACGACGGTCCAGGGAACGATGGAGTATGGCTTGCCCATCAACAAAAAGGCGGTGGCAGCTAAATTTGCGTATGATGAGAGCAAACTCCAGGAGAACGGTGCCCAGTCTTCGGTAACATTTTCGGATGAGGATGGTCTGGCGTTTGGCTATAATATCTATCCGGTAGACCAGGAGGGGATCGACCAGCTGGAGCAGTGGATCGCATCGCTCGACACGCCGTATCTGAGTGATTTTGTGCTCGAGGAGGCAGTCTATGCGCAGGGGACAAAGTATCTGGAAGGGGAACAGGATATCGACGCGGCAGTGAAGGCGATCGCGGACAGTGTGGGGATTTATCTGTCCGAGTGACATCAAGGCATTCCGGAGCGTGTTTCAGGCACATTTCGGGATGCGCTGCAGGAGACGGGGAGCGGGACAATGAAAAAAATGCGGGAATTTGGTTATTTTGCAGGCTTTATCGGCATGAGCCTTGCGGGGGTGTCGGTCTTTGTGCTGATCCCGTTTGCGGATGTGGTGCGGCGCTCCTTTATGACGGTCATGTCAGGGGAGTATGCGGGGCTGAACAATTATGAGACGGTGATCCACAACCAGGCGTTTCGCCTGGCTGTGGGGAACACGCTCCACTTTGTGGGCGTGGCGATACCGCTTCTGGTTGTGATCAGTCTGGCAGCAGCGCTCGCACTCAGCGGGATACGGGACATCGGTGTCATCAAGAGCCTCTATCTGTTCCCGATGGCGATGCCGACAGCCACCGTCGTCATCGTGTGGAGAATGTTTTTTTACAGGCAGGATTTTGACAGCCTTGTCGTCAGCTATCTGTGGAAGAACACGGGGTACACGATCGTGCTGTGGCTTTCCGGGATCGCGGCGATCCCGAACGAGTTGATCGAGGCGGCGAGGGTGGACGGCACAAACAGGTTTCAGTGCCTGGTCTTTGTGAAACTTCCCTGTCTGAGGGGCAGCGTCTACACGATCGTGATCTTATCGTTTTTAAATTCCATGAAGATATACAGGGAGGCGTATCTTGTCGGCGGCTCATATCCGGGAAAGGATATCTATCTCCTGCAGCACACATTCAACAACTGGTATGTCAATCTTGAGTTCGACAAGATGGCGGCGGCGAGTGTGCTGGTGGCAGGGGTGCTGTTTGTGTTCATTATACTGTTCCAGTATTACAGCCAGCGCTGAGGAACTGTCAGCGGACCACTCATGACGATCACACGTCACAGGTATTTTCCGGACAGTCCCTGATTCCTGAAATGAGAGACTTGAAATGAGGATAAGTGAGGATTGTGAAGTGAGGATTGCGAAGTGAAGATGAGAAAGTTTCTGCGCACGGCGGCGGAGGCAGTGGCAAAATTGATATTCATAGCGGCAGGCATCGTGATCTGCGCGCCCGTACTGCTCGTGGTGACAGGTTCTGTCATGGGGCAGGGGGACTTGTACGAATGCCTCGAGCCGGTGTTCATGCACGGCACAGGGTTCGTGTCGTGGAAACTGATCCCCCAGTATCCCACAGTGGAGCACTACATTCACCTGCTCTTCTACGCGCCGGAGTTCTTTGTGCTGTTCTGGAATTCGGCAAAGCTGGTGTCGTTGATCCTGCTGGGACAGATGGCTGTGGGGGTGCCTGCGGCGTGGGCGTTTGCGACCTATCAGGTCAGAGGGAAAAATGTGATCTTTACCATTTACGTCGTCCTGATGCTCCTGCCGTTTCAGGTGACGATGCTGTCAAGCTATCTGACACTGGACAGCCTGTCACTGCTGGATACGCACTGGGCAGTCATTCTCCCGGCAGTGTTCAGCACGTTTCCGATCTTTGTCATCTATGGCGGGTTCCGGTCGCTGCCGAAGGCACTGATCGAGGCGGCAAGGATTGACGGGGCAGGGGAGCTGCACATCTTTTGGATGCTGGGGATCGGTCTTGGCAAAGGAGGCATCCTCTCGGCGCTCGTGCTCGGATTTCTGGAATACTGGAATATGATCGAGCAGCCGTTTGCCTTTCTCGAGGATAAGACTTTGTGGCCGCTGTCCCTGTATTTGCCGGAGATCAGCTGGATGCAGGCAGGATTTGCGTTCGCGGCATCGGTGGTGATGCTGATACCGGCGGTGTTTGTGTTTGTCATGGGGCAGGATTATCTGGAGCAGGGGATCGTGTATTCCGGCTTGAAGGGGTAGTATGGATCGTTTGATGGAGGGTTTGTTTGATGGAAATAGATGAGGAGAAACTGATGAGCCGCAGGCGGATGGAGAAGTGGATCAAGATATTTCTGGTCTTTCTGGCATGTGTGTGGCTGTGTACGATTATTTCAAAAAGCATCTATGTATCAGGGCTTGCGGTTGTCAAGACAGACACTCCCTCGAAAAAGTATGTGGAGCATGTGGTGGAGGCGGACGGCATCGTGACGACAGGCGGGGAGATCGCAGTCAATACACAGTCCGGGCTCCGGGTTGACAGGCTCTATGTCATGCAGGGGGACGCGGTCAAAGCGGGCGATGTGCTGTTTACGATCGACCTGAAGGATATAGCGGATATCATCAGCGTCAAGGAGACGGAGCTGTCAAAGCTGCAGTGCAATCTATCGGATATCCAGGTCAATGAAGTGATCGACGCGCAGAAGAAGGAAGTGGAGCTCCTCTGGGCGCAGGAGGACTACGAGACGGCGGACAAGGAGACGCTGACCGCAAAGGAGCGCGCGAAGGAGGCGCTCGATCAGGCGGAGGCGGAGCTCGGAAAGCATCTGGCAGATCCTGTGCCGTACACGTCCGACAACTCCCGTCAGGAGGCGTGGGACGATTACCACGACTGGGTGAACAGAGGCTACAGCATCACGGACCAGGTCACGGCAAAGGAGCGCGAGATCCGGGATCTGGAGGAACAGCTGGCTTGGCTGGGGCAGAACAGAGTGCTCTCGGGCGCGGCAGGGGACAGCGCCGGTGCGGGAACGGATGCCGGCGCGGACAACAGCGGTACAGAGGCGGATGGCACAACAGAGAGCGCCACTGGTGATACCAGTGGTGATCACGGAAATGCAGATAAGGACGCAGACAGTGGGACAGCAGACAGCGCCACTGGTGATACCAGTGGCGATCACGATGACAATAGCGTTGGTGATCACGGAAATGCAGATAAGGAGGCAGATACCAGTGATGCAGATAAGGTTACAGACGGCGATGCTGATGATGCTGACAATGATAATGTTGATAACGATGGCAGTGACGACGTTGATAGTGATGATGGCAATGACAGCAGTGGCAGCAGCGATACAGATAACAGTGCGGGGACAGACGACATTCCGGCGGACGACGCGGACAATTCAGGAAAAGGGGATGACAGCACAGCGGATCTGACAGACGAGGAAATAGCAGCGCAAAAGGAACTGCAGGAGCGGATAAAAAAAGCGAACACAGAGCTGCTCGCGCTGCAGGATGCGCTGACAAAACATGGCAGAGGTGTGGTGGAACAGCCCGACTTTTCGGCGGAGGAACTAAAATTTGACGAATGGCAGAACACACGCCTGGCACTTGAGGCAAATGTACAGAAAGCGAAAGAATATTACAATGATGTGAGCTACAGCCGCGAGGTGACGCTGCGGCAGAAGATGCGTGACATTGCAAATGCGCAGGTGACGACGAGGGCGGATTCCACAGCGGCGATCTATGAGCTCGACATAAAGCAGATCCAGGATCAGCTTGCAAGCCTTTATTCATTAAAAAAGCAAAAGGGAGCGATCAGGGCTGAAAACGACGGAATTGTTTCGAGGATCCAGGTGGAGGTCGGCGGCAGGACGTCGGACACGGCGGCGATCCTGATGACAGATATGCAGCGTCCGTGCCAGTTCAAGTTCAGCATCACAAAAGAACAGGGAAAACATGTGCACCTGAATGACACAGTAAGCCTGAAACTGAACGGGCAGTCGGAGATAGAAGCCACGGTTGACTATTTTATGGAAAATGCGCAGGGCGGCTATGATCTGCTCTGTATGCTCCCGGAGGGTGTGGGCAAACCCGGATTGAGCGGTACCATACAAAAGTCCGTGCAGGGAGAATACCACAGCCTGACACTGCCGGTCGATGCTGTTTTTGAGGAGCAGGGTGGATATTTTGTCTACACACTGAACGAAAAGGAAGGAATCCTCGGAAGTGAGTATTATGCCGAGAAGATCAAGGTGCAGATCAAGGACAAAAATGACAGGTTTGCGGCGCTCGAATCCGGGACGATCAGCGAGGATGCCAAAGTGATCCTCTACGCAACAAAAGAGTTGAAACAGGGCGAGAGCGTGCGTCCGCAGGAGAAGTAGGGATCAGGCAGCTCAAAAAGATTATAATTATTTTATTTGCCATTTTCTGACAAAGATAATATACTAATGTATGGATATCGCAGATGTTTGGGGACAGGACTGCTGCGGAATATTTCGTATATGGAGATGAGGCAAATGAAGTTAATCGAGAAACAGACATTTGATGAAGAGAGGGCATTGTATGGAAGCAAAGGTGTGGTCATAAGAGAGTGTTCTTTTGACGGGCCGACAGACGGGGAGAGTGCGGTCAAGGAAGCGTCGGACATACAGGCGGAGAAGTGTTTTTTCAATCTGCGCTATCCGTTCTGGCATGTGCACGGTCTGGGCATTCACGATTCCGAGATGACACCGCTGTGCCGTGCTGCGCTGTGGTATTCGGACCAGATAGAGATAACGGGAACCAAAATGCATGGTATCAAGGCACTCAGGGAGTGCAGTGATGTGGTGATCCGCGGCTGTGACATCATATCACCGGAGTTTGGGTGGTCTGTCGATCAGATCAGGATGGAGGATTCTGCGGCGGAGAGCGAATATTTCATGATGCGTTCTCAGAATATATACTTTAAAAATGTGACGTTCAAGGGGAAGTATTCATTTCAGTACATAAAAAACGCGGTGTTTGAGCACTGCAACTTTGACACAAAGGACGCTTTCTGGCACGGTGAGAACGTCGTGGTGAGGGACAGCGTCGTCAAGGGAGAGTACCTGGCGTGGTATGCGGACGGGCTGACATTTGAGCGCTGTAAGATCATCGGCACACAGCCGCTGTGCTACTGCAAAAAACTAAAGCTTGTCAACTGTGAGATGGTTGACACTGACCTCTGTTTTGAGAGATCCGAGGTAGATGCGCAGATCACAACGCCAGTGTGCAGCATTAAGAATCCGCTTTCCGGCACGATCGTTGTTCCATCGGTTGGTGAGATCATCATGGACGACGCAAATGCAAAAGGGGAGGTCAGGGAGTCGGCGGATCGTGAGAAAACTGCAAATAATGGTTGAAAAAGCCGGTGAAGTGTGTTATGGTTAAGGAAAGAAGTGGTTTTTTGAATTTTTAGGAGGAAATTTATATGAGAAAAATGTTGGCTATGGGACTTGCTTGTATGATCGTGCTGGCACCCGTAGCTT
>CAJUQU010000016.1:13632-29283 GCA_910588595.1 uncultured Lachnospiraceae bacterium | reverse complement strand
GAAGCGGTTTTTGCATGGCTTGATGCTTGTAACAGGAAGCCGAAGGCTGAACTGTGGCGATATCACAGTTCCGGGGCGATGCTCTCCAACAGCTCCCATGCGGCGTCCCGCTCCCGCTTCTGCTCCGGATTGAGCTGGTCGTAGGGACACAGCATGGGGTGCTGCCGGGCGATATCATTCCGCGCAGGTCCATAGCTCCAGTTGTAGAAGGTGTAGAAGCGCAGCCACCGGGTGTGGTCGATCCTGCGGTACATCTCCTGGATATCGGGAGCCTTTCTGCTCTCGCGGTACACTTTGGATGCCCGCTGCGTGATCTCGGGCGTCAGTTCTGTGATGGTTTCGTCCTTTAGCAGGATGCGGATCTTCATCAGAAGATGATCCGCGGCGGCAATCTTAGAATCCCGGTGGAAATCGTCGAGCTCATCCCATGTGCGTGTGGGGTACGAGACTGAGCGGCAGAAGATTTCATTGATCGTGATGGCTGCCTTGTTCAGAGCCGTCCGCATGATCTGATCAGGCGTGTAGATCTCCTCGTTGGCTCCGAAATAAGTTACACCAGGGGTTTTCCGGTTGCTGTGCAGATGGATCTGTCCGTGCAGCTTATAGTAGCTGTTGAGCCGCCAATAGATATTCCAGCCCTCCGGTTCATTATCCGGGCAGATGATGATGCGGTCTGCCAGCTCCATGAGCGCATGGTGCATCTCCCACAGATCGTCGTGGAAGATCAGGGAGTCCGTCGTCGCTGAGACGCTGTTTAGTGAAAAGGTCTCGTGCAGGTGATTGTGCATGGAGAGAAATTGTCTGGCATCTCCAAATATGTGGTAGGCGACGTGCTGGCTGACAGAGAGGATATTGGTCATGATCGCCCGCTCGAGGATGCACCTGCCGTAGTTGCCAAAGCCGAGGATCACGATGGTGTTTTCATAGCTGCACAGTGGTTTTGAGTGCCAGTACTGGCGGGCACAGCAGTCGTAGCTGTGAAAGAAATTGATGTTTCCCGACAGATGGTCTCGCCCGTTCGTCGTTCTCGCGTACACGTCCACGGGCAGTGTGTGCAGATCGATCGCGCGTGGATTTGAGCCGATGTCGTTCTCCTGCATCAGGAAGATCCTGCATTTGGATCCGACCCCTTTCTTGTGCTCCACGATCCTGGCGGGGGAGACGTTGATGAACAGACACGGATAGTCCGGAAATTCTGTCTGGTCATCTCTCTTTTCGCCGAAGATGATCACGGTGTCCGCGTCTTCTTTGTAGATGTTTGCTGCCAGTGTGCGGGATTCCACGCTGCAGTCTGCAAAGTAGTACCAGTTTTTCTTTCGCTGGCGGCTGAGCAGGAACAGCGGCAGACCTTCGCTGGTGACAAAGGAGATCACGGCGCCAAACAGTGTCATCATAATACCTGCGGACAGCAGCAGGAAAATGACGCCCACCGCCTGTCCAAGGGGCGTCACGGGTGTCAGATCACCGTAGCCGACGGTGGTCAGCGTGACGAGGGAGTACCAGAATGCGTCCCCGAAGGAGCGAATTGTCGCGTGGCTGTCAGTATACTCGGACAGGCAGAGGACAGTCAGCAGGAAGAGATAGATGACGAGCAGGAGGATCGTCATACGCAGATAGAGTTTACTTTTTCTTTTCATTGATCTGGCTCCTTTCTGGTTTCACGCATTGTTCTTCTTAGGAATTGTAGGAAAATAAGTGCTCAGATTGCGCAAGATGTGTCACTTATTTTTCTACAGTTCCTTAGGTAAGTGTATCATTTTTGGGCAGCAGTTTCAATCGCGGAGTCGTTTCCGGCGATGGAGGAAATGGGATGAAGATAGAGACAGATATGCGCGGCAGCCGCATCCGTATCAGAAATTACAGGGAATCCGACCTTGTGTTTCTCACGGATATGTGGTTTGACGCGGAAAACGGAAAGTACTTGAGCGATCCGGCAAAGGAGTATGTCGATGAGGCTTACCAGAAGGCGCTTGACGCGCTCGGGGAGAGTCCGCATGGTTATTACCTCGTCATTGAGCTTGCGGACACGGCAGAACGTGTCGGGTCGTGCTGCATGTTTCCCGACGAGACCGGGAAGATATATGACATTGGTTACTGTGTTCACAGGAAATTCTGGCGTCAGGGGTATGGCAGCGAGGCGCTGCAGCTGATGCTTGACTGGCTGGGACTGCAGGGGGCGGAGTGCGTGACGGCGGAGGTCGCGGTAGAGAATGCGGCGTCGAACCGCCTGCTCGGGAAGCTTGGATTTGTTGTGGAGCGGACGGCGAGATTTCGGAAATATCACATGGATATCACCTATGACAGCTATATATACGAAAAGAAACTGAATGCCCTGCCGTCTGTGGATGTGCAGGGACAGCGAGCGTAGGTCAGGATAGGAGGAAAACAGTATGCGCATCGCGTATTGTGAGGATGAGCCCGCGCAGGCGGCGCTTGTGCGCGCCATGATCCTGCAGTGGGCGGAGAGCCGCAGGATCACGGCGGAGGTCGTATTATATGAGAGCGCGGAGGAATTTTTGTTCAAAAACGAGGTGTTTGCGTACGATATCGTTTTTCTGGATATCGCCATGCGGCAGATGAACGGTGTGGAGCTTGCGCGCGCGATCCGCAGGAAGGACAGAGCGCTCCCGATCGCCTTTCTGACGGCGGACAGGACGTTTGCGATCGAGGGCTATGAGCTGCATGCCGTGCGGTATCTGCTCAAGCCGGTCGCGATGGAGAAGCTTGGCAGTCTGCTTGACGAACTGCTCGAGACGGCGGAAGCGGATGCGCAGGATACGGACTGCATCACGGTCGGGGAGAAGGGCGCTGTCAGAAAGATTTCGGAGAGCAGCATCTGTTATATAGAAGTGCTGGGGCATTACACGCAGCTTCACTTACAGGACGGTGCCGCGGTCCGCGTCAAGGAGAGTCTGGCATCCGTTGCGGCGATGCTGCACCAAAAGGAACTGTTTGTGAAATGCCACAGGAGTTTTGTGGTGAATTTGAGGTATGTCGAGAAGATCAGCCGCGCGGCGTGTGCGCTCTCCGACGGGACAGTCCTGCCGGTCAGCCGCAACTCCTACCAGGAACTGAACGAGCGGTTTATACAGTATTACAGGGAGTAAGATCTATCCAATGGCAGAGGGGGAGTGCTCATGAACATGATCATGATGATATTGTCAATTTTGTTCCTGCTTGCGGTCATTGTCTATCTGCTGTACCGCACGATAGACAGGGCATATGACAGACAGATCGCGGCGTATCAGAACAAACTTTTGAAAAACCAGGTTGACGAGGTGCACAATCTCTACCTCACGATGCGGGGCTGGCGGCATGACTATCACAACCACATGCAGTCCGTCAAGGCGTATCTGGCGATGGACAGTCTGGATGAGGCAAAAGCGTATCTCGACAGGCTCGAACAGGATCTTGACGACATCGATCTGTTGTTTCACACCGGAAATATCAACGCGGACGCCATCCTGAACTCCAAGATCTCCCTCGCGGTCAAGAGGGGGATCCAGGTGGATTATAAGGCGACCGTGCCCAAGGAGCTTGCCGTGTCGGATATCGACCTGTGCGTTGTCATCGGCAACCTGATCGACAACGCGGTGGAGGCGTGTGAGAAAGTCGATCCGGAACATCAGTTTATCCGGCTCTACATCGGAATCCTGCGCAGGCAGCTCTACGTGTCCGTCACCAATGCGACGAGCGAGGTCGTGCGGAAACTCGACGAGGAGTACATCACGACGAAGCGCGGCGATCACGGGCATGGATTAAAGCGGATCAACAATATCGTGAACAAATACGACGGCTACATCAACCGCAAGAACGAGCCGGGCGTCTTTGTGACGGAGATCATGCTGCCGATATGATCCCAAACACGCTCTAGACCATCCAGGTACAGATTTTTACCGTCTGTGCCTTTTTCTGTGCAAAAAACGGGAGAAAATGGTAGGATGGCGTCAGCGGATCAAATAGGGGAATAGAAAGGGAGAGAACAGACTATGAAGCAGCATTCAATATGGAGCAATTACCGGTACACGTATGGACCACTGTGGCAAAAAAAGAAAAAGATCGTCCTCAGCACGATCGCGGAGGCGGTGTTCTACGTCTTTGTGCCGATCGTGGGAATGATGACCACGTCCATGATCATAGGCAGCCTGGAACAGGGGATCTCCATGTCAAAGCTTGTCCTGCTCGTCCTGGCGGCATTTGCCGTCTGTGGTGTGCTGAACATCGCAAAGGGGTATCTGGAGGCGCGCGGCGACGGGCAGTACATCGAGGCGAGGACCGAACTGTTCATCATGGAGCAGATCGAGAAGGATCTGACAGTCAGCATGGAGCAGTATGAGGACGAGGAGATCCACAAATTAAAAGAAAAGTCGGACAACTGTCTGTGGGCAAATTCTTTTGGTCTGGAAGGGTTTTTCCGCCACAACAGCGATCTTTTGAAAAGTGTGCTGGGGCTTGTGGTCTATGCGCTGCTCGTGGGCAGCATGAACTGGAAGATCCTGGCAATGCTCATCGCCATGTCCGCAGTCAGCGCGGCGGCAGCGTACGGGGTGACGCGCTATTACCAGAAGATCAAGGATCCGGTCGCTGAGCAGCAGATGACGATGCACTATATCAACCGCGAGGTAGACGACATCCAGGGCGGCAAGGATATCCGCATTTTCGGGCTGGAGAGCTGGATCATCGGGAAGTTTGACGCGGCGATCAGGCGGTGCCGCCAGCTTCATTTTCGCTGGGATATGCGTTCATACGGCAGCAATATCCTGGACACGGTGCTGGACGCGGTGCGCGACGTGATCTGCTATCTGTATCTGATCCTGCAGCTCGCTGGCGGCATGCGTCTGTCGGAGTTTGTCTTTTATCTGGGGCTGATCGCCGGATTTTCCAACTGGATCGGCATGATCAGCAAAAGTGTGGTCGCTGTCAAGCAGGACAGTGACAGCATCAACGACCTGCGCGCCTATCTCGATCTAGAGGAGGAAAAGCCGTCCGGCGAGGCGGTGGACTGCAGCGCGTGGACGGACATCGAGATCGAGTTCGATCATGTCAGCTACCGCTACTGCGGCGCGGAGGCGGAGACGCTGCGCGATGTCAGCTTCCGCCTGGCGGCGGGCGAGAAGATCGCCCTTGTCGGTGTGAACGGCGCAGGCAAGACGACGATCGTGAAGCTGATGGCAGGGCTGTATCTCCCGACATCGGGCACCGTGTATGTCAACGGTGTCAGCACGAGGGATCTGGACAGGAAAAGCTATTTTGCCAAGCAGGCGGCTATCTTTCAGGAGCCGTTTCAGACTTCCTACAGTATCGGTGAAAATATCGCGCTGGCGGAGACGTACGACCGCGAGAAAATGTGGAAGGTGCTCGCGCAGGCAGGGTTTGACCAGAAGGTCAGAGGCCTGGCAGGACAGCTCGATACTCATCTGGGCAAGGACATCGTGCCGGACGGCATAGGGCTTTCCGGCGGGGAGCAGCAGAAACTTCTGCTGGCGCGGGCGCTTTACCGCGATGCGTCGCTCGTCATGCTCGATGAGCCCACAGCGGCGCTGGATGCGCTGGCGGAGACGGAGATCTACGAGAAGTATCAGACCCTGCTGCGGGGGAAAAGCGTGCTCTTCATCTCGCACAGGCTTGCCTCCACCCGGTTCTGCGACAGGATCATACTGTTGTCCGAGGGGTGTGTCGTAGAGCAGGGGACGCACGAGCAACTGATGCGGAAGCAGGGCGCATATCACGAAATGTTCCAGGTGCAGAGCAGATACTATCAGGATGCCGGGCAGGGGGCTGAAAAACCGGACGGATCAATTTCGTAGAAGGGGATCATAAAAGGGAATCATAAAAGGGGATCATAGGAGGCGTATCATGAAGAAAAATATGACGATACAGGAAATGTGGCACTATATCATATTTCAGACAAAAGGCTACAGGACGATCAAGGCGGCGATCGTGATCGGTGCACTGACCGCGGCGGCAGTGCCCTATGTAAACAATATCTTTTACGCGGGGATCCTGGACCGCCTGGTGCTCGCAGAATATGACACGGCTGTCATATATGTGGTGTGGATGGTGTCCGCGGCGCTTGTCCTGAAACTCGCCGCAAAGGGCTGTGAGCGGATCGTGGCTCACTACTGCAAGCCGTGTGCGGACGAGATCAAGAAAAGGACTGCGCGGAAGGCATTTACCATGGAGTATGAGATGATCGACCGGACAGAGACGCTGGAGGCGTTCCGCAGGGTGCGCGCAGGCGAGATCGGGATGGGCGGCGTGGAGCGTCAGCTGCAGACGATATACGACTTTTTCCGGGAGCTTACGGGAATCGTCTTCGCGTGCGGTTTTGTGCTGGTGCTCTTTGCAAGGACGGACAGTGACAAGGAGAATATGGCGGTGTCGGTGTTTCTGGCGGCACTGATGATCGCCGCGTTTGCGGTCGTGTTTGTGCTGAGCAATCATTTTTCGAAAAAAGAGGGCGAGGTAATGGTGGAGACAGCGCTGAAAAACGAGCATGTCAACACGCTGTCGGCGTATCTGCTGAACCTGATCAACAAGGAAACGTATGTGAAGGATATCCGGCTTTTCGGTCTGAAAGACTACCTGTACAAAAAGACAGAGGTGTTCCGCACGGTGGGGAGGATGTACACGGAGCAGGGATGTTACAGCGGCAGGTGCCGTGCTGTGCCGACCTTTGCCGCGCAGATGTTTGCGGCTGTCACGTATATCTGCATCGCGGCAAAAGCGATCGCGGGCAGCATCACGATCGGCGAAGTGACCATGTACGCCGGGGCAGTCATCACGATGGTCGCGGGCGTTCAGAATCTGCTTGGCAAGTATCATGATATCAATTATATGAACGAGTACCTGACCACCTACGAGACGTTCATCACGCGCCCGGACATGCATTACGACGGCACGCTGCCGATCGAGAAGCGCGACGACAACGCGTACAGGCTCGAGCTGTTCCACGTCAGTTTCCGCTATCCGGGGACGGATCAGGACATCCTGAAAGACGTGTCCATGACCTTCCGGGTCGGGGAGAAACTTGCGCTCGTGGGCATGAACGGCGCGGGAAAGACGACGCTGATCAAACTTTTGTGCCGCTTATATGAGCCGACGGAGGGGGAGATCCGGCTAAACGGCATCAATATCGAGAAATACGATTACAAGGAGTATGTCAGGATCTTTTCTGTGGTTTTTCAGGATTTCAGGCTGTATGATTTTCCGCTCGATGAGAATATCGCTTCCGGCAGCGAGATCGACGGGGAGCGCCTTGCGCGCGCGCTGAAACTTGCCGGGATCTGGGAGCGCGTGCAGGAGCTGCCGCAGAAGGAGCGGACGCTGCTCGGGCACGAGAACGGTCAGGGCGTGCTGCTCTCGGGCGGCGAGGCACAGAAGGCAGCGATCGCGCGGGCACTGTACAAGGACGCACCGTTTATCATACTCGACGAGCCCACGGCGGCGCTCGATCCGATCGCGGAGGCGGAGATCTATGAGAACTTTAACACGCTGATCCGGAACAAGACGGCGATCTACATCTCACACCGCATGAGCAGCTGCAAGTTCTGTGACCGCATCGTGGTGCTCGGCGGCGGTCAGATCCTCGAGGAGGGGAACCACGAGACACTCCTGGCGGAAAAGGGAACGTACTACAGACTGTACAGCGCGCAGGAGGCGTACTATAAAAATTGAATTTTCGGCGTCTGCCGATCAATCGTACATCTCACAGATAAATTTGAAATCCGCCGTTTTTGGCAGCAGCGGCACTGCTTTCTCCCTGATGCGCTCTTCCATGAGGTCAACGGTGTACTGGAAATAATTAAATTCGCCGTCGGCGGCGCAGGCAGTGAGGATGTGGAACGCTTCATTATCACCTTCATAACAATAGTCAAAAGGATAATCACCAGGGGAGTCAACGATGTCCTTATTGTCTGGGTACTCTTTTTCGATTGCCTCTTTCTGGGCGGCAGTGCCGATCTTGGCGTGAAAGTCATAAGCGTCGCCGTCACAGAAATATTCCACAAAAAGTCTGGCGGCGACGTCTTTGAATGCGCATATCTGCTCCACGATCGCATCGGCGTTTCGGACCGCAAAGTTTTTGAGTTCCTGTTTCGCATGCCCGGAGTCCGTGTAATGGACATACAGAAACAGCTCCCGGTCATTGAGCCGTGCAGTGATCTTCTGCAGTGTACCATCCTGATCGTAAGTGACATTCAGCGTTTCGATAAGTTCCTTGTCCGAGATCTGATAAAGCGAGATCTCACGGCAGTCTTCTAGGTTTGGAACCGTGTAAGTGAGGATCTGATACTGATCATCGTAATCGAAAAAGATCCCTTCCTCGATGTCTTCGTGGAAGTCCTCGTGGGTGTAGGTGCCTTCCCTGTAACTGGTCGGAATAGAACATAGGTACTCCATTTGCAAAACCGTCCTTTCTCTGTGACTCAATAAATTTGATTTTGGTTTTATCATAGCACATAATGGTATGTACTACAAGTGTAGAAAGCCGGCAGTATACATTAAACGTTACAGTTCAGCCCAAAGCATAGTGGTTGAGATGCATCAAGCCACGGTACGTGGCTTTGACATCCGCGAAGCGGTTTTTGCATGGCTTCATGCTTGTAACAGGAAGCCGAAGGCTGAACTGTTACCATTAAACAGATGGAAAACGGATCTGAGACTGATGCGGCGAAAAGGAGAACTCATGTCTGTGATGCAATTATGATGCAATTACGATACAATTATGATGCCGCCATCTGCTAAAATGATGTGTTGAAACTGATAGTTACACATACTTAGGAACTGTTCAAAAAGCGATGGGGGTTCAAACATGGGAGCAAAACAGAAGAAAAAAAAGCAGATCGGGATCAGGATCGGAGTGGCAGCAGTGACGGCAGCGGCTTTGGTGGCAGGAGGATATCTGACAGTCCGCGGCAGTGTACCGAAAGGGTACCAGGATTATACAGTTCAAAAACAGCAGTACTATGTGGAGTATTCCGATGCATATGACTATTGGGATGTGGTCACGGTGGAGTATCCGGTACTGTACGATATTGAGGGGGATCAGACGGAGGGTATCAACGAACTGTTGTACGATACGGCGATGCAAAAGGTGAATTACTGGCATCTGACACCGAACGAGGATGTAAAAACGCTGCAGGAGAAGTACCAGATCTACAGCAGTGATGTGCGCTGTGAGGTTCCGTATCACAGTCAGTATCTGATGAGTGTGCATTATCGGGAGACTTATGCGCCGATCTCCCCTGTCAACTATATCCATAAGACACAGCGCAGTGCAAATATCAATCTGATGACCGGCGGATCATACGCGCTCACAGATATTTTGCAGATCAATGATGATTTTATGGCACTCTGGTGCAGACAGGTCGCGTCCGAGGGAACATATGGCGATCTGATCATCGATGATGCGGATACCCGGGACACGTTTCTGTCCTGGTTTCTTGACGAGGACGAGGAGGCGGGGGAGTACTATATGTTTACGCCGTTCTTTTACATAGATGAGAACAAGGATTTTGTGATCGGACTTTCCTATGACCCGAAACCAAACAAGGTGATCGAACAGCTGCCGATGGAGAATAGTTTCATAGGACATTTTGCGAGCGCGGATCTCGAGCCGTACCGGACGGAGTCGGAATTCTGGGACTGGTATGAGCGGTCATCGAGCGCCGGTAAAGTGATGGGATGTATTGATTTGAAGGAAAATCTCTGGCTGGGAAAGGATGCGGCAGTATGGGACTATCTCGAAGAAAACGACAGATAAAAAAGGGATTTGCATGTATCTTTGCGGGACTGTTGATCTTGGGAAATACAGTGCAGGTGTCCGCAGAAGAAACATATCGGATATCGTATGAAGTACCGCCAAAGGAGCGCGATGACTATACGATCGTCACAGAGGATCTCGGGGTTTATGAGGTCTGTGAGGGGGACAGCCTGTGGCGCATCTCGGAAAAACTGTTGGGGGACGGAGGTCAGTACATGCAGCTAGCCAGAGAGAATGCAGATGTGATCTCGGATCCTGATTTGATCTATCCGCAGATGTATCTGCAGGTCAGCCGGAACGTGTATGTCAAAAAGCGGACCGGCGCCAATGGGATCAGGACACCGGAGTATCGTTTTGGGACGCCGGATGGGTGGCGCTTTGGAATCCTGGGATCCGGTGACGTCTATGCAAACTGTGCGCTCATGGGAAGCGGCTTCTCCAATGTCATCTGTCTGCTGCGTGACAAAGAACAGTCCGGCGTGAAAGCTTTGTCGGACTGGGAGAAGAGCAAACAGACGATCGAGGAGTATGTCAGGGGCAGCTATGCGGGCAAGATTGCGGATCTGGAGTTCCATGATTATCAGTCGGCGGACGGGAGGGTGCTGCGTCTGTTTTCCTATGTATATACGATCGACGGTGCGGATTATGGATACCGCGGAGAGCTGGACATCCATGTGTGTCAGGGGATCTGCCAGACAGAACATATCCAGGCAGAATTTACAGGGATGGATACGGAGGAAGACATACGGGATATCGTCCTCTATATGCTCGCAAGCTTTGAGGAATTTCCGGGCACCATGTCAGTCAATGGCTACAATGTGTCAGTTGCGCCTGACAGGCCGTGGGCGCTTGGCGGGATCTGCAATTCGTTTGCGTGGGTTGATCAGTATTATGATGCAGTGTTTGGTGAGATCGCTGAGAAAGAAAAACCAGCGCAAGAAAAGACTGCGCGTGAACGGATCCTCGGATTGTGAAAATTGAATAAGTTTCGTGTTCAAAAATGGATAATTTAACGAAAAGGATCGAAACGAAAAAAATGTATTGCAAAAAAAGCAAAAACCATTATAATTTAGATATGATTAAACTGCTTCAATTTTCATAAAAACAAAATGTGCGTCATACACCCCGGTCAGTGAAGCGGCTGGCTTTGAAGCGCAGCAGAACAGGAGGAATACAAGAAGTGGATACACAGTTAAAATACAATGAACCCTGGATATTGCAGAGGGCAGATCCGTTCATTTGCAGGCAGAACAACGGCAAATATTATTTTACGGCTTCCGTTCCGGCTTATGACAGGATCGTACTGCGGTGCGCGGATACGCTTGCGGGGATCGCGGGCGCTGAGGAAGTGACGATCTGGCACAAGCACGAGTCGGGGATCATGAGCGAGCATATCTGGGCGCCGGAACTTCATTATCTGGATGGAAAATGGTACATCTATTTTGCGGGCGGAGAGAAGGAGAATATATGGAATATACGTCCGTACGTGCTGGAGTGCGCGGATGCCGATCCGATGACAGGCACATGGAAAGAGCTTGGAAAGATGCAGTGTGCGGACGATGACGAGTTCTCATTCCGCGCTTTTTCGCTGGATGCTACAGTGTTTGAGGACAGCGGAAAACGCTATTATGTGTGGGCGGAGAAAGTCGGTGTGGGCAGGCAGATCTCCAATCTGTACATCGCCGAGATGGAGACACCCGGCAAGCTAAAGACCGTCCAGGTGCTGCTGACCACACCCGACTACGACTGGGAGAGAGTCGGATTCTGGGTGAACGAGGGGCCGGCAGTGCTCAAGCGCGACGGAAAGATCTTCCTGACATACTCCGCGAGCGAGACAGGCGCGCCCTACTGCATGGGGATGCTCACGGCGGAGAGCGGAACAGACCTGCTCGATCCGCTGTCGTGGAAAAAGGAGCGGTATCCGGTGCTGGCTTCCGATCCTTCGATCGAGGTGTACGGACCGGGGCACAATTCCTTCACAGTGGACGAGGAGGGCAATGATATCCTTGTGTACCATGCCCGCAAAGAGAGTGTGATCGAGGGAGATCCGCTCTACAATCCAAACAGGCACACGATGCTCATGAAGATCAAGTGGGAAAATGGCAGACCTGTATTTGATTACAAATAGATCCAAAGCGGCGCAGTAGTTACAGGACACTGCACGGTTATATTATAATAGGAGGCATTTTTTAATATGGCAAAACTTTACATCAATGAAAAAAACAAAAAGGGGCACATCAACGCGGAGATCTACGGCAACTTCTCGGAGCATCTCGGGCGCTGCATCTACGAGGGGCTCTATGTGGGCGAGGACTCCGAGATACCCAATACAAACGGGATGCGCAATGATGTCGTGGCAGCGCTGCGCGAGATGAAGCTGCCGGTGCTGCGCTGGCCGGGCGGCTGCTTTGCGGACGAATACCACTGGAAGGACGGCATCGGTCCGAAGGAATCCAGAAAGAAAATGATCAACACAAACTGGGGCGGAGTGACGGAGGACAACAGCTTTGGCACCCATGAGTTCTTTGAGTTGTGCGAGCAGATTGGCTGCAAGACGTACATCAACGGCAATGTCGGCAGCGGAACGGTGCAGGAGATGTCCGAGTGGGTGGAGTACATGACGTTTGACGGCGTATCGCCCATGGCAGAGCTCAGGAAACAGAACGGTCATGAGAAGGCGTGGCATGTTGATTACTTCGGCGTGGGCAATGAAAACTGGGGATGCGGCGGAAACATGACGCCGGGTTACTACGCTAATTTATATAGAAGATACCAGACGTTTATCAGGAATTACAAAAAAGATCATCAGATCTTCAAGATCTGCGGCGGTCCCAATGTGAACGATATCTACTGGACGGAGGAAGTGTTAAAGACGTGTTATGAGAATGCGCCGAAGGGAGCGCACGGCTTTATGGACGGGCTGTCACTGCACTATTACACGCATCCAGGCGGATGGGACAACAAGGGCAGCGCTACGGAGTTTGACGAGAAGACCTGGTATCAGACACTCTACAAGGCGCTTTATATAGAGGATCTGATCAAGATGCACACTGCGATCATGGATCGGTATGATCCCGAGAAGAAGATCGGACTGATCTGCGACGAGTGGGGTACGTGGTTTGACTGCGAGCCGGGGACGAATCCGGGATTCCTGTACCAGCAGAATACCATGCGCGACGCGCTCGTGGCAGGGCTCTCGCTCAACATATTCAACAAGCACTGCGACCGCGTGAAGATGGCGAACATCGCGCAGCTGATCAATGTGCTGCAGGCGGTCATCCTCACGGACGGACCCAGGATGCTGCTCACACCGACTTACCATGTATTCCATATGTACAAGTATCACCAGGATGCGGAGCTCGTGGAGAGCTACATTGACGGTGCGAAGGAGATCGGTATGGATGCCGACTATAAGGTTCCCAACCTTCAGGAGTCTGTATCCATTGACAAGGACGGCGTTGTGACGATCACCCTGAACAACCTTTCTGTCACGGACAGCGAGGATGTGCAGATCGCTTTTGCAGAGCTTCTGCCGAGCGAGGTGACGGCGGCGATCGTCACGAACAAGATGAACGCGTACAACACATTTGACAATCCCGACAATGTGAAGGAAGTCGAGTTCAACGATTTCAAGGTGATCGACAAGGGGATCCTGTTTACGATGCCTGCGTGCAGTGTCGTACAGTTCCGTGTCAAGAAATATGACAGCGGCATGCTATAATTTTAAAATAAGAAAACGATCATACATGGAGGGGATGTCCTTGGAGACAAACAAACAAGCAGGAAACAAAAAACACTGTCTCAAGTGTCTCCTGCGCGAGATGGACAAGGAAGCCTACATGGATAATCTATACGACTACATCCAGAGACTGGATGAGGAGATCAAAGCTGACCAGGCGCTCTATGAAGAGCGCCTGTCTGTCTGTAAGGCGTGTGATTATCTCGAGGCGGGCATGTGCAGGGCGTGCGGGTGTTTCGTGGAGCTGCGCGCAGTGATCAAAAACAATGTGTGTTCTTATGGGAAGTGGTGACATTTGTGCTGTATGCAATGCACGCTGCAGGCTGCTGTTCACGCTTTCATTGCATCAAATTATATCAGAATCAGCTCAGAGGGCACGTTTTTGCCAAAAACAGATCACTTGCATATCTGCGGCAGATAGTGTAGACTGTAAGAGTAGGAAGTTTGAAAATAGTCCTTTATTTGGAGGGAAAGATGCAAAAAAAGCGAATCAGGACATTACATACGATCATTATACTACTTATTATCATAACGATTATTTCACTGACATTTGCAGGGATAATGGGAGCATTGTATCTGAGGGAAGTCAGGGAGGGAGGCGGTCTGCGGGGAAAGAGCGATCAGTTGATGGCAGATCAGGCGCTTCCTGTGCTCTCGGTGGATGTTGAGAACAGCACGACTGGCGACCAGGAGCCAGGAATGGAAGGGCAGGATGCGGAGTCTGCCCAGGGGATTGCGGCAGCCGGGGAAGATGGTTCGCTGAACCTGGACGATGCAAGTATCGCAGCGCTCATGCAGTCAAAGGAAGCGGAGGTGGAACAGTCCATCAAGAACCGAATGAAGGAACTCGTGACAGGGGAGGACGGAAGCCCGCTCAAGATGCTCCGATCTTTTTTTCCGGAAAACCTGATCTACAGCTATGAGGAGGAGTATGTGTTTGCGCCGGTCCTCGAGAGTGTGAACAAACATTCACTTCTCGATGAGAACTTCCAAAAGACGGAGGACGGGCTGATGCAGTATGTGGAGAACGGAACCGTCACGTCACACACAGGAATCGATGTGTCAAAATACCAGGGAGACATCGACTGGACAGCTGTCAAGGCGGATGGGATTGAGTACGCCTTTATCCGGTTAGGGATCAGGGGATACGAGTCCGGCAAGATCGTGGTCGATGAATATTATGAGGATAATATGAAAGGCGCAAATGCTGCCGGAGTGAAGGCGGGCGTATATTTTTTCACGCAGGCAGTCACGGTTGAGGAGGCAAAGGAGGAGGCGGAGTTTGTTATCCAGAATCTTGCAGGCTATGACGTGGCTTGTCCGGTCGTGTTTGATGTGGAGCGCATCTCCGGCGGCAAGGGGCGTGCGGATCAGCTCACCCAGGAACAGCGCACAGACATCACGGTCGCTTTCTGCGAAGCCATCAAGGCGGCAGGCTACACGCCGATGATCTATGGCAATGTTGTCTGTTTTACAAGGCTGCTCGACATGACAAGGCTCAATGACTATGAAAAATGGTATGCATTTTATGACGATTATATGTATATCCCGTACGATGTGAGCTGCTGGCAGTATACCGAGAAAGGGAATGTGGACGGGATACCGAACAATGTGGATTTGAATATATCTTTTAAGATGTGGTAGGAGGCAGTGACATGGCATTTTTTAATAAGAAGAAGCAGAAAGAGCGGAATGAGATCGAAAACAGGGAGTTGAAGGAAAACCTTGCCAATACAGCGCTGGGACTGCTGCAGGAGGGCGAGGACTACGGACAGCTCGCGCATACGACTTGTGAGTTTGGGTATCTGTTTGACATTGACGGACATGGGATAGAGGCATTATTCAAGATCACCACAGATCGGGGGACACATTATTTTGCCGCGCAGGGCGACAAACTCATGAGGCTGCAGTTTAATGACCAGCTGTATCAAAATACGGTAGATACCTTTTTGAGTATGCACCAATAGGGCATTGAAGGCATTGAAATAGAAGGAGGTGCACATATGAGCAGGGCGATCGAAACATTGCAGAAAATGATCGACGAGAGCAGCAAGATCGTCTTTTTCGGTGGAGCAGGCGTGTCCACCGAGAGCGGGATCCCTGACTTTCGGAGATCGGAAGAGCACACGTCTGAACTCCAGTCACTGAC
>CAJUQU010000016.1:0-13622 GCA_910588595.1 uncultured Lachnospiraceae bacterium | reverse complement strand
CGATCTGCTCTATAACCAGAAGTACGACTATCCGCCGGAGACCATACTGAGCCATACGTTTTACGTGAAGAGGCCAGATGAGTTTTTCCGGTTTTACCGCGATAAGATGCTCTGCCTCGACGCGAAGCCAAACACCGCGCACAGGGTCCTGGCAAAGCTCGAGGAGAAGGGGAAACTCACAGCGGTCGTGACACAGAACATAGACGGTCTGCACCAGGCGGCAGGGAGCAGAAAAGTGTTGGAGCTCCACGGCAGTGTTCTGCGCAATTACTGTGAAAAGTGCCGCAAGTTTCACGCGGTGGAGGATATCGTGAACAGTACTGGCGTTCCTGCGTGCGCGTGCGGCGGCAGGATCAAGCCGGATGTGGTACTGTATGAGGAGGGACTCGACCAGAACACGCTGCAGGAGGCGGTGCGCGTCATCAGCGAGGCGGATATGCTGATCATCGGCGGGACATCGCTTGCCGTGTACCCGGCGGCTGGGCTGATCGATTACTATCAGGGAAACAGGCTTGTGCTGGTCAATAAGACACCCACGCAGAGGGATACCGAGGCTGACTTAGTCATCACAGGAAGCATCGGGGAAGTGTTCTCGCAGCTCGATCTGCATGACTGAGAAATACGGAAAAGTGAGATAGGCTATGGGATTTGAATATGAAGTCGGCGATATCGTCAAATTAAAAAAGCCGCACCCCTGCGGAAGCCCGGAGTGGGAGATCCTGCGTGTGGGTGCAGATTTTCGGCTGAAATGTATGGGATGCGGTCATCAGGTCATGCTCCCAAGGCGTCAGGTGGAGAAGGGGACGAAGGGATTGAGAAAAAAAGAATAAAAGTTTGTCAAAATGACTTGCAAATTTAGGAAAAATATAGTATCATATAGTTTCGTGATATATAAATCCTTGCTTCTTCCCAGGGAAGAGGCCAGAGACCAAAAGGAGGTAACAAGATGAACAAGTATGAATTAGCCGTTGTTGTCAGCGCAAAGCTTGAGGACGATGAGAGAGCAGCCACCATTGAGAAGGTGAAAAATATGATCACCAAACATGGCGGCACGATCACAAACGTGGACGAGTGGGGCAAGAAGAGACTTGCTTATGAGGTGCGCAAGATGAGGGAAGCTTTCTATTATTTCATTCAGTTTGATGGCGAAGCGACTGTTCCGGCAGAGATCGAGTCAAGGATCCGTCTCATGGAGAACGTTGTCAGATATTTGTGCGTTAGACAGGACGAGGAATAGAATACGCAAGGCGTATAATGGAGAAATTTTATATATGAATAAAGTAGTTTTAATGGGACGTTTAACAAGGGATCCTGAGGTGAGGTACACACAGGGTGAGAACCAGATGGCAATCGCAAGATACACGCTTGCAGTGGACAGGAGATTCAACCGCGGAAACAGCAATGATGAGAACACAGCGGATTTTATTCCGTGTGTCGCTTTCAATAAGGCGGGCGAGTTTGCGGAAAAATACTTCCGTAAAGGGACGAAGATTGCCGTATCTGGACGTATCCAGACAGGAAGCTATACGAACAAAGATGGTGTGAAGGTTTATACCACAGAAGTCATTGTTGACGATCAGGAATTTGCTGAGAGCAAGAACAATAGCAGCTCCGACGGCGGTTATGGAAACAGCAATTACGGGGGCGGCTTTGGAGGTGCGAACAGCCAGCCGGCGGCGCCGATGGCAGCAGGTGACGGCTTCATGAACATTCCGGATGGAATCGATGAGGAGTTGCCGTTTAATTAAGATCTGTTTTTAGCGTTTTAGAGATTGAAAGAATAGGGGGCTTTATCATGGCTTTTAATAAAACTGAAAAAGCTGATTCTCCGATGAAGAGAAGAGGCGGAATCCGTAGAAGAAAGAAAGTTTGCGTATTTTGCGGCAAGGACAATGTGATCGATTATAAGGATACGGCGAAGTTAAAGAGATACGTGTCTGAGAGAGGCAAGATCCTTCCAAGGCGTATCACAGGAAACTGCGCAAAGCATCAGAGGGCGCTCACAGTGGCGATCAAGAGAGCACGCCATGTTGCATTGATGCCTTACACGATCGATTAAGGATTGGGAACCAATGAACTGATAAGCGGTTTATTGGTTCTTTTTATGCGCAGGGGTGCGTAGGGAAATTAGCAGCTTTGCTGCACGCACCCCGCGCGCGAGTAGTGGAGAAGTTCATTCCCCTACTCGATTGCGCAGGGGTGCGTTTAGAATAGGGAAAGAGAGGTATAAAAATGGCGTATTCAAAGGTGGTAGAAAATTTTTTGAGATATGTGAAGATTGACACACAGTCATCCGAGGAGACATCGGACAGGGTTCCCTCCACAGAGAAACAGCGGAATCTGGCAAAAATGTTGTGTCAGGAACTGACAGAGCTTGGCGCAAAGCAGGTGCGCTATGACGAGGAGCACAGTTATGTCTATGCAGTCATTCCGTCCAATATGGATCAGCCGGACACGACAGAAGTGCCGGCAGTCGGTTTCATCGCACATATGGACACCGCGCCTGCGGTGAGTGGGAAGCATGTCAATCCGAGAGTGATCGACGATTATGATGGGAAGGATATTGTTCTGGATCCGGAAGCCAATATAGTCACTTATGTAGCTGATTTTCCGGTACTGAGGAGCTGCAGGGGAAAGCGTCTGATCGTGACAGACGGAAATACACTTCTCGGAGGGGACGATAAGGCTGGGGTAGCGGAGATCATGGCTATGGCAGAGCACCTTTTGACGCACCCTGAGATAAAGCATGGAAAGGTCTGCATCGGGTTTACGCCCGACGAGGAAGTCGGAAACGGTGTTGCGTATTTTGATATCAAGGGTTTCGGGGCGGATCATGCCTACACGGTGGACGGCGGTATGCTCGGGGATATGAGCTACGAGTGCTTTCACGCGGCGGGGGCGGTGCTCACGGTCACAGGAAAAAGTGTGCACCCGGGATATGCCAAGAATATTATGAGAAATGCCATTAAACTGGCGTACGAATTTCAGGGTGCGCTTCCCGATGAATGTCCCGAGAACACGGAGGGATATGAGGGTTTTTATCATGTGGATAATATGAGGGGAAACGTGGAAAAAGCTGTCGCAGATTACATTATAAGGGATCATGACAGAACGAAGTTCGAGGAGAGAAAGGCAGTATTTGTAAGAACAGCAGAAGAACTGAACGAGAAATACGGAGAAGGTACTTTCAAGGTGGAGATGTCTGATTCCTACAGCAATATGCGCGAGATGATCGAGAAAAAAATGTATATTGTTGACAATGCAGCTGAGGCGATGAGACGGGCAGGTGTGGAGCCGGTGATCTCGGCAATAAGAGGTGGTACGGACGGGGCAAGATTGTCCTTTGAAGGGCTTTTGTGCCCAAACATTTGTACCGGATCGGAGGGGCATCACGGCAGAAATGAGTTTGCCTGTATCGAAGACATGGAGAAGATCGTTGAAATCTTACTGAATATCGTAGCTATCACAGCAGGAGCATAACAGGATTTTATCCTTTGCGACGTTAAGAGACAAAATCTGCTATGGAACTTTTTCAAAAATAATGGTATACTATCTATGGACACAAACGCATAAGGAGATTTAATTACAATTTTTTCGTATCCCGAAGTGCATTTACGGTTACTTTCCCCTCCCCGTCAATGAGGAGGGGATCGGGAGGTATTATACATGAGGCAAAAAGTGAAAGTAAAGGGACACCTGAAATCATATCTTCAGACCACACTGATCTTGGGAATATTGTTGGCTTTAGTGAACATTGGAATCTACTTTTTGAACATAAAGGCAGGTATCTGTGTTTCAGGGTTTTTGTTGATCTACCTGATTACTATGTCTACTCTATTATATAGAAATAAGTCCATTATTATGAATGAATTTATCAGTTTTGCAACGCAGTATGGTCAGATCCAGAGAACCTTGCTGCGCGACCTGGAGCTTCCCCATGTGCTTATGGATGATGATGGCAGGATCATTTGGATGAATGCAGCTTTTGAGCAGGTGATACATAAGGAAAAAGGTTACAGGAAGCCGATCTCGACAGTGTTTTCTTTTGTCACAAAGGACAAGCTGGAGTTTGAGCAGGATGCCGAGATGGAGATCGCTTATGAGGAGCATGAGTACATTTTTAAGATGAAGCGCATCTCGATCAAGGAGGTTCTCGATAACAGTGAAGTGGTCGAGAGTGCCGGCAATGAGAATTTTCTGATCGCGGGTTATCTCTTTGATGAAACGGCATTGAAACACGCGCTTCGAGAGCGCGACGAACAGAGCCTTGCAGTCGGTATGCTCTATATTGACAATTACGATGAAGCACTAGAGAGCGTGGAGGATGTCAGAAGATCGCTGCTGATGGCGTTGATCGACAGGAAGATCAACAAGTATATCGCGACGATCGATGGTATTGTGAGAAAGACTGAGAAGGATAAATATCTGATCATCATGCGCAAAAAGGCACTGATGAACCTGAAGGAATCGCGGTTTGAACTGTTAGAGGATGTCAAGACAGTGAATATCGGAAATGAGATGGCTGTGACAGTGAGTATCGGTGTGGGTGTTGATGCGCCTACATATGCCCAGAACGCTGAGTTTGCGCGGACTGCGATCGACCTTGCGCTGGGGCGGGGCGGCGATCAGGCGGTGGTGAAGTCTCCGGACTCTATTGTCTACTATGGCGGAAAGAGCCAGCAGATCGAGAAGAATACGCGTGTGAAGGCGCGCGTCAAAGCAAATGCCCTCCAGGAAATCATCACCAGCAAGGACAAAGTGCTGATCATGGGGCACCGGCTGGCGGATGCGGATGCTTTCGGTGCGGCGGTAGGGATCAGTTGTATTGCGAGAGCGCTTGGCAGAAAAACGCACATTGTCATCAATGATGTAACGACTTCGCTGAAACCGCTGGTGGAGCTTTTCCGGGACAGGAATATCTATGAAGAAGATTTTATCATAGGCAGTACAGAGGCTCTGGAAATAGCTGACAACAGTACAGTGCTGGTCGTTGTAGATGTCAACAAACCGAGCATTACAGAGTGCTCGGATCTGATCAGAAGCTGCCGGACTGTTGTGGTGCTGGATCATCACAGGCAGGGATCCGAGGTCATAGAGAATGCGACACTCTCCTATGTGGAGCCCTACGCATCGAGCACGTGTGAGATGGTGGCGGAGGTCGTGCAGTATATAGCAGGTACTGTCAAGGTGCGCAGCAATGAGGCGGATTGTATGTATTCCGGTATTATGGTGGACACAAACAATTTTACGGCAAAAACAGGCGTTCGGACATTTGAGGCAGCAGCATTCCTGCGAAGGTGCGGGGCTGATGTTACGAGGGTCAGAAAGATGTTCCGGGACGGTGCGCAGGAGTACAAGGCAAAGGCGGAGACCGTGCGGAATGCCGAGATCTATAAAAATGCTTATGCTATGGGGATCTGCCCGTCGGAGGGGCTCGACAGCCCGACGGAGATCGGCGCCCAGGCTGCCAATGAGCTGCTTGGCATCAATGGCATCAAGGCAAGCTTTGTGGTGACAGAGTACAATGGCAAGATTTATATCTCTGCGAGATCGATCGATGAGGTCAATGTACAGATCATCATGGAGCGGCTCGGGGGAGGCGGTCACATGAATATTGCAGGTGCGCAGCTGACGGACACAACGCCGGAACGGGCGGTGTTCGTTGTGAAAGAGACGCTGAACCAAATGCTGGAAGAGGGGGCAATATAGGGTTCGCAATACATTACGGAAAGGACAAAATATCATGAAAGTAATATTGTTGGAAGATGTAAAATCTGTAGGAAAAAAGGGCGATCTGGTAGAGATAAAGGAAGGTTATGCCAAGAATTTTATCATTCCTAAGAAATTGGGAGTGGAGGCGACCGATGCAAACAGGAATACGTTGAAGCTTCAGAAGCAGAACCAGGAGAAGATCGCGAAGGAACAGCTTGAGGCTGCACAGGCGCTGGCGGTGGAGATCGAGCAGCTGACAGTCAAGATGGAGATCAAGGGCGGTGAGGGCGGTAAGACGTTCGGTTCCGTGTCCTCAAAGGAGATCGCAAAGGCGGTGTCAGACCAGTTTGGCAAGGGGATTGACAAGAAGAAGATACAACTCAGTGAGGCGATCAAGGTCGCTGGAATACATGAGGTCACAGTGAAGCTGCACCCCAAAGTATCCGCAAAGCTTAAAGTGCATGTGGAGACAGTATAGTATTCTGTGTGTTTTGAAAGGGGATATCGAGCGCAATGCCGGAAATGGATGAGGCGGTTTTAAAGAGAGTCCTGCCTCACAGCATCGAGGCGGAACAGTCAGTTATCGGTTCTATGCTGATGGATCAGGAGGCAATCACCATAGCGAGTGAGCGGATCACCGGTGATGATTTTTA
The DNA here is from genome assembly GCA_910588595.1 of uncultured Lachnospiraceae bacterium. Taxonomy (GTDB): domain Bacteria; phylum Bacillota; class Clostridia; order Lachnospirales; family Lachnospiraceae; genus COE1. The sequence continues at coordinate 7,257 of CAJUQU010000016.1, read as the reverse complement.
TGCAAAGCAGTATGGCATTCTTTTTGATGCCATGGTGGAGCTCAACGATGGGGGAAAACCAGTTGATCTTGTGACATTGCAGGAGCGGCTCAAGGAAAAGGGGACGCCGCCTGAGATATACAGTCTGGAGTACATAAGAGATGTCATGGCAGCTGTGCCGACCTCGGCGAATATCAAGCATTATGCCAATATTGTGGCGGAGAAAGCTGTTTTGAGAAAGTTGATCCGCGTCAACGAAGAGATCGCGAATACCTGTTACGCGCAGAACGATTCGCTGGAGTCTATACTGGAGACTTCTGAGAAAAGTATCTTTGATATCATACAGAAGCGCAACAGCGGAGATTTTGTACCGATCAGGCAGGTTGTAATGAACGCGATGAACCTGATCGAGGAGGCGTCAAAGAACAAGGGAGCCGTGACAGGGATTGCGACAGGGTTTCTTGACCTTGATTACAAGACTGCGGGGATGCAGCCTTCGGATCTGATATTGATCGCAGCGCGTCCCTCGATGGGAAAGACTGCGTTCGTATTAAATATCGCACAGCATGTGGCATTCCACGACAACAAGTCAGTTGCGATCTTTTCACTGGAGATGTCCAAAGAGCAGCTGGTCAACCGTCTGCTGTCTCTGGAGTCCAAGGTGAACTCGCAGGCGATCAGAACAGGAAATATGAAGGATGATGAGTGGGAGCGTTTGATAGAGAGTGCCGATGTGATCGGGCGGTCAGGACTTTTGATCGATGATACACCGGGGATCGGCATTGGGGAACTGCGTTCTAAGTGCAGGAAGTTCAAGCTCGAGTATGATCTGCAGATGATCATTATCGACTATTTGCAGCTCATGACAGGTTCTGGCAAGAACAGTGAGTCCAGACAGCAGGAGATTTCAGAGATATCAAGGTCGCTGAAAGCTTTGGCGCGTGAGCTGCATGTACCTGTGATAGCACTTTCCCAGCTGTCACGTGCTGTGGAACAAAGACCGGACCACAGGCCGATGCTCTCTGATCTGAGAGAGTCGGGGGCGATCGAGCAGGATGCTGACGTTGTCATGTTTATCTATCGCGATGACTATTACAATAAAGATACAGAGTTGAAGAATGTGGCAGAGATCATTATTGCGAAGCAGAGAAATGGTGCGATCGGCACAATCAATCTGGCATGGCTGCCCGATTATACGCAGTTTGCAAATTTAGCAAAATAACGATTTACTTTTACAGAAGAGGACAGGGTGAGAACCGGTCCTCTTTTGTTCCCTATTAATGACAAGAAAGGAGTTTTCAAGTGGTAAAGGAAAAGTATTTGATCAATGAGGCTGCAAAGGAAGTACATGTGGAATCACATGTATTAAGGTACTGGGAGGAGGAGCTGTCACTGCCGATCAAGAGAAATGAGCAGGGGCACAGAATCTATACGCAGGAGGATATTGACAGGTTTGTCGTGATCAAGGATCTGAAAGATCAGGGATTGCAGTTAAAGGCAGTGAAGATCGTACTGGATCAGATACATAGTGATAATGGAGGCGGGGAGGATATGAGAGCAGACAATCCATTTGCACAAAAGCAGTTGACAAAGATAACAAAATCAGGGGAGGCAAAAATGGCAGCGATCAAGAATCCAGAGGATGTAAAGTGGAATGAGCGGTTTAACAAAAAGCATGAGACAATAGCAAATGCTTCGAATACAGATGATAACAGTGACAGTTCTGACACAGACGGCAGAGCAGAGCGGGGGAACATGATAGAGATCAAGGAAATGAGATCCTTGGATGACAGGACTGATTATTCGAGGGATAACCGACTGCCGGAGGCAGGGCAGGCACAGACATTGAGACTGCAGTATCTGTTTCAGAAACTGATCAAGGATGCGGTGGCTGCCAACAATAAAGAAATGTCAGACCAGCTGGTTGAACGTATCACTGAGAATGTGAAGGGGGATCTGTGCAAGGAGCTGGACTATCAGTTCCGGCTTATGGAAGAGCGCGATGAGGAGAGGATCAACAGCAGACACGCGTTGGAGGACCAGCGCAACGAGGAATACTATAAGCGGATAGATGAGCTGCTGCGACAGTACAGCGGTAAGGCTGCGAAGAGAAAGGACAAGAACAAGGCTAGGGAAAAGGCGAAGGAGAAGCAGAAAGAAAAGACGATCGAATTTCCAAATTCCCAGGAGAAAGGAGAGACAAAAACAAAGAAAGAGTTTCACTTTTTTAGGAAGGCTGTCGAGGCAAAATGATAAGGAGAGCAGGATACGAAAAAAGGTGTTGCAAACAAGCAGCACCTTTTCCGATATGTTAAGCTGTATATTATGCCTGATCAATAGATCCTGTAGGGCAAGCGCCTGCACAAGAACCGCAGTCAATACACTTCTCTGCGTCAATCTCAAACTTGCCATCACCCATGCTGATCGCGCCAACCGGGCACTGGGACTCACAAGCTCCGCAGGATACACATGCATCTGAAATCTGATATGCCATAGTACAAATTCCTCCTTTTATCAATAGATTATTATGTTGTAGCAGACTGCATGACGAATGCCATGCCGCTGCATATCACAGAATGACAAATATTCAAGTATGTTTGATAAATACTTGTCAATACAGATATTTTAATATAAATTTATTCGAAATACAAGGCAAAAAGTATAAAATCTTGTAAAGTATTTCATTAAATACATGGTTTATTTCACTGGGAGGCCGCGTTTCTCCCGAATGCCGTTCAGGATATGCTGTTTCAATTCGGGAATCCTGCTCTTGTCCATCTCGGGAACGCCTTCGAGGCGGTATTTCATGCCCAGTTCATCGTACTTTTTCTTTCCCATGGTGTGATATGGGAGGACATCAAGTGCCTTGAGATTTTTAAGGCCGCCGATAAAGTTCCCTAACCTGCGCAGATCGTCCGGGTCATCCGTGATACCGGGAACAACGACGTGGCGGATCCAGATCTCGACATTTTTGCGGTCCAGATACTCTGCAAAGGCGAGGATGCCGTCGTTTGGCTGCTGTACCAGATCCTTGTGTTTTTGAGGATCGATATGTTTGATATCAAGCATTACAAGATCTGTGACTTCACAGAGTTTGTCCAATTTGGCCAGCCACTCAGGATTTCCGTCTGAGCGGTATGCGATGCCGGAGCTGTCCAGACAGGTGTGTATGCCCCGCTCGTGTGCCAGCGTAAACAGTTCTAACAAAAAGTCGATCTGCATCAGCGGTTCTCCGCCGGTCACGGTGATGCCGCCGCCGTTGTAAAAGGGTTTGTTGCGCTCGTAATTTTCCAGAATTTCTTCCGGCTCCATGAGCGTGCCCGCGTTCATCTCCCATGTATCCGGATTATGACAGTACGCACATCTCATAGGACAACCCTGCACGAACACTACATAGCGCACGCCGGGACCGTCAACTGTTCCAAAGGATTCTAAAGAGTGGATTCTTCCTTGCATAGTATCAACCTTTCCTGTATCATAAATTATCTAATATATCTATTATACCCTATTTTGGCGTGGGAGGATATAAAAAAGAAGCAATTTTGGATACTTTTTTATTTTTCAGTCTCTTTCATTTGCCCGCCACGAAGGCACTTCGATGAGGAGGGGAAGATCTTAGATTTCGGATGAACGTCCATCTACCCGGCGTGTCGGGAATATCGATGGTGAAGGATAGATCATAGATAGGGAATGAGCGCCAATCTATCCAGCGAAATGGAAATATGGATGATGAAGAATAGATCAAAGATAGGAAATGAACGTCAATCTGCCTGTCGCAATGGAAATATGGATGGTGAAGGATAGTCAAAGATAGGGAATGAACGCCAATCTATCCAGTGCAATGGAAATATGGATGATGAAGGAAAGATCAAAGATAGGGAATGAACGCCAATCTGCCCATCACAATGGAAATATCGATTAGAATGGATAGATCTAGGATTTTGCATCAGTCAAGGAAAATATGCCCAGAAGGGGTGATAGATTCATCTGCAGAGTTGATGTATTTACGGTTATCGTGGACAGTGGTAGACAAAAAAAGAAGTGTTGAAAAAGCAAGAAAACTGGTGAATAACTGACAAACAATGCAAAAACATGCAAAAAATGCTTTACAGTTGTGCAAAAAGCAAGTAGAATAGAAGTGATAAGGTTATATATGGTAGGGATTTTTCGTACCAGTTTTCAATTTATGGAGGAAGTCATTATGGAGAATAATGTCAAATGTGAGATGTCACAATCAGAGAGCCTGATCATGGATTATCTATGGAGCAATGATGGTGGAAAAGGCTTTAGTGAGATCATGGAATATCTGAATGAGGAATTGCATAAAAATTGGAAAAAGCAGACTATCAATACATTTATCAGACATTTGATCGACAAGGGATTGATATCAGCGGATGCCAGCCAGAAGAGCAGGCGTTATTCTGCAGCGTTGACACCGGCACAGTATGCGCGCGGGAAAGCCAATAAGATCCTGGCTGATTATTATGATGGGTCCATCGAAGTATTTTTATCAGCGCTCACGGGAGGAAAGCAGCTTAGCCAGAAAGCAGCGGACGAGCTGAGAGAACTGGTGGACAGCGGTCTTTAATACAGCGGTTCTCTCGCTGTTCTTTTATCATATCAGTGGAAACTTCCCTCTGCATTGGTATCACAATCGAGTAGGGGAATGATCTTCTCCCCTGCTCGCGCGCCGGGCACCCGTCAGCGAACCGATTTATCGGTTTGATGACATTCTTCCTCTGGGTGCCCGTGTGCATAAAAAGCCCTGAGAGAACTCTCAGGGCTTTAATCGTGCATATTGTTAAATAGCCTCGTGGAATGTACGAGAGATAACATCTGCCTGCTGCTCCGGCGTCAACTTGATGAAGTTAACAGCGTATCCGGATACACGGATCGTGAGCTGAGGATAGTTCTCAGGATGCTTCTGTGCGTCTAACAGAGTGTCTCTGTTGAGAACGTTTACGTTAAGATGGTGTCCACCCTTTGTAGCATAACCATCTAATAAGGAAACTAAGTTATCAACCTGTGCTGCATTATCAACTGCCATAGTTATATACCTCCTAATATTATTATCTATATATTTTACTCGTTGTCCAATCCCTCGTGGAGTGTCGGAACGCTGCACGCCATCGGATTGGTGGAACAGTCTGTACATCCAAGTGTCTGAACTTCTTTTGTGGAAGCGTCCTCGCTGACATCTACATTGAAATGTCCCACAGCCTTCTCGCTGGAAAATCCGGCATCAAGCTGAGCTACAAGATCGTCAATCATTGATTTCTCATCCATCGGTTACACCTATTCCTCTCTTTATATGACAGCTGCAGTGTACCCGCAGCTGTCATTTTCAGTAATAAAAACTAAATTGTATATTAGTTGTTCAGGTCGAGCTCGATATCGCCAGAGAAGACCGAGGGCTTATCAGGCGCATAGAATTAATTGTTCAGATCAAGCTCGATATCGCCGGAGAAGACCGAGGGCTTATCAGGCGCATAGAATTAATTGTTCAGATCAAGCTCGATATCGCCGGAGAAGACCTTCGCTTCCTTACCAAGAGCATTCGGAATGATCGTAAAGGTATTGGAGATACCGTCCTGCGCATCCTTAAAAGGAAGCTTTGATACAGAAGACAGGGAAGCGACTGCACCGTGTGTGTCACGTCCGTGCATCGGGTTAGCACCAGGAGCGAACGGCTGTCCCTTCTTACGTCCATCAGGTGTGTTACCTGTAGCCTTACCGTATGTTACGTTGGATGTGATCGTAAGGATAGAGGTTGTAGGGATACCATTTCTGTAAGTATGATGTCTTCTGATCGCTGTCATGAACTTGTGAACGATATCCTGTGCGATCAGGTCAACGCGGTCGTCGTCGTTACCATACTTAGGGAACTCGCCTGTCGTCTCGAAGTCAACGATGATGCCGTCCTCGTCGCGGATTGCCTTCACCTGTGCGTACTTGATCGCTGATAAGGAGTCGGCAACGATCGAGAGACCAGCAACACCAGTCGCGAAATATCTCTTGACATCTCTGTCATGAAGAGCCATCTCTGCTCTCTCATAGCAGTACTTGTCATGCATGTAGTGGATGATGTTGAGTGTATTGACATACACGTCTGCCTGCCACTCCATCATATCCATGAATTTGCTGTACACATCGTCATAGTCAAGCACATCGCCTGTGACAGGGCGGTACTTCGGACCAACCTGCTTCTTTGTAACCTCATCCACACCGCCGTTCAGCGCGTAGAGCAGGCACTTTGCAAGGTTTGCACGAGCGCCGAAGAACTGCATTTCCTTGCCGATGACCATGGAAGATACGCAGCATGCGATACCATAGTCATCACCGTGTGTCACTCTCATCAGGTCGTCGTTCTCATACTGGATCGAAGAAGTCTGGATCGACATCTTAGCGCAGTATCTCTTCCAGTTCTCAGGAAGTCTTGTGGACCAGAGTACTGTCAGGTTCGGCTCAGGGCTTGGTCCGAGGTTTGTCAGTGTGTTCAGGTAGCGGAAGGACATCTTTGTCACCATAGGACGTCCGTCAACGCCGACACCGCCGAGGGACTCTGTTACCCATACAGGATCGCCTGCAAAGATCTGGTTGTACTCCGGTGTACGTGCAAATTTGATCAGACGCAGCTTCATGATGAAGTGGTCAACGAACTCCTGGATCTGCTCCTCTGTGAATGTTCCGTTCTTCAAGTCTCTCTGTGCGTAGCAGTCAAGGAATGTAGATGTACGTCCAAGGGACATAGCAGCACCGTTCTGCTCCTTAACTGAGCACAAGTAACCGAAATAAGTAGCCTGGATCGCTTCCTGTACGTTTGTGGACGGCTTAGAGATATCGCAGCCGTAAGAAGCAGCCATTTCCTTCATCAATTTCAGGGCAACGATCTGCTCTGAGAGCTCCTCGCGCAGACGGATCACATCGTCTGTCATGACACGTCCTGTGGAATCCTTCTGAGCCAGCTTATCCTCGATCAGTCTGTCGATACCGTAGAGCGCTACTCTTCTGTAGTCGCCGATGATACGTCCGCGTCCGTAAGCATCGGGAAGACCTGTGATGATGTGAGAGGAGCGGCATGCCCTCATCTCCTGGTTGTATGCGTCGAAGCAGCCTGCGTTGTGTGTTTTTCTGTGCGTAGAGAAGAACTCACTAACCTCGGGATCTACTTCGTAGCCGTTGTCTGAGCAGGCTTTCTCTGCCATTCTGATACCGCCGTACGGCTGTAAAGAACGCTTGAAAGGCTTATCTGTCTGGAAAAGATCGGAAGAGCACACG
>CAJUQU010000015.1 GCA_910588595.1 uncultured Lachnospiraceae bacterium | reverse complement strand
ACTGGAGTTCAGACGTGTGCTCTTCCGATCTTGTGCGGGAAACTCTGCGCTAAGCTCGGCATCGGAATCCGCGCAGAGTCGGAGGAACACGTCGGCACGAAAGTGGTGCTGGAATTTCCAATCAGTACATATATTCGGGCGGAGGGCAATTGAGTGCCCTCCGCCCTGTCTTTATCCGATCAGGCATTCTTTGCCCTTGAAGGCAAATCCGTATTTACGGATCTGCTCAGAGGCAAATCCGTCGGCGATCAGCTTGGCGTCATACAGCTTTTCATCAATCTGGGAGTGGGCATTCGCAACAGTTTGTGAGAGGTCTTTCTCCCGCAGCGGTTTATGCACTTTGAATTCAATGATATAGGCACAATCCTTTTCCCGGTCTTTCGGTGTCAGCATAATGTCATAGCGTCCAAAGCCGCTTTCCCTGTTTGATGTGATCTCAAAGCGTCCTGCGAGCTCAACCATCAGTCCCAGCACAAACCCGTGATAAAAACGTTCAGGCGCATCATCATCATGTACACTTTTGGCAATATCAAAACTTGAGAAACTGTGGAGCGCGATCTTGTTCAGAAACTCGTTCATCCCATCCAGGTCGTTTATGAGGAGTGCCTTGATGAAATTATTGTATGGCATTTCCGCATTGCCGCCAAACCAGCCCTTGACCATTCTGCGGAACATCTTTCGCACTTCGAGGTTTGTGATGGTCAGCGTGTACCAGGCGTCGCCCTCCTCGCCTACACCTTCCTCGTCCGTGTCCAGTGTCCGCACATTCAGCACTTTCAGATATCCCGTGGCAAGCAGGAGGCTCCACACGGCATCGGTGCTGCCGTTTAACTGGTCAAACACGATCTTTTCATCGATTTCTGCCTCAAAGCTTTTACCCTGCAGGAGATCTTCCATTGTCTGTTTTATGTCCGGGTTTCCCTTCTGGATCAGCTGGTTCACAAGACCGTTCCCGCTTGTGTTTGACCAGTAGGTATCGTATTTTCCTCTTTCGTTCAAAAAAGACACGATCGACCACGGATTGTATATATCCGTACATGTGCCGAATATAAATCCGTCATACCACCTTTTTACTTTCTGTTTCTGCTCCCCCAATCCCGCGTCGTCTAGTGCCGTAAAGACTTCCTCTTCTGTAAACCCAAAAGATGTCATATATTTATCAGAAGTTGTGATAACGACATTCAGGTTATTCATGCCAGTGAAGATACTTTCTTTCGCAACCCTTGTGATCCCGGTAATCAGCCCGCGCTCAAGGTACTCGTTTGTCTTGAAGGTGGAGTTGAACAGGCCGCTGAAAAATCGGACCGTCTTCTCCCAATAACCTGAGATCCAGGCATCGTGCATCGGCGTATCATACTCGTCCAGGATAATGATCACCTTCTGACCATAATGGCGCTGCATGAAACCTGCCATTGTACGGATGGCATCCGCAGCCAGATCACTGCCCATTCCAAGTTCTATCTCCTGATAATATTTCTTTTCCCGTTCATTTAGCAGGTCTCCCGCTAACAGATAGTCATTTTTATTATACAGGTCCGTGATCACTTTTGAGATCTTGAACAGCATTTCCTCATAGGTCGACGCCTTCACATTGGCAAAGCTCAGAAAGATGACCGGAAAAGTCCCCTGCAGTCTTCTGTATGTGTAGTCCCCGTCAGGCGATTTTTCCTCCCAGATGGACAAGCCCTCAAACAGATCACTCCTGCCTGCGTACTGATTCGAGAAAAAGCACTGCGTCATGCTCATGTTCAATGTCTTGCCGAATCTGCGCGGACGCGTGATCAATGTAACTTTGTCTGCGCATTCCCACCACTCCCGGATGAAATCGGTCTTGTCGATATAGAATATATGTTGTGTTCTCACTTCCTCAAAGTCCTGATATCCAAGCCCTGCCCTGTTTTCATTCATTTTGCGCCCTCCCTTGTCTGAAATAAATGGTTATCCTGTTATCAGTATACACGATACTGGCTTTTTTCACAACATATGGTCTTTACATAAGGTGGCAAGTTTTTCGACAGACAGTTATCTTTCGTTACTGTTTACTCGCAATGTCATGATGCTGGGGTCAAAAGGTCATTTCCCCTTTTGACCCAGCATCATGACACTGGGGCGTGAACAGTAATTATCTTTCAAAATTGTAAGCTTACTGCAACCGACATTGATACCATTTCCCGCATGGTTCTGATAAAATACAGAAAAAGGATTATACGGAGGTTGAGATGAGGGCATATATCAATGTGTGTGATGTGGAGAAATATTACGGCAGCGATGCGGGCGTGACAAAGGCGATAGACCGCGTGAGTTTTCAGGTGGAGGAGGGAGAGTTTGTCGGCGTGATGGGGGCTTCCGGTTCCGGGAAGACGACGCTGCTCAACATGCTCTCCACGATCGACAGCGTGACGGCGGGGCACATCTATTATCAGGACACAGACATCACGGAGCTAAAACCGGGCAGGCTCGCAAAGTTCCGCAAGGAAAATCTGGGGTTCGTGTTTCAGGAGTACAATCTGCTCGACACGCTGACGATCGGCGAAAATATCGTGCTTGCGATGACGCTCCGGAACAAGGGCAGAAAGGTGATCAAGAAGGAAAGCGAGGAGATGATGCGGCTGCTTGGCATCTGGGAAGTCCGCGATAAGTTTCCTTATCAGGTCTCGGGCGGACAGAAGCAGCGCTGTGCCTGCGCGCGGGCGCTCATCAACCACCCAAAGCTCCTTCTGGCGGATGAGCCGACCGGGGCTCTTGACTCCAGGGCGGCAGAAACACTTCTGGAGACTTTTCAAAAGCTGAATGAGACAAAGCGGGCGACGATCTTCATGGTGACGCACGACGCTTTCTCGGCGAGCTACTGCAGCCGCATTTTATTTTTGAAGGACGGTCAGATCTTTCATGAGCTGATCCGCGGTCAGAAGGGCAGGCGTGAATTTCTGAACAATATCCTGGACGTGCTTTCCATGACAGGGAGTATGACGCACGCTGCCACAGAGACAGGTGAAGGTTTTTCGGCGGCAGGCGCTGCGCACCCTGCGGCAAATGCAGCAGTGCGGGACAATATGACAGGAGGTGACAGCGATGTTTGCTAAACTGGCACTGCGCAATGTGCGGCGTTCGGCGAAAGACTATCTCGTATATTTTGTCACGATGACAGTCGTGGTGGCGTTAATGTTTGCCTTTAACAGCCTTTTGTTTGCGAAGGACATACAGGAGATGGTCGATGAGGTGGGGATCCTGACGGTCATGCTGGGGCTGGCGACATTTTTCATCGTGATCATCGTCGCGTGGCTGATCAATTATATGCTGCGGTTCATCATGGAAAAGCGCAGCAGGGAGTTTGGGATCTATCTGCTCCTGGGCATGGAGAAAAGGCAGATCGCACAGTTGTATATGCGCGAAAATATGCTTCTTGGCGCGGCGGCTTTTCTCGCGGGACTTGTGTTTGGAATGCTGGTGCAGCAGATCCTGATGGCGGTGCTCTACAGCATGATCCTGATGGAGTTTCGGATCAGCATCAGGATCGACCGGCAGTGCATCGTCATGACGGCGCTCTGCTATGCGGGCTGTTATCTGCTGGCACTTCTGCGCTGTAAGCGGAAACTCAGAAAAATGAATATCCACGGCTTGATAAATGCGGAAAGGCAGAATGAGGCGGTCAAAGAATCCCGTGAGGAAATAAAGAGGTGGATCCTTCCGCTGTCCATCGTATTTTTGCTTTTTTTCGGTGTGTGGCTGTTTTGCTGGAAGAAATGGGATACGATCGTTATCGTGGCATTTCTGATCGGTCTGATCCTGGTGATCTATCTGTTTTATACGGGACTTTCCGCCTGGGTGATCTGTTATGTGCGCCGTGAGGGAAGGGCAGTCTACAGGGGGCAGAATCTGTTTTTGCTCCGGCAGTTCGCCTCGAAGATCAAGACGATGCGGTTTACGATGGGGACGCTGACGGCGCTGTTTGTCGTGGCGTTTCTGGGGTGCTCGATCGCGATGATGTTCAATTTTTATCAGGATCATATGCTTGCGGAGAAGATGCCGTTTGACATACAGCTCCACAGCGGATATGTCGAAAATGATTTTGCGGCGGAACTTGCGGTCATGGAGGAAAATGTGCCGGTTGAGGAGGCGTACCCGTACCAGATCTACACGAATGGCACAGACCAGATGAATGTTTATCTGTACACGCACCTGAGAGCATTCGGCGATAAATACAGAAACGAGGACGGCAGCCCTGATATGGAAGCGATCGCGAACGATCACGGTAATGTATACTGCACATACGATACGTATATGGGACTGACGGATTACAACCATCTGCGGAAAATGATCGGATATGAGGCGGTATCTATGGCGGAGCATGAGTATGTCATTCACATGAAGGACAGGGTATTTCGGGAGACGGGAGACTTTTCCGACCAGCTATTTATAGAAGGCAGCAGCGGGCAGCTTGTGTGTGCGGGGTATTACACGGAACCGTTTTCGCAGGACGGGCAGAATGGCGGGGATTATGTGATCGTGGTGTCCGATGCCGAGATCGCGAAGATGCGTCCCTATTATGCGGAGCTGGCAGTGGACATCGCGGGGGCGGCGCCGGATCGTCTGAAAGACAAGATCGATGAGGTGTCAGAGACTTCCAGGAAATCGATGGCGCTTGATTTTCATCACTGGCGGATGCCTGATATCGGAGGAAATACCTGTGCCGGATCGGATATGATCCTGGTGTGGGGATCGGACAATCTCGTGCGCGATAATCTTGTCAAAGAGATGAAGTGCATGTTGCTGCCGCTGATTTTTCCGCTGATCTACATTGGTCTGGTCTTTCTGTGCATCGCGCTGACCGTGCTGTCCGTACAGCAGCTCAGTGATTCCGCAAAGTACAGATTCCGCTACAATGTGCTAAAGCAGATCGGCATGGGGACGGAGGAGGTGGCGAGGCTCGTCTGGAAGCAGCTCGTGCTGTTTTATCTGTGCCCGGCGCTGTTTGCGGTGGTGATCAGCGGGGTGATCGCGGGGTATGTGGGCGGAAACTTTAATTTTTACTCGGGCGTGAATACGCCGTCGTGGTTTTATTTCGGGATCTCGTTTCTGCTGTTCTTCGGGGTGTACAGCATCTATTTTGCGGTGACGTATGTCGGGTTTCTGCGGAATGTGGAAGGATAACCTGTTTGCGCGGGGCGAGCTGCAGCAGGCAGCTGCCTGCGCAGACGGGTCATGATTTATCATAATACTTTGCCTGTGCATGCCAGAGCTGGCTGTATTTGCCGCCGGCATCTGCCACCAGCGCTTCATGAGTTCCCTGCTGTATGAGCTGTCCGTGGTCAAACACGCAAATGGAATCGCAGAAACGGCAGCTTGACAGCCTGTGGCTGATGAACACGGCGGTTTTATACTTGGTCAGCACATTGAAATTCTCATAGACAGCCGCCTCCGCTATGGGATCGAGCGCCGCCGTGGGCTCATCCAGAACCACGAACGGAGCATCTTTGTACAGTGCGCGCGCCAGCGCGGTTTTCTGCATCTCGCCGCCGGATAATTCGATCGCCTCAGCGTCGTATTCCCGCGAGAGCGCCCGTTTGAGGGCATTTTTTTCTTTGACTGCCGGATCGCGTTCAAGATGCGCCAGTTTATCGCCCAGCCCTGCGCGGATCAGGCAGTCACGCACATGTGCTTCGTCGTAATCCGATCTGACCGCCACATTCTCTCCCAGCGGAAAGCCTAAGAGCTTATAGTCCTGAAACACCACGGAGAACAGTGCCATGTACTCATCATAGCGGTATCGGGAGATGTCGATGCCGTTTAACAGGATCGTCCCTTCGGTGGGATCGTACAGACGGCAGAGCAGTTTGATGAACGTGGTCTTTCCGGAACCGTTCTCGCCCACGATCGCCATTTTGTTTCCGATACGGAACCGGATGCTGACGTGGCGCAGCGCCCAGCTGTCCGAGCGGGGATAGCGGAAACTCACATCCCTAAATTCGATCTCGTAATCGATATCATCGCGCTTTTCCACAGCCAGAGTGCCCTTGTACATGTCGTTGGGCAGATCCAGATATTCGTAAAGGGACACCAGATATTGGTTGTTGTGGCGCAATCTTCCGATCCCTGCGGCGACAGCTGAGACAGCCTCTATGAATCTTTTTGTCGTGCCCTGATACAGGATGAAGCTGCCGATGCCAAACACACCGATGAATGCCCGGGCTGCCGTAAAGAGGAAGATGCACAGATTTAACACAGCGTTTAGCATGATGGACAGGAAATTGTATCTGATAGTAACCTTTTCCAACTCTGCGACCCATTCGGGATGAAGTCTGTTTCGGAGCATCTCCAGAACAAAGGGGTTGAGATCAAACACGATCATATCCGCGCCCCACAGGCGATAAAATTTGAAATAGCTCACATTTTCCTTTGCCAGCTTGCTGACCGCCCGCTGCTGCCCAATGCTGCGTGCGGCGGCAATTTTGACAGAACAGACTACATTGAACAGGATCAGGGCGACAACTACCACCGCGGAAACCGGGGAGTTGATGAAGCCAGGCACTCCGGTATAGCTGCCCTGGGCAGTCATGGTGAACATGGACACTGTCAGGGAGACTGAGAAGACAACGCCCAGGATGTTGCCGAGCAGGGAGGAGACTTCCCGTTTCACATTGATGAGACCTGCTCCGTTGGCATTTATGCGCGCCTGGATCTCCGCTCGCCGCAGGCGGATATCCGGATCTTCGATATGCCCGTACTGGAATCCGTTCTGTACGTCAGCCAGATAAGCGCCGTGGTTAATGTGCAAAAATGTATCGCACAGCGACCGGCGGCTTTGCAGAAGCTTTATGGCAATGGAAACCAGCAGACCGCCAAGCACTGTGATCCCGGCAAGCTGCAGCAGTTTCCTCTGATCGCAGTCTCCAGCCAGTTCATTCACCATCTGCGCGGACATATAGAGACCAAAGTAAGGGAAAAACGTTTCCGCGATCGTGCAGAGCGTCTGATACAGCCAAAAATGCGGCATCATTTTATTCAAGAGTTTCACACCGCGCCAGATCAGTCCCCATTCCTCCGCCAGTGTGCGTTTTTCCGTCGTATCATTCCATAACATCTTTTTCCGCCTCCTTGTAATATTTGCTCTGGATCTCAAACAGTTCCCTGTACTTTCCGCCGGCTGCCATCAGCTCGTCGTGGGTGCCGATCTCCGCAATGCGGGCCCCGTCGAGCAGAAAGATGCGTTCACAGAATCTCGTCGATGCCAGGCGGTGGGAGATGAAGACGGATGTTGCCTCTGCTGCGATCCGATGATAATTGCGGTACATCCTGTCCTCGGCGATAGGGTCAAGTGCCGCCGTGGGTTCGTCCAGGATGATGCAGGGCGGATTTTTGTAGAGAAGCCGTGCCAGCAGGAGTTTCTGCGTCTCCCCGCCGGACAGATCCACACCGTCCTCGTGCTGATCCCTGAATAACAAGGTGTCCGCACCTTTGGGGAGGGATGCGATCTTCTCCGAGAGCCCTGACAGTTCGATGCAGCTGCGGACCTTGTCCCTGTCGATATCGTTCTCTGCTGCGGAGGCGATATTCTGTGCGATGGAGATTGGCAGGATATTGAATTTCTGCGGTACGATGCCAAACAGCGAATACAGCTCATCGCGGTTGTACTCGTACAGTGTGTGTCCGTCCAGCAGGATCTCACCCTCGTCCGGCAGGAGCATACCGCACATCAGCATGGTCAGCGTGGTCTTCCCGGCGCCGTTAAGTCCCACAAGCGCGATATTCTCCCCCGCTTCTATCCGAAAGGAAACATTGTCAAGCGTCTTTTTCTCCCCCTCGGGATATCTGTAAGACACGTTTCGAAATTCTATGGAGAAGGGCTGCTTTGGTATCGCTATGCCCGCGCCGCGGTTGAGTCTGTCCTCTATCTCCATCGCTTCCCGGAAATCGGATACCTGCATCGCCCCCTCGGACATTTTGTTTATGATCTCCAGAATGTTGCGCATCACCTCTGACAGGGATGTGATCGCCGAGAAATACAGGACAAAGGAGGCAGCGCTCACATTTCCGTGCACGGTCTCCGCGATCAGGAAAGCATACGCAGCCCCGTCGCGGATCAGGATGACGAGAAAGTTCACCAGGGCAGTGAGAATGCTGCGCCGCGCCATCTTTTTTTCCTCCGCCAGCAGCAGGTCAAGCAGCTGCGCGATGCGGTCACGCAGGAATTGTTTCATGCCGTACAGCCGAATGTCCTTGGCGTAGCTCAGGTCAGTGGAGATCGGCCAGACGATGCAGTTGATTTTTTTGTCAAGGTCATTGCGCACATCGCGCTCTGCCCAGTTTCTGTCCCGCTCCCATTTTCCCATAACGGTATTGAGCGCAGTTCCCACGGCAAGGAGCAGGATGATGGCTGGGTGCAGCAGGGAGATCACTGCTCCAAACAACAGGAAGTTGAGGATCTGTGCCAGCATGTTGGCGAAATCCATCGGGAAGTGTACCCCCGCAGTGTGATTGTTGGCGGTCGCTCTGTCTGCGCGTTCATTCCACTTCTGCACTTCGGGGTCATAATCGTGATACCAGTCCCGGCAGCGCCGGTGTGTCAGCCAGATATACTGCATGCTGGACAGGACATATATCTCGCAAGTATCGATTTTGGTCGCCAGGATATTGTTGGAAATGTCGCACAAAAGCTGTGCGAGCAGCAGGCCGGCGATCACCAGTGCGACTGTCGAAAAGCTGCCAGATCTCTCCAGCGCCGAGAGCATGGCGGGCGGCGAATAGAGCGTCAGCGCCGAGAGCGCAAGGGAGATGGGGACAGTAAAAATCCCCACGAACACCAGCTGCCGCTCGTTCTTCCATATTAAGCTGTAAATGTATGCCACACAGGAAAACAGCCCGTATTTCGGTTTGCGTTTGGGTTCTTTTTGTTTTGTTTTTTCCATTGTCAATCTAAAGATCTCCTCTCAGTCATATTCTATAAACGGATTATATACCCGACGGACAATAAAAAAGCATTTCGCAGCCCAAAAGTTGTTTTCGGTGAACGAAATGCACATGGATATGGGTATTTTATTGCAGGGGTATCAGCAGCTCGGCAGTAAATCCGCCGTCCTCGCTGTCCGCCGAGAATATGCCGTCGTATTTCCTGACAAGGTTTTGCACCCGGATAAGGCCGAGTCCGCTGCGCCTCTCCTTTTCTGACGGGAACAGCCCCCTGCGCTTTTCGTGTTTTTTCCCGGCGGCGTTGGTGAATGCCAGATAGAACTGGGTATTTTTCCTGCCGATGTAGATGCGGATAAAGCGGTTTTCCTGCGGGAGCCGTTTGTTCTCCTCGATGGCATTGTCCAGCAGATTTCCGATGATGGCGCACAGATCCACGTCCGTGACCGGTGTCTCGTCCGGGATCTTTGCCTTGACATTGACCGGAATCGCATTCTGCGCGGCAATGTTCATCTTTCCGTTCAGGATCGCGTCGATCATCACCCTGCCGGTCTTGACGGTGGTATCTACCTGGGTCAGGTCATCGTTCAGCTCGAGCAGATAGGCGTTCACGTCATCATATCTGCCCAGCGCCATGCTCGCCTGCAGCGCCTGGATATGATTGTGGTAATCGTGTCTCCAGCCCCGCATCTTCGCGTACATCGACTCCACTTCCTCACAGTATTTCCGGAGCAGATCCCCCTGGTAATCCTCGACCCGTTTGTCGATCCATTTTTGTAACAATGATAGCATCTATTCCTGCATCTCCTTAAAATAATCTGATGATCTCCCTGCCGATCTCTTCCGCGATCCCACGGCTGATCGGGATCTCCTCGCCGTTTCCCAGCAGCACGCTGTTGTGCGTGATCCGCGTGATGTGGTGCAGGTTGACACAGAATGAACGCTGGCACTTGAAAAAAAATTCGTCCAGTTCCGCCACGGTCTCGGCAAAGGATCGTTTCATGCGGTATGTCTTGTCGGGGGTATGGATCAGCACGTACTGTTTCTGCGCCTCGACATAGAGTATCTGTGAGAGCGGCACCAGATCCGTGCTGCGGTCATACGTCACGCAAAGCCGCTTTTCCGTCTTTCCCAGATTGGCGGCGGCGCAATCGAGCACCGCGTGCAGCTTCTCATAGGAGACGGGCTTCATGAGGTAGTGCAGTGCGGCGACTTCATATCCCTCCGCGATAAAATCGGGATATCCGGTGATAAAGACGATCTGGACCGCATCGTTTCCGCATCGTATCTTCTTTGCGAGGTCGACGCCGTTCATCGCCCCCATCTCGATATCCAGCAGGAGAATGTCAAAGTCCTGCGCCTCCTCACACTGAAAGAGAAAAGCCTCCGCAGATGGAAATGAACATATGTTTACAGTGTGACCGGCTGATTCCGCCCAGCGCGCGGCGAGGACGGAGACGTATTGCGTGTCGGCAGAACTGTCATCAACGATGGAAATTTTGTAGTGCATGTGCCACCTGCCTTAGAGTGTGTTTGAAAAATGCTCTTGAATGTAAAATGATATTTATTCTAATCCATACCACCTGTCTGGGACTGTGAGCTCAACGGATTGTCCGGCAGGGGGGTATTTAAAATACGCTGTGTCTCCTCCGCCCGCTCGCGCTCGTGTCTGCGTTTGGTCTTCATGGCGGAAATGGCAGCAAAGAGGATGCCTATGATGACAAAGCCTGCGGCCAGGACAAAGACGACATCCGTCTTTGTCCTGGATTTAGTCATGATCGTCTCTGCCGTCATGATAAAGGCATTTGTGAAGAGCTCATCTGTGGACATGTCGCTGTACCAGTTGCGGTCAAGGTACCCCCAGAAGATGTCGACTGCCTCCGCATCCATGACGGAATCCACCTGCTTGCCGTTTACATAGCACATATATCCGACTTCATTGTCCACATCCTCCTCCGCAAAATACATGTAGAGGAACGTCGCCTCGTTGTCGATATTGTCCTCGTAATATTCCTGCGCATAGGACTCCTTCTGGGAATCCGTGGTCAGCTCAGGGTGATATTGCAGCAGAACGATATACGGCTGCACACCCGTCTTGTCATAAAATGTCTGCAGCTGTCTTCCTGCCGCAGATACGGAATCAAACCAGCCGATCTCATCGACAATGCAGCCGCTGTCAAAGGACCGCCCTGCGTTTAATTTCTCACGGTTTCTCGTGCTGGCAGGGAGGGATGAATCGCTGGATCTTCCACCAGAAGACATCTTTGAGAAAAATGCTGACACAAAAGCCAGTACGACTACAAGCAGGATGAGCGATACAATGACAGACCCTATGGAGCTGCCGGAAGAATTGCCGTAATAGGAGCCCCGATAGTTTCTGCCGCTGTAACGGCGCGGCGGCGGGGGCGGCATTCTCGATCCTCTAAATGGTGGTGGAGGGGGCGGTGTTCTCGTTCCTCCAAATGACGGTGGCGGGGGTGCTGCACTGCGGCGGTATGATGGCGAACTGTTGGACCGCAAGACTGAACTGCGCGCACTTCCTGCCCGGCTGCTGCTGGAACTGCGACGGCTGCTGATACGGTGGCCGCCTGAGCTGCGCGATGACGAGTGACCTCCTGATGAGCGGCGGGGGGCTGATGCGCGTCCGCTGCCGGATCCTGCTCTTGGCATGTTGATATCCTCCTTTATTTTTCAACGCCGTTTAAATTGATACGCTCATGTTCCTCTATGGGGATCATGAGATATTTCTGACCGTCGATCGTCTCGAATTTGACCTGTTCTGCCTTGTCGGGCTTCATGCGCAGGAAGACCTCCGCCCAGTTCTTTGCCTCTTCGGGGTCGACGGGCGCTTCCATCTTCACGAGCGTCTCGATCTGCTCTGTCTTTTCCTCGTTCTCCTGCCGAGTGTCCTGGAGTTCCTGCTTTAAGGTTGCGACTTCCTCGAGGAGCCTGATCTCTTTTTTCTCTTTGTTGTTTTTCTCGATCGCCTTCTCGTTCACGAGATTTTTCACCACAGGCGGTTTGTCGCTGAATTCCTCTGTGAAATGGTTCTGGATCTGCATTACGGCAGCGTCGGGAACCTCGCTGTCCGCAAACACTTCACTGATCATCTCGGCGGTGAGCGTGAAATCCTCCGGTTCGACGAGAACCAGATCTTCCATCGCCGCGGCGTGCTCCTCCGCGAGATCGTTGAGCTTTTCCTGGATGTTGAGCAGCATCGCATCGCTGTCCTCGATGATCGGGGCGATCGCGGTCTTCACAATGCTGCTGAACGCGTTGTGCTCCTCGGTTGCCGTCCGCTTTGCGCCGCAGCCGAGTGCGGTCTCGATAAAGTCGCGGTGGGAATCCTTGGCGTCCCGGACATAATATGTAAGCGAGTGGATGTCTGTCGAGCGCTCCACAAAGGACGGGAACAGAAATCCGACGTCGGGCGCACCCACCACCCAGTCCTGTATGCGGATGCCGATGCGGTTTAAGTCGGCGCGGTAGCCAAGACCCGGTTTCGACAGGTTGACGGGGCAGATGGCGCACAGCAGATAGGTAAAGACCTCTTCGGACTCGTCGAGCTTGAGGTCGTCGTTCGTCTTGGTGATCACATCGTATGCGTCGTGGAAGACCAGGATCAGATAGTTGCCCACGTAGTCATAATTGTCGATGATCATGTCATAGAGGTGTTCTAACAGGTCGGGATTTTTCAGCCCGCTCTCCCGCAGTCCCAACAGATACTGCTGTTTTCCGCCGGGTTCCTCCTCCTCCCTGGCAAAGTTCAGCTCCAGCAGGTTGTTGCCGATGGTGCCGGAGAGAGCTTTTTTGGCGATCTCGAGGTACTTAAAAAACTCTTCGTCCTCGAGGTTTAGAAAAGTCTCGTTCAATTCCACGATCTTGTTTTTGTTCGCGTCCACGTAGCACCCGCACATTCTGGTGAAAGTGCAGGCCTCTTTCTTAAAGCGTCTCTTTAATTCTAAGATATCTTTGTTTCTGAGCATTTGCATTCTCCTTGTAATTTATTATATGAAAAGGTCACTGCTATGGCGGTTGCTTTTGTCTGTAAAATTTACCGCATGGTCTGCCTGTTCGCGAGCGGATGCCATTGTTTTACCCGCATGGTCTTCATACCAGGCGCTTTCGCGGGGGATGATATCATTATCGGTCCGGCCGCAGGGCATGTCCGTCCGCTGCGGATTACACTGACAATAGCGCATGATGCCGCCATGGAAGATACGGCATTTTGGGCGCATCATTCAGGGTACAGCCTGCAGAAAGTATATATATTGTATTATAATTATGCGATATCTTAATGTCAAATTTTATTTGTCGCAAACAACAAAAGTATTCCGCTACGTTGGCATGGGCGTGAAATTACGTATTTTTATTTGATTTGAATCTGAAACGAATGGCTGTAAAATGGGATATAAGGGGTAGGAGGTGGGAAGATGCACAAAAAGGATAAGGGCGGTGCCGACATGGAAGCCGTATATCAGGAGTATGCAGAACTGGTGTACCGTTTTCTGTATTCGCACACACATGATGCGGACTGGTCGCAGGAGCTGATGCAGGAGACGTTTCTGCGCGCGGTGGATTCGATCGCCCGCTATGATGGTTCCTGCAAACTGTCCGTCTGGCTCTGCCAGATCGCAAAGCATCTCCTGTGGCAGGATCTGCGCAGGAGGAAGCGGATGGACTTTGCGGAGATGCCAGAGGAACTTCCCGACGCCTCCGGCGCGGACGGGGAGGCAAGTGTGATCCGCGGGGAGCGCATGCAGGAGTTGTACCGCGCGATCCATCTTCTGCCGGAGCTGGAGAGGGAGGTTGTTCTGTATCGCATGACCGGGGAGCTCTCATTCCGCCAGATCGGGGAGATCCTGGGAAAGAGCGAGAGCTGGAGCAGGACGGTGTTTTACCGCGCGAAACAGAAGATCAGAAAGGAGCTGGAAAAGTATGAACTGTGATATTGTCAGGGATCTGATGCCGGGATATATCGACGGCGTGATCAGTGAGACGGGCAGCAGTGCCGTGAGGGAGCATCTGGAGGACTGTGGGGAGTGCAGGCGTATTTTTACGGAAATGAAGGAGGATATGGCAGAGCGATCCACACCCGAGGAGCGGGCTGCCCTTGATGGATTTAAAAAGATACGCAGCCGTACCCGGTATCTCAGGGCTGCTGCCGCGCTTGGCGGATTGCTGCTGGCAGCGCTTGTCATCGGCGTCTTTCTCAAGGTTTATGTCGTGGGAAGCCTGCTGGAGCAGGGGGCAGTGCGGATTCCCAGTGTCGAGTACGATGAGGCGACGGACAGCCTCACGGTAAACGGTTATATGACGTATGCCGGCTGCCGGATCAGCCGTGTGGAGTGGAAGGAGAATCCGAGCACTGGCGCCCGCGTCGACTTGTTTGTCTATGCGGCGGAAACACTGCCCTTTGGGGAGGAGGAGCAAGAGTTTTCTGTTACGATACCGGATATGAAAGGAAAAGTGCTCTACATTGTCGGTTCGGATTACGACAATTTCAGGATATACGACTGGCAGAACGACCATATCGGGCTGATGAGTGAACTGGAGGATGAGATCTATGAGCGCGTCAATCCCGGCTGGGATCGGGAGAAAGTGCTGTTAAGTCCGATCCAGGGGCTGCATATTGTCGACGGGATGGAAGGGATTTCGTACGGCGTGACCTTTTTGTCAGGCGACGATGCAGGATACTGGAAGCTTGGTCATACGATCCTTATGCAGGGGGAACTGGAAGAGGCAGCTTATGATATCTGGATATCGCTGGAAGAACCGCATCAGATCCTTGTACACGATTATAGTACGGGGGAGTATCGGAGACCGGAAACGTTAGATTATCTTTTTTTCCAGTTTTAGGATATTGTTCCGCATTTGCGCTCTCGTACATTCAGGTTTTTGCTGATTGGGTCTTGGTGAGCGCCCTGTGTCGTGATACAATGGATATGATCTGAATGACATATTCAGGGGAAATGCTGCTGACGGGTGTCCGGCGCGGCGGGCAGGGAGGGAAATACGAGGATGGATTTTGACAGGGGAATTTCGGTGATCGGCGGGGCAGACGGGCCGACAGCCATCTTTTTGGCTGGCAGATGGGACAGTCTGTTTGTTATCCCCGCACTTTTGGTCATGATGATCTTTTACGGGATTTATTTTGCAAAAATGCTTGCGCAGAAACGGCATGGGATCCGAACAACACAGGTCGGCGGGCGCGGAAAGGAGCGGTCAGTGCGCCGGATCGAGATCATCATGTCGGCTGCGACACTCCTCATCGTCCCAGTGGAGCTGGCTTCGATCCTGCTCGGGTGGAGCCATATGCCGTCTTGGGTGAGGATCGCAGGGGTTCTGGCAGGTTTCACAGGAGATGCTGTTTTTCTGGCTGCAGTGCTGACGATGCGTGACAGCTGGCGCGCGGGGATACCGGAGACGGACAGGACGGAGTTTGTTTCGCACGGCATCTACCGATACAGCAGGAATCCGGCTTTTCTCGGATTTGACCTGATGTACGTGGGGATCCTGCTGATGTATTTTAACGGAATCTTATTGATCTTCACGATATGGGTGATCGCGATGCTGCATCTGCAGATCCTGCAGGAGGAGAAGTATCTGGAGACCGTGTTCGGCGAGGCGTATCGCACATATAGGAAGTGCACAGGGCGGTATTTTGGCAGGAAGGTGTAATGGAATGGGAAATACGCAGTACTGACATGATATGATACATCGCAGAAAGAGAGGCTTGTATGGGACGCTTTTTAAATATAGGAAATCAAAATTATGCGGAACTTGTCCGGACGCAATATTTTGTAGACAAATCACAGCTGATCAACAAACTGCTGAAAAAGGATATCACAGAAAAATTTGTCTGTAACAGCAGGGCGCGCCGGTTCGGAAAATCCGTGACCGCGGATATGCTCGTCGCGTATTTCAGTAAGGGGACGGATTCGAGGAGCCTGTTTGAACCGTTGAAGTGCGAGAAAGATGCGTTGTTTCTCGAGAGCATGAATGCATATGACACGATTTTTGTGGATATTCAGGCACAGTTCAAAGCGGCACAATTTGAGCGCGAGGAACCGGTCGATTATATCAACAGAAAGATTGTGAAAGAACTTCAGGAAGAGTATGCTGATGTTGCGTTAGAGGAGACGGCGCTGATGAATGCGGTGTCTGAGATTTATCATGAGACAGGGAGCCGCTTTGTCATCATTTTTGACGAGTGGGACTATCCCATACGGGAACTGGATGAGGGGAATTTTGACAGACTGGCGTATATCGAGATGCTGAGGGGATTGTTCAAGAATAATGCCGCGAAATCATATATCCGATTGGCATACCTGACGGGTATCATGCCGATCGTGCGCACGAAAGGGCAGTCTGCTGTCAACAATTTCATGGAGTACACGATGGTAAACCCGATGGATCTGGCACAGGATATCGGATTTACGGAGAAGGAAGTCTTCTCGCTCTGCGAGAGAGCCGGCGTAGACTTCGAACAGATGAAAGAGTGGTACAATGGCTACAATTTAGACGGGATCGCGATGTACAATCCGCTGTCTGTCGTGCGTGCGGTCTCGACAAAGCGGTTTCAGCAGTACTGGACGGTCACGGGCACCTACGGGGATATCGATGACCTGATCTGCAAAAATTTTGACGGACTTCGTGAGGATATCATCAGGATGCTCTCGGGAAATAGAATACCGGTGGAGGTGGATAACGGCATCAATGACCTGCAGATCTTTGAGGACAAGGAACAGGTGATCACGGCGCTGATCCATCTGGGTTACTGCGCCTATGATGAGGACACGCAGGAGGCATATATACCAAACAAAGAGATTCATGCCGTATTTTACAAATCAGTCAAAAAGAGTAAAAACGATGGAATTGCGCAGTTTATGAAGCTTTCAGAAAGGATTCTGGAGGCGGTCATGACAGGGGACGGGGAACAGACTGCCAGGCTGATCCAGAGTGTGCACAATGACTTTATACCCAGTATCGAGTATAATGATGAAAATTCGCTCTCCTGTACAGTCATGATCGTATTGATCGCGGCGTTTTCGTATTATCACAGACCGATCCGCGAATTTCCTGCGGGGAAAGGCTTTGCCGACATCGTTTATCTGCCCCGCACAAACCATCCCAACCGCCCTGTGGTCGTGGTGGAGCTAAAGTGGGACAAAAGCGCGGAGGCGGCGATCGCACAGATCCGGAAGAAGCAATATCCCGAGTCTTTGAAAGATTATGCAGGCGGGCTGCTGCTGGTGGGAATTGATTATGATAAAAAGACGAAGGAGCACGCGTGCGTGATCGAGAGCTTGTGCTGATGATTTCTATGCTCAGGACTGGCGTTTGTGACGATGAAGTCGCTTTTGGCTGCCAGATGGAGACATATCCGGACGAATATGCAGGAAAAGAGGATATTGAGATAGAAGTTGATGTCTTGTAAGTGCCGGCTGCTTTATTGAACAGTTGAGATATAGTTATGATCAATATGTAGATGCTGTAAGACAAAACGGAAGGACAAAGATTGATAGAAATAAGATTGAAATAATGTATACAAAATGTATATAAAGATGGAGGTATATAGAACAGTGAGCTCGCAGTATGTTTGCGGAAATAATACGAAAGTATTTGTGTGCAACGATAAAGTCTCTTTTTGCCTCAGCGAAACAGAGATTTCTCTAAGTGAAGCGGAAATCAACACGATCAGCACATATTGGAAAGAAGCAGTAAATAAAAATCCCAATTTATTTGATGGAGTAGTTTTAAGTGTCAAATCTGTGGAGAAATTATCACATGGAATAAAAATAGAACTTGAGAAAACACGTTATTCTCATATGACATATGTAATGAATCATAAGAATGAGAAGATAACAAAATGCAGGGCTGTAGCAGTTGGCGGCAATATTGTTACCAGGGATGGTTATTATGTTTTTGGAAAAATGTCTAAACATACCTCTTTTCCGGATGTGATCCAATGTATTGGAGGAGGACTATCTGAGGAAGATATTTTCGATGGGGATCCAGTACATACATTCTTGAGGGAGTGCAAGGAAGAAATCGGTCTTACCAGTGAAGATATCGTATCGATTGATGACAAAAAGTATATCTATATACGGGACAACCAGTCCACGGTGGGTATTTGTTATACAGCAAACATAGGATTAACGAAGGAGACTTTGCTGCAACGATTCGAGGAAACTGTCACTGACGGAGAAATTGAGTCGTTGGTATTTGTCAGTAAAACTTATGAAGGGATGTCTGATTTATTCATGCAACAGTCATTGGTTGATTATGCTAAAGTAATTTTTGAGCAACATTTACTGGATAAGTCATTTGGCGACATTCGAGAATATGATTTTGATTGAACATGATAGTTCCTTCGCGACAGCTGGTGTGTTTACTATTTCGAACTCTTTGTTTGTCGGTTCAATGGGTCTGTGCAGCCACTGCGTCAGCATTTATATGAACAGTGTCCTGGATCAATTGCCTGCTTTCCAGAAGGCGTCTGTGCTTTTGACTTCTCGTACTGTTTTGGCAAATTCCATTCGGATCTCTTCATTGGGAATGCGCACCGTTTCTTCTGCATCATCATAGGTCAGATAGCCGAGGTGGATCAGCAGCGTCAGGACATCGTCCCGGTTTCGGATCGCGGCAATGTCGTTGTTAAAGCCGCTGGTATCCACTGAGACGGACAGTCCGCCGAGCAGTTCCGGCACGGCAGTGAAAAGACCATCATAGTCACAGGATCTGTGCATTTAAGTAATCAAGTTAACGCTGGATTATTAATTTTGGCATTCTGATTCTAAGATATCCCGTATCGCACTTGTTTCAGTCTGTTCCTATTCCACTAATACAATTTTATATACTTTTCCTAATTGTGCAGGATAAGACTCTGCTATTTCTCCATCGTAAGTGATCTCCAAAAGATCGCCAGCCTGTAATACAAGCTGTTCCCCATTTGGTATGTGAAACTGATCTGACGAATTAAATTCCGAATACCCCTTCACAGGTTTTACCAGAATCGAATTGGTGTCTGCTTTTATCACGGTTGCCTGAAATATTGCAGTCCCGGGAGTGTTATCCTGTTTTGCAAAAAGACAAAACAGCACAATGATAAGACCACACAGGCATGCGATACTATAGAATTTTTTTTTCATGCGTTTTCTCCTAAAGGTATGTTTTCAAGTCGTCTTATGATTGTATTATAATGATGGGAGGACTTGCTGTCAATTTTTATGGCAGATTTAAGCGGTTTATATGAAAGATACGGTTTAACGTTTTTGTCGGGGGCGGCTGCATGGCACCAGCGGATTGGCGATACGGCACTTTTACACAGGGAAACAGAGGAGGTGGATTCTGCTGTTCGGATATCGGCGAAGGAGCCGCACCGGATCCGCGTATTTGAGTTTGGGATAAGGGCGTACAGCGAAGTGTCAGACATGGGGAAATCTCTCGATTCGCACTATCTATTTTCCCAATATTAGGATATAATAAAAATATCAGCTGGCAAACAGCGCCATTCCCGCCGCGAAAGCGGGGCGGCGCCTGATTCAAAAAGGAGGTATTTGGGAAATGGGATTTTTAACAGGAAAGACAGCGATCATCACAGGTGCAGGCAGGGCAGTCCTGAGTGACGGCAGATGCGGATCGATCGGCTATGGCATCGCGACCGCATACGCAAAAGAGGGCGCCAATCTGGTGATCACCGGAAGAAATGTGAAGAAACTCGAGGACGCGAAGGAGGAACTGGAGCGGCTCTATGGCATCAGGGTCCTGATCGTCCAGGCGGATGTCAACGCCGGTGCGGACAATGAGGAAGTGGTGGGCAACGTCGTGAAGCAGACGATCGACACGTTTGGCAGCATCGATGTGCTGATCAACAATGCGCAGGCGTCCGCTTCGGGCGTGCCGCTGGCAGAGCACACGACAGACCAGTTCAACCTCGCGCTGTACTCGGGACTGTACGCCGCTTTTTACTATATGAAGGCATGCTACCCGCATCTGGCAGCGTCAAAGGGTTCTGTCATCAATTTTGCCTCCGGCGCGGGACTGTTTGGCAATTTCGGACAGTGTGCTTACGCCGCTGCCAAGGAAGGGATCCGCGGACTGACGCGCGTGGCGGCGACCGAGTGGGCAAAGGACGGCATCAATGTCAATATCGTTTGCCCGCTGGCATGGACGGCACAGCTCGAGCAGTTCGAGAAGGCGTATCCTGACGCGTTCAAGGAGAATGTCAAGATGCCGCCCGCAGGGCATTACGGAGACGCAGAGCAGGAGATCGGCCGCGTGTGTGTACAGCTCGCATCGCCCGACTTTAAGTACATGACGGGTGAGACACTCACGCTCGAGGGCGGTATGGGACTTAGACCGTGATCAAGGAGATGGAGTACCAGGGCGGACATCGGAAAATGGGAGGACGGTATGGGACTTTATCTAAATATCGGAAATCAAAATTTTGCAGAATTTTCCCGGACGCAGTACTTTGTGGACAAATCACAGCTGATCAACAAGCTGCTGAAAAAGGATATCACCGAAAAATTCGTCTGTAACAGCAGGGCGCGGCGGTTTGGAAAATCTGTGACTGCGGATATGCTCGTTGCGTATTTCAGCAAGGGAGCGGATTCGCGGCATTTGGATCGCGATGTACAATCCGCTGTCCGTCGTGCGCGTGGTCTCGACGAAGCGGTTTCAGCAGTACTGGTCGGTCACGGGCACTTACGGGGATATCGACGACCTGATCAGCAGAAATTTTGACGGACTCCGCGAGGATATCATCAGGATGCTCTCCGGGAACCGGGTAGCCGTCAATGTGTCAAACGGCAAAAATGACCTGCAGTTTTTTAAAAATAAGAGTGAAGTGCTCACTGCGCTGATCTCCGCCTTCCGGTACTATCACAAGCCGATCCGCGAATTTCCCGCGGGGAAAGGTTTTGCCGACATCGCATACCTGCCCCGGTCAAACCACCCGGGGCGTCCCGTGATCGTGGTGGAGCTGAAATGGGACAAGAGCGCGGAGGCGGCGGTCGCACAGATCAGGAAAAAGCAGTACCCCGAATCGCTCAGGGAGTATTCAGGCGAAATCCTGCTGGTGGGGATCGACTACGACAAAAAGACGAAAGAGCACTCGTGTGTGATCGAGAGCGTCCGCTGACAAAAAACGCAAAAGACTGCCGCCAAAGGCGGCATGGGGGATTAAGATGAAAAAATACGGTATCATAACATTTTTGATGGCACTCGTGCTGTGTTCCTGTACCCCGAATAAGGTAAATGAAAAGCTGGAATTTCCGAAAACGACATGGGATATGAGTATGGATGAAGTCATGGAGGCGTGGGAACTCTCAGAGGAGGATCTGGCGGACTTCGAAAGAGATGATATCATATTTATAGAGGGATATGAGCTGTTTGGGGAAAAGACGGAATCCATCAATTTTCAGTATTACGATTTCGGGGATGACGGGACAAAAGAATTAGCGCAGGTGTTTGTCATTTATCCGCAGGATGCGGATATGGATCATGTGTCGGAGGAGATGCGGAAAGTATACGGGGAGCCGGATCCTGACATGGACTTTTATTATGCCTATTCAGCTTTGGAAAGTTTGTCGGTTTATGAGACAAACGAACCCGGAAGCGTGACAAACTGGGGGCTTGGAAGCGCAGGGGATCTGATCCCGGCGGATGAGCAGGAATATTACAGGGAACAGTGGGCGCTTTACCAGAGCGGGCTCAACGAAGAGAACTGGGATGACTTTATACAGAATTCGAGGCTTGTGAGAATTTCCCTGCTCACTGACGGAGGATGGAACCGCGTGGAATTCAATCAAGCCAATCAATTGATCTATCAGACAATAAAAGCCAATCTAGAGCATGTTTGATAAATGGATCTTAGGTTTATCTAAGGTATGAATGATATGATAAAAAATGATATGATAACTCCCTTTTCAGAATTGTGTACCCAGTGGGAAATGACATATAAATATATATGGTATATGATAGATAAAGATTTTACAATCAAATATATAAATCGGAATTTGGGAGATAATAGAATGATATTGTTAATTGTTGATACTCAAAATTTAATTATGACTAATGATTTATACGAATTTGAGATTTTTGTATATCGTATTAAAACACTAATCAAAGAGGCGCGCAATAATGGTATAGAAGTTATTTATGTTAGACATGATGATGGTGCTGGACAGAAATTAACGAAAGGCGCATTAGGCTATGAAATATACGAAGAATTTCAGCCAATGCCAAATGAGCGTATTTTTGATAAAAATGTAAACAGTGCTTTCAAAGATACGGGGTTGTTGGACTACCTGCATGAAAAAGATGAAGATACAATTATTATTGTAGGGCTGCAAACAGATTATTGTATAGATGCAACAGTGAAATGTGGTTTTGAGCATGGACTTAAAATGATTGTTCCAGCAAATACAAACAGTACGCTTGATAATGCGTATATGACAGCAGAAAAATCTTATAGATATTATAATGAGTTCATGTGGAATGGAAGATACGCAGAATGTATTTCATTTGAAAAAACTCTTGAATTGATGAATAGATAAATTCCGGTTTATAGAACTGTTAAGTTGTTGCAGATTTTGCATAGAAATATATTTTAAAAAGAAAAATTTATGCACCGGGAACCCTTTCCCGAAAAGGGAGTATGATAAAAATGTAAGTCGTGCTATTCATATCACAAGAACGAAAAATGAAAGGTAAGCTTGATGAAATTATTGTATGCCGAAGATGAACCGGCGCTTTCCGAAGCCGTGGTTGATTATCTTACGTATCATAAGTATATCGTGGATGCCGTGTATGACGGTGCAGACGCTTACGATTACGCCATGTCCGGCGATTATGACGGTATTATCCTTGACATTATGATGCCGGTGCGGGATGGCCTGGAAGTGCTTTCTGCCCTTCGCAGAGACGGATGTAGAATTCCAGTTCTGTTGCTGACAGCCAAAACACAGGTTGAGGATCGGATCCAGGGTTTGGATGCCGGAGCGGACGATTATCTTGCCAAACCCTTTGACATGGGGGAGCTGATCGCCAGAGTCCGCGCGATGCTCAGGCGGAGAGAAGAGTATCATCCGGATCTGATACATTTTGGGGATCTGACGCTGAATATGCAGTCTGGAGCGATCAGCGTGGGAGAGATGTCTTTTCAACTGCCAAAGCAGGAATATCGTCTGATGGAGCAGCTCATGCTCAACCACACGATGTATCTGTCATCGGACCAGCTGCTTGTAAAGGCTTGGGGATATGATGCGGAAACGGATATAAACAGCGTATGGCTGTATATCTCCTACTTGCGGAAACGGCTGTCTGCCATGAACTCCAAAGTGGAGATCGTCTCAAAGAGGAATGTCGGTTATAAATTGGAGAGTAAGCCATGACGAAGCTATTAAAGCGGCGGTTTATCATTTTTACGATGATGGCAGTGACAGGGCTTTTGGTATTTATTGTACTTGCGATGGACGGGCTGAACTGGGTGATGTTGGAACGCCAGTCTGATTCGGTACTGGAAATGATCGTAAGATCTGACGGCGCCTTTCACAAAATGGACTTTGACCGCCCGCCGCCCTTTGTGCCCCCGCTGAACATGGACAGAATGCGCTCATCAAGGTTTTTTATCGTCAAAAGCGATGCCGATGGCAATATCATAGACGTAAATACCGACCAGATCTCTTCCATCGACAATGAAACTGCCAAAGCGTACGCCGTGGCAGTCTGGGAGTCCGGTAAAAAATCCGGACACGTAGATCGATACAAATTTGCTGTAAAGCAGATTGGACCGGACAGGCTCACATTCTTTATGGATATATCGGAGCAAAGGGCAAATTTTTATATGGTTATCTGGGTTTCCGGTGTGATAGCGGTGGTCTGCTGGCTGCTCCTTTTGGGGATCGTCATATTACTGTCAGGCAGAGTGATCCGTCCCGTTCTTGCGGGAATAGAGAAGCAAAAACAGTTCATCACCAATGCGGGGCATGAGATGAAAACTCCCCTTGCGATCATACAATCCAATAACGACACGATGTCGCTGATCCACGGCGAGAATAAGTACAACGTGCATATCCGCACACAGACCAGGCGGCTGAATGTACTGATGTCGGATCTGCTGACGCTCGCAAAACTGGATGAGGAGATTCCGCTGCCGACGGAAGCGGTGAACGTCAGCGAGGCGGCAAACGAACTGCTGCCTGCCTATCAGGAGGCTGCTCTGACCCGCAGTCTTTCTCTCCGCGCACAGATCGAACCAGATGTTGTCATACAGACCAATAAAGAAAGTCTGCGCCAGCTGCTGACGCTTCTCTTAGATAACGCAGTCAGGTACACTCCTGAGAACGGAACGATCCATCTGTCGCTGAAAAAGTGCGGCAGGCACATCCGGATTGTCGAAGAAAACACTTGTTCCACACCTCGTGAGGCAGACCCGGAACGGTTATTTGAACGATTTTACCGGGGAGATTCTGCACGAACACAGGAGAGAGATTCCTTTGGCTATGGGATCGGGCTTTCCGCCGCCCGTGCGGTCTGCGAGAATTTTGGCGGAAAGCTGACAGCAGAATACCCTTCGGCTGACAGGATCCGTTTCACTGCCACATTATAAAAGTATATGAAATGTTCACAAACCTTTCCGTAATCTTTTATGAGCGGGAAGGTTTTTTCTTATGTAATTCTTAGGTTCGTTTTTTATGATTGATGAGGACAGAGAAAGGAGATGATGCCGATTGCAATTCCGGCATGAAGTAAAACATGAGATCAGCAAAGGAGACCTGCTGATCCTGCGGCAGAGACTGCGGGCAGTAATGAAATCGGACTGCCATGCCGTGAACGGACAATACGAAATACGCAGTCTGTACTTTGACACACCGGACGACAAGGCGCTGCGCGAGAAACTGGATGGCGTGATCACCCGTGAAAAGTACCGCATTCGTCTGTACAACAACGATCCGTCCGGCATCCGTCTGGAGCGGAAGTTTAAGCATGTGGGACTTGGCTGCAAAAACACAGCGTTCCTGACGCCAAAACAGGCACAGGCGATCGCGGACGGCGATGCCGGGTGGATGTCCCATAGCACCGATGAAGTGATCCGCGGCTTTTATACCCGCGTCTGCAATGAGCGACTGAAAGCCAAAGTGATCGTGGACTACATACGGGAACCGTTTGTGTTTGCACCCGGCAATGTGCGGGTCACGCTGGATCATGAGATCCGCACCGGTATGAACTGCACGGATTTTCTGGATCCGAACTGCGTGACCGTCCCGATCCAGGATTCCCCCTGCATCCTCGAAGTGAAGTGGGACAGCTATCTGCCGGATGTCATTCGGGATGCGGTGCAGCTTGACGGCAGACATAGCACGGCTTTTTCCAAATATGCCGCCAGCCGGATGTATGATTGAGCAACCAATATAAAAAGCAAAGGAGTAAACCAACAATGACGTTCAACGAAATTTTTAAGTCCAGTTTTCTGGAAAATGTGTCCTCTATCAGTGTACTTGATATGCTGCTGACCATCGTGCTGTCCTTCGGCATCGGTCTGTTTATCTTTCTCATTTACAAAAAAACGTATCGAGGCGTGATGTACGCTGCCGGTTTTGGCACAACGCTGATCGCCCTGACGATGATCACATCCATCGTGATCCTCGCTGTGACCTCCAATGTGGTCTTGTCCCTCGGTATGGTCGGCGCGCTGTCCATTGTGCGTTTCCGCACTGCCATCAAAGACCCGCTGGATATTGCTTTTCTGTTCTGGGCGATCGGCGCAGGCATTATCCTCGCAGCGGGTCTGATCCCGCTGGCGATCGTCGGCAGCGTCTGCATCGGTCTGATTCTGCTGGTGTTTGTGAATCAAAAGTCACACACCCATCCCTATATGGTCGTGCTGAACTGCGCAGACCATGATGCGGAAGTAAAAGCCAGGGAATTCCTCGCAAAAAATGTGACCCGCGCCGCGATCAAGAGCAAGTCTGCCGTGAAGGGCGCTATTGAAATGAATATAGAAGTCCGCCTGAAGGAAGATGACACCGATTTTATCAACATTCTCTCCGAGATGCCAGGTGTGAACAACACGGTTATCGTCTCCTACAATGGCGATTACATGGGGTGATGGGTATGTCTGGGAGCAAACATTTTGACAAGATCGCATGGACAGCCACAGTCCTGATCCTGGGCATTACAATCCTGTTCATGAATGGCGGGGATTTGGGACTGCAGGCGATGGCACATACGATGGGGTATGAGACCCGGCTGTTTGACAACACAAAGGTTCATACCGTGGATATTGTCATGGATGACTGGGATGGATTCATCGCCAATGCCACCAGCGAGGAGTACGCCGATGCCGCCGTAGTGATCGACGGGGAAGTTTACAAAAATGTGGGGATCCGGGCCAAGGGAAACACTTCTCTGTCCACGGTCGCCTCTTTGGGCAGCGAGCGGTACAGCTTCAAAATCGAGTTCGACCACTATGATAGTTCCATTACATACCATGGCCTTGATAAGCTGAGTCTGAACAATCTGATCCAGGATTCCACTATGATGAAAGACTATCTGACCTATACCATGATGAACAGGTTTGGTGTGGATTCGCCGCTGTGCAGCTATGTCTATATCACCGTCAACGGTGAGGATTGGGGTCTGTACCTTGCGGTGGAAGGTGTGGAGGAAAGTTTTCTTGAACGAAACTATGGCTCCGACCACGGCGAACTGTATAAGCCGGACAGCATGAGCTTCGGCGGCGGTCGCGGCAACGGCAGGGATTTTGATATGGGCGATTTTGAAAGGCGCGAGGACACAGGTGCGCCGCAGCTGCCGGAGGGCATTGACGCATCCGATATGCCGGAGGATTTTGACCCGTCCGACAAATTTGCAGGCGGCGGAAACGGCAGATTCAGCTTTGGAGGATCTGGCATGGGTTCTTCGGATGTAAAACTGCAGTATATCGATGACGAACCGGACAGCTACTCGAACATCTGGAACAATGCCAAAACAGAGATCACCAAAGCGGATCAGGAGCGTCTTATCAGGTCGCTGAAAAAGCTCTCCGACGGAGAACAGATTGAATCGGTTGTCGATATGGAGCAGGTGATGCGCTATTTTGTGGTCCACAACTACGTCTGCAACGACGACAGCTATACCGGCATGATGGTTCACAATTATTATCTGTACGAGGAAGACGGTCAGATGGCGATGATCCCGTGGGACTACAACCTTGCTTTTGGAACCTTTCATGCAGCGGATGCAGACAGCGCCGTCAACACTCCGATCGACAATCCGGTGTCCGGCGGCGCATCCGACCGACCGATGATCAGCTGGATTTTCGAGAGTGAGGAATACGTCGAGCGGTATCACCAATTATTTACAGAATTTTTGAACACAGTGGATATTCCAAAGATCATCGACGATGTCTATGATCTGATTGCATCTTACGTCGAAAAAGATCCGACGGCATTCTACACCGATGAGGCGTTTGAGAAAGGCGTTGAAACCCTGCGGAAGTTCTGCGACCTGCGCAGCGAGAGTATTTCGATGCAGATAGAGAGTGGGGAGACGACCGAAAACATGGGTTATGCGGACGCTTCGTCGATCAGCCTGTCGGACATGGGGACTATGGACGGAATGGGCAGAGAAGGGAATGAAAAGCGCCAGATGCCGGGAGCTGTGCCGTCCCGGCAGGAGAGATCAGAAGGAAGCGGCACAGGCGAGGCAGATCGACCCGAATCTTCGGAACGCATGTTTGGGAAAGGCGAAGCGGCAGCTGAGGCGATGAATGTTATGCTGCCAGAAGGCACTCTTCATCCCGGCAAGAGTGATGCGGGCAATTTTGTTTCTGACAGCACCAGCTGGATCGCGCTCACAGTATCTGTACTGATCCTCGGTGCAGGACTAGTCATCGCAACGTTGTATAAACGATAGGTAACAGCTCAGCTCAGAACTTCGCACTACGCTGCGAAGTCCGTGAGAAAGCATAGTGGTCTAGATGCATCAAGCCAACCGCGAAGCGGTTTTTGCATGGCTTGATGCTTGTAACAGGAAGCCGAAGGCTGAACTGTTACAACGATAGTGATTATCGCCCTCTTTTTCATTTACAAAGCCCTCTGAGTATGGTAAATTATAGATAATCGGGTTATTTTATAAGTATAGACAGGGAAAGGTGATGGCGATAATGCAGAATAAAGGTAAATACTATATCACAACGGCAATAGCGTACACTTCCGGCAAGCCGCATATCGGAAACAATTACGAGATCGTGCTGGCGGACAGCATAGCGCGCTACAAGAGAAAGGACGGCTACGATGTCTTTTTCCAGACCGGAACGGACGAGCACGGACAGAAGATCGAGCTCAAGGCGGCGGAAGCGGGCGTGACGCCAAAGGCGTTTGTGGACGATGTGGCTGGAACGATCCGCGGGCTCTGCGACATGCTCAACATCGCGTACGACAAATTTATCCGCACGACGGACAGCGATCACGAGAGGCAGGTGCAGAAGATCTTCAAGCGCCTGTATGACCAGGGGGACATCTACAAGGGCGCGTATGAGGGGATGTACTGTACACCCTGCGAATCCTTCTGGACAGAGTCGCAGCTAAAGGACGGCAAGTGCCCGGACTGCGGGCGCGAGGTAAAGCCGGCGAAGGAGGAGGCGTACTTCTTCAAGATGAGCAAGTACGCGGACAGGCTGATCGACCACATCAACAGGCATCCCGAGTTTATCCAGCCCGTATCGCGCAAGAACGAGATGATGAACAATTTCCTGCTTCCGGGACTGCAGGATCTGTGCGTGTCGCGCACTTCGTTCAAGTGGGGGATCCCCGTTGATTTTGATGACAGACATGTCGTCTATGTGTGGCTCGACGCGCTCTCCAACTATATCACGGGCATCGGCTATGACGCGGACGGGAACAACACGGAGCAGTACAAAAAACTGTGGCCGGCGGATCTGCATCTGATCGGAAAAGATATCATCCGCTTCCATACAATATATTGGCCTATCTTCCTGATGGCGCTCGGCGAGGAGCTCCCGCACCAGGTGTTCGGACACCCGTGGCTTCTGCAGAACAATGACAAGATGAGCAAGTCAAAGGGAAATATCATGTACGCAGATGACCTGGTTTCGCTGTTTGGCGTGGACGCGGTGCGCTATTTCGTGCTGCACGAGATGCCGTACGAGAATGACGGTTCGATCACATGGGACCTGATGGTGGAGAGACTGAACTCGGATCTTGCAAACACACTCGGAAATCTTGTCAACAGGACGATCTCCATGAGCAACAAATATTTTGGCGGCGTGGTGGAAGACAAGGGCGCTGCGGAGGCAGTCGATGAGGATCTGAAGGCTGTCGCGACAGGGACGTACGACAAGGTTGAGGCGAAGATGGCGGAGCTGCGCGTTGCCGACGCGCTCACGGAGATCTTTAACCTGTTTAAGCGCTGCAACAAATACATCGACGAGACAGAGCCGTGGGTGCTCGCAAAGGACGAGGCGAAAAAGGACAGGCTTGCGACCGTCCTGTACAACCTTGTGGAGGGCATCTCGATCGGCGCAGGACTGCTTGAGCCGTTCATGCCGGAGACCGCGCAGCGGATCATGGGACAGCTGAACAGTGAGATACGCGGTTTTGAGTCGACCAGGACATTCGGCGTCTACGCGTCGGGAACAAAGGTCACGGACACGCCGGAGATCCTCTTTGCGCGCCTTGACCCGAAGGAGATCGACGCGAAGGTGGAGGAGCTTGTCAGCCGGCAGATGGCAGGAACGGCTGATGCGGCGCAGGAGACAGAAAATGACACGAGTGTCACAAATGTGATCGACATCGAACCCAAGGCGGAGATCACGTACGAGGATTTCACCAGGATGCAGTTCCAGGTGGGAGAGATCATCTCCTGCGAGGCAGTGCCAAAGTCAAAGAAACTGCTGTGCAGCCAGGTGAGGATCGGTTCTCAGGTGAAACAGATCGTGTCGGGGATCAAGGCGTTCTACAGTCCTGAGGAGATGGTCGGCAGGAAGGTGATGGTGCTCGTGAACCTGAAACCGGCAAAGCTTGCGGGCGTATTGTCCGAGGGCATGATCCTCTGCGCGGAGGACGCGGACGGAAATCTCGCGCTGATGACGCCGGAGAGAGCGATGCCGGCGGGCGCGGAGATCATGTGATCATCGATGCGGTAGCGGGATGGCAAAATCATTGTACAACACTGCGCGGCAGAGTTCTCCGCTTTGCAGTATGTGGACTGTAAAAAAGTTGATACATGCATATAAAATGAGGAGTGTTATGGAAAATAATATAGAAGCGATCATATTTGATCTGGACGGAACCATGTGGAACGCGCTCGACGGGATCCACAAGACATGGAACCAGGTGGTGGCAAACCACCCGGAGTACAGGAAGGAGCCGATCACTTTCGAGGAGCTTGAAGGCTGTCTGGGACTGCCCATGACGGACATAGCCGCGAGACTGTTTTCGGGCACGACGGCAAAACAGCAGGAGACGCTGATGGACGAGTGCTGTGCGGTTGAGAAC
>CAJUQU010000014.1 GCA_910588595.1 uncultured Lachnospiraceae bacterium | reverse complement strand
ACCTCGAAGAAATATCCTGCGCAAGTTGCATCGGTTATTTTCCTACAGTTCCTTAACGTTATTTCAAAGTACTCCATCCAGTCAGAAATGAGCGTCGCGAACCACCTGTTTCGCACCAATGCGTCGTTATACAGATGGCGGGCAATTGGGTTCATGCGGACGCTTCGCCAACACTCCTTGCAATCTGCAGGAGAGTCTCGCTAAGATACCGCGCACTGACTTCCTCTGGTCTGCACGGCTCTGCCATGCGGGGCGTGCCGCCCAGGATCCGATAAAAATACAAGTCATCGATCGTCACATCTTCATTTTCATATCCGACTGAACAGCCTGAAAACATCAATTTTGCTCCAAACTCACTATCCATCCGGCAATAGCTGTCGAAAAATCCTGCGTCCATGATCTCTCCACGTACCCATCCCTGCGTTAAAAGTCTGTTAGATAAGGTCAAACCGTTCAGCTCCCTGCCATAGAAACGCATGAGCTTCTGCTCTCCCTTCTCCTCCTCAGCAATCCGATAAACCGGGCGTTTCAGCTGTTCGATGGGCTGTGTGATCTCATAGTCCGACAATTGTTCTGTCCATGCGGCAAGAGCATCCTCTGACAGTTCGAGCGGATGCACCAGTCCGATGATGCATGACTCAGGCAGTGTGTATTCGGTCTCTTCTATCGTATTGAAACTGCCATCCTCCATGTATCGAAATGTATCCTTTAACAGTCCATCCTCGTAGATTCCCCAGATGAGTCCCACAGCAAACTGACGCATGACCGGATTTTGGACGAACAGCGCCCTCCACTGTCGAGCCTGCCAGAACCGCGCTGTGCTGAGTGCCTGTTCCAAGCGGAGCTTCTGGCTTGCAACTACGAGCTTCAATTGCTTTTTGAGCTGTTTGTATTCCGCCTGCGCCTGATCTGCTTTCACTGGATCGTCCTGTTTTGCGGTTTTTGGCATGCTCTTGAGCTTTTTGTCGCTCTCATCATAGATTTCCATATCCAGCGACGGATTTAGACGGACCGTGAATGTGCGTGTGCCATAATCAAATGCGCGCTCCGCCTGCGCATTGAATCCAAAATCGGGTACAATCCTGTCCTCGAGCTCCGCGCTGCTGATCCCAAGTGCAGCTGCCGCCTCGGAAATCGCCCTTTTAGCCGCATTTTTGATCTGGTTCGATTTGAACTTGCGCGCCATCTGATCCACCAGGAGCAGCGCCTGCGGACTCCCATTTAAAGCCAGCGCACGCACTGCCTCCGCCGCGACCGCGCCCCTGGAATGCTCTGACCACTCCTTGATCTGCCTATGTAATTCCACTATCATTTCGGCATCGCCGTGAATCGCTGCGGCATATAGTACCCACCTCTTTTTTGCCTCTGCCCCTGCTGCCATCCAGCCGTTATACAGCGCGCGCATATAGGCGGCAAGTTCCTGTGGCGATAGCGGCTCCGCCAGCTTTTTCGCATCCTGGCTCACGCCCAGGACCTCCATATCTGCATAGGCCGCCGATATCGAAAGCATATATTGCGGCGGGACTGCATCCTGTCTATCAGATCCGTTGATGTCAGTCGCCACTTTGTCCTGAAAATGTACTTTGGGAAGCGTCATTTCCCCAACCCACTCCACTTTTCGCTTTCTGCTGCCTTTGTAGATCTCAGCGGCCAGCCGCTCCTCCGGCCTTGTTAACTGCCTCTGTCGATCGTTCTCTGTCCCAGCCTGCTCCAACTCCTGCGCCAATGCCTTAAGTTGTACTGCCAATTTCTTGTTCTTTTCGTTTGCAAGTGCCGCGTTGACCGCGTCCAAGTGTGCGGTCTGTGCCCATTCCTCCAATACCATAATGGCAAATGCCCGCGCCTTTTGCTTCTTTGATGCAAGCAGCGCCAAAACATCCGCATCCCACTCACTGTGTTTCTTAAACAGTTCAACAAGCTGCTTTTGTACCTGATCCGAACCGGTCTGTGCAACATTGAATAAAAGTTGTTTGTACTTCTCCAGAGACTCTTTTTGTGCCAATACTCTGAGGCAAATACAGCTCGCCGAGGTCCCGCACTGCCCAAGTGCTTCCATTATGCCTTGATCCCACTGTGCCGGGTTTTGTTCTTGCTGCCTCTCTAATGCCACTTCCACACATGTTTCCAGAAACATTGCCCTGTCCTTTTTCTCACACACATTGTCGCAAACACTTCCCAGTGCTTCTAGCTGCAGCCCGACTGGGACATTTTCTTCCGTATAGATCCGAAAAATCCCTGTAATCTGCTCTTTGTCATACAAGATCGAACTGTCTGCTGACTGTTCCAGGCTTTTCTCTGCCACGGGAAACATCTCAAAAAAGTCAGGAACTCCCTTTAACGTTTCCAGAATCACCGCACGGCGGTAAAGCGAAAACTCCTCCAATGTTTTCAAATGGTTCATCCGCTTGTAGTTTTCCGGAAACAGATATGCTGTGCTGCTGCGATCGAGCTGTTTGAGCTGCGGTATCAAGTCGTCTAACGGACATTTTCCTAATAGATACTGTATCGCTGTCTCTGTGTTCTCCTTAAAATGCCACTTTACCAATTCCAGGGCAAACTTGCTGCGAAATACATCCTGATAAGAGGCACGGATCTCCTCGTAGAGTGCGGGATTTGCGTCCTGTACAAGCTCTGTCAGTCTCCTGTACTCCTCGGAATCTGCCTTCGAGATCGCTGCTCGGATACCATCAGGATTTCTCACTGCCATGCGCCGGACTTCGGCTTCACACTCTGCATGTTTGTATTCCATAAGCGGGATGTCACCCTGCACCGTCCCAGACGGATATCCATACAGACACCAGATGATATAATCCTCGTCTAAGATCGGAATCATCTCCTCGATCTCTTCCATATTGGCATGGAAATCCTCATCGCTGACGATCGCCCTGGCGATATCCAGCGCTGCAATCCGGTTCCTGTACTGAAATCCCTCTGCCAGCGTCAGGCGGAACAGGATCTCGAAATGCACTGAATGCCGCACCGCCAGAAATGCGCATCCCGCCAGAAATGTTACGTCCATCCAGCCCAAACGTGTACTGCATATATTTAGGACATTTTGAGGGAACGGGGTATCTTTTTTCGCCGTTCTGACATAGTATTGCAGACTTTGGAGCTCACTCGGCGAAAATGCCTTTCCGGGGGCAGTGATCGTGGGGATCTCCGCGAGCAAATCTTTCAGCAGCGCCAGGGACAATTCCGGCTCTGTTCCTGCTTCTGTGCAGTATAGGTACACTGCTGTAAGAAGCATCTGCGTCCGCTTACTGTTCTGTGTTTTCGCCTTGTACCTATCGGAACAGTACGCTGTGGCACGCAGAACGATTTGTGGATCCTCCTTCCCTATTTGACACAGTGTATTCGTATCTTTGGTATTCCTGTCTTGACACAGTGTCTTAACACACAATTCCGCCCGGATCGCCATTTTCTGTTCCTCTGCATGATCTCCGGTGAGGTATGCGAGCATGTTCTCAAGATCCGAGAGCTTCGCCTCGCGGTCATCGTTCACAAGAATCCACAAAGCTGATGAGCCGCCTGCCTGAGCCGCAAAACGCACATAGCGCGAAAGCTCCTCTGACCGTTTATTCTTATGCAGCCATTTCAAGTATTCCGGGGAACCGTTCAGCATAAACCTGGGCAGCTCCTGAGGCTGCACCTGTTCTAGAAGTGCGGGATCTTCCTCTTTATCCATATCCAGATACTGCCGTGCGATCGACTCGTTTTCCATGGACAGATTCATCCTAACAAACATGGACTCGCGCAAACTTTTTTCCTTTGTGTTATCTGAAAACATAAATATTTCCTCCATTTATCGATAACTGCTAAAACAGACTCGGAATAAAACATTAAGAATGTTACTCTTCCCTGTACTCACTCACTGCGGTCTCATACAGGTCGTTTCCCGCTGCATCTATGACCACGATGACGGGAAAATCGACTACCTCAAGTTTGCGGACCGCTTCTGTGCCCAGATCCTCATAGGCGACAACCTCCGACGCTGTGATCGATCTGGACAGCAGGGCACCTGCCCCGCCAACGGCTGCAAAGTATACTGCTTTGTTGCGCACGATCGCTTCCTTTACGGCGTCGCTGCGCTTTCCCTTTCCGATCATTCCTTTCAATCCAAGGTCTAAGAGCCTTGGTGCGTATTTGTCCATACGGCTGGCTGTCGTGGGACCGGCTGAGCCGATCGGACGGCCTTCCCTGGCTGGAGATGGTCCCATGTAATAGATGATATTGTGCGCCATCTCGACCGGAAGGGCTCCCTGTCTGTCAAGTGCTTCATACATGCGAAGGTGCGCGGCATCACGCGCGGTGTAGATAGTTCCGGTTATGTATACGTAATCTCCTGATCTTAAAGATCTTACATCCTCATCTGTGAGGGGGGCTTTGATGTGTCTGTCCATATTTGTATTCTCCTGTATTCATTTTCGCAGTACTTTATTTTAGATCATTTTTCACACGAACAGCAGTACACTGTCTTTCCTCAGATGGTGCGCACTGCATGGCGGTTGACATGGCAGCATATGTTTATGGCTACAGGCAGTCCGGCGATGTGTGTCGGGTAGGTGTTGATGTTGACGGCGAGCGCGGTTGTCGTGCCGCCGAGTCCGCCTGGACCGATGCCGGTGTGATTGATCTTTTCTAAGAGTTCCTCTTCCATGTCCTTTACATACGGGATGCATGAATGTTCATCGATCGGTCTTGTGAGTGCTTTCTTTGCCAGGAGCGCACACTTTTCAAAGGTTCCGCCGACGCCGACGCCGACGACCATAGGCGGGCAGGCGTTGGGACCTGCGTCCTTCACGGCAGTGAGGACCGCGTTCTTTACGCCCTCGATGCCGTCAGCAGGTTTGAGCATGAAGACGCGGCTCATATTCTCGCTTCCGAATCCTTTGGGGGCGACTGTGATCGTTACACTGTCTCCGGTTGTCATTTCGTAGTGGATGACTGCCGGCGTGTTGTCCTTGGTATTTTCGCGGATCAGCGGGTCCTTTACGACAGATTTCCGCAGATACCCGTCCACGTAACCCTGCCGGACACCCTCATTAATCGCATCCTCAAGGTTTCCTCCCTCGAAGTGTACATCCTGTCCGATCTCCATGAAGATTACCGCCATCCCTGTGTCCTGACAGATCGGGATCATGTCGTCACCTGCGATCTGCAGGTTGTCCTGGAGTTGTCCCAATATCTGTTTTCCGAGCGGGCTTTTCTCTGTGGCGATGGCATCTTTGAGCGCGCAGTCCATGTCGGGTGTGAGGTAATGATTGGCTTCGATGCACATTTCTTTGATATTTTGTGTGATTTCTGATATGTTGATCGTTCTCATTTTGTTGTCCTGTAACCAAGGAGCTGTACACAAATAACTTTTAAATAATATGCAGGATTTTTCTTCGAGAGTGCCGCTCGAACATCAGGCGCATAGCGGGCTATGTAACTGATTTATGAACGGTGCTATCGGAGCAAAATCAAGCAATATGAAAAGTGGATCTCCCTACAGTCTGCCCTGTATAGTTACGTTGTCCTTCCTATAAATATTTGTGGATGTGTGGTACGAAAGGTTTATTTAAGCGGTGAACAGGATATCCGCAAAACTTGCGCCGGAGGCTGATGCCAGATCCTGCGGGGTGAGCTCTAACTGCATGCCGAGCTTTCCGCCGCTCACGATGATCCTGTCAAGTTTCTGAGCGCTCTGGTCGATGCGCGTGACATACTGTTTTTTCATGCCGATCGCGGTGCAGCCGCCCCTGATGTAGCCGGTGACGGCATTGATGTCCTTGACGTGGAGCATCGCAACGGATTTTTCCCCGACGGATCTCGCAGCTTTCTTCATATCGAGTTCCTCCGCTATGGGTATGACAAACACGTAATAATTCTTGCTGGTCCCCTGTGTGATTAGTGTTTTGTAAACTTTTTCGTGCGGCAGGCTGAGCATGTCTGCGATCTGAATGGCATCTATGAACTCGTCGCACTCATAAGTGTATATTGTGTATGGTATTTTCTTTGTGTCGAGTATGCGCATTGCGTTTGTTTTGTTTCTGGTCTTGTCCTCTCTTTGTTTTGCCATTGGCGATGCTCCTTTTTATTTAATACAGCACTGCAAGCTGCCGGTACTGTTCATCCGGCTCTTTTCTCGTGAAAATATCGCACGGAATGTTTTCGCTTTGCAGGTAATACAGGTTGTAGATATGCAGCTGATAGTACCATGTGCCGTTGTCGTAATCTGTACGCCGCTCATTCCACAGGATCCTGCCGTACTGTCCGCAGGTCAGCGCAAAGGCAGTTTCATTGAGGACATCTCTTCTGTAAAACGGAGAATCCTGATCCTGATAGTCCTTGTTGTGCCCCCTGCGAAAAGGTGCACCGCTGCGGTGTTCATCATAGAAAAACGTCAGCTCAATCCTGTCCTCCCGGTGGCAGATGGCAGCGTTTGCCAGGTTAATATCCTGTATGGCGGCATAATAACCGCACTGATGCCTTTTGATATTCGCAATCCTGCCGCACATGTCGCGTCGGATCTGTTCAGATGTTTGTCCTAATCCTATCCAGTACATATGGTACTTTTCTGACAGATACTGCTCTTCCTGTATGGCGTCCAGGATCGTTGACTGATTCTGGTAAAAATTGAGATTTTGGATAAATACATCTCCCTGAACCTCCTGCAGTTCCAACGGATATGCCTGCAGAAACCGGCTGCGCACCTTCTCACCGTGTGCACCGCGCTCCTCCTTGCCCCATTGCAGGCAGATGTTTTGTATGAGCAGCATGGCGTATTTCCTCCTGTCCTAATTTTATATATTACTTAGTTGTTTCCCATTCTGTGCCATCTGCTGTATGCACAAAAGTTAACCAGATATACAATCGATCCGCTTATTTTGCTGTCCT
This sequence comes from uncultured Lachnospiraceae bacterium, assembly GCA_910588595.1. Classification (GTDB taxonomy): domain Bacteria; phylum Bacillota; class Clostridia; order Lachnospirales; family Lachnospiraceae; genus COE1. Next base: position 23,580 of record CAJUQU010000014.1, on the reverse strand, counting down.
AATTCTAGCATACACCCGTGACAATAGCAACTGCTTCGTGATATTCACAGTGTCATTCGCAAACTGCTTTGCCACGGTATTATTGTATAATATTCATGTTTCATGTATACTGAAATCGTGTATATCGTGTTTGAATGTGTACCTGTGCTGCTTTGTTGGTCCTGCGCAAGGCGGATAGCGATCTACGAAAGGATAAATGACATGTATCAAAAGCAAAAAGAGAAAGCCTTTGAATTACTGAAAAACAATGAAAAGAATAGAGATTATACCAACCGATACTAGATCCCGGCTGCGGATCTTCCCACCAACGGCTGCTCTGTCTACTATTGCTGGTGGGATTAACACGCTCTAAAACCCCATCTTGCGCAGACCGTCCGCGATGGCAATATAAAAATCAGTGATATCGCTGATGCCTTCCCCCTGTCTGCGGGTAAATCTTCTCCGGCGCAGGTCCACTTCGTCGCAGTGGGAGATCCCCCTGTTGGAACTGCTGGTGACGACACCGCGGAAATTGGTCCATTCGACGGCTCTGGGTGCGAGCAGCCCATCGTTTGGCCCTTCAAAGAATCGGACTACCGTGGCGGGGACCAGCATGAACATGTCACTCCAGACATGTTTCATGACAAATGCATAGCTCTGATAATACACTTCGGACGCATCGGGGTTACTGCGGTTAAACGCCTCTGCCTCAGCAGTCGAAAAGAGTTTGAACACTTCGTACGCGTTCGGATTCCTGTCTCCGCAGATCCTTAGCCAGATATCCCAGCAGCCAGCCACAAACTTTACCATGAAATCAGGAAATTGAAGCAGCTTATCCACAGTCAGGGAACCATGATGCGGCGTGCTGATCGTCGTCAGGGAGGCGATATACCGAGACATTTCTAAGGTGGAGATCGCATATCTCATGTCGAGACCGCCTTTCGAGTGCGCGATCACATTGAGTTTGGACGCACCCGTCTCCTCTATGATCTGTTTTATCTTATCGGCCAGATAGGCGCCGTTTGACGCTACGGTTCCGTTGCTGTCCTGACCTCCGTAGTAGATCCTGCAGCCGTTTTCCTCTAATTTTGCCGGAATCCTTCCCCAGTAATTCAGGTACTTGCTGTCCCTGAATCCCATACCATGGACTAGCAGTACCGGGTATTTTAAACTTTCGCTCATGTAAGTCTCCTCACTACATCAATCCAGATCTTTGATCCATACTTCTCAGAGGCGCACCAGTTTTGCGCGGTTCAATGTCGGATCCCAATGACAGTCTAACATTGAACCGCGCTTTCGTCAATCTGCCAAAAGGGATGTGCCTCACCCATAATGGTACTTCTTCCGCTTCAATATAAGGAATACTGCTGTCAGCGCGACTGCCATCAGCTCTGCGGCGATGATGGAGACCCAGATGCCGTCAATCCCCCATATCGCCGGAAGGATCAGGATCGCTGCCAGCTGAAATACAAGTGTCCTCAGAAACGAGATTAGCGCGGAGGTCAGACCGTCATTGAGCGCCGTAAAGAACCCGGAGCCGAAGATCGCAAAACCCATGAAGAAAAATGACAGGGCAAATATACGGAATCCGGATACGGTAAGTTCCATGAGCACGGAATCATATCCGACAAAAATGCGTGCCAGCGGTGACGCAAACAGTTCTGCTGCCACGACCATGCACACGGAGAACGTCCCTATGATCATAAGGCTTTTGCGAAGCAGTCCTCTAAGCTCATCATGGTTCCCGGCACCATCATGATAACCGATGACAGGAGCGGTCCCGATGGTATAGCCGTTGAAAGCCGCTGAGAAGATCATGCTGACATACATCATCACCCCGTATGCCGCAACGCCGTTTTCTCCGGCATACCTTAGGAGCTGCTTATTGTAGAGCATACTGACAAGGCTCATGGATACGCTGCTCATAAACTCGGACGAGCCGTTCGCGGCGGCTTTCAGGATTGCCTTTGCGTCCCATTCTGTCTTTCCAAGCCGCAGGATACTGCTGTTTTTCCGCCCAAAATAAAAGAGCGGAATCACACCGCCGACCACCTGGCTCATGGCTGTGGCGACAGCTGCACCTGCAAGTTTGTACTCATACGGCAGAAGCGTCACGAGCACTGCGTCGAGCACCATATTGGTGACACCTGAAAATACAGTGACCACAAAACCGATCTGTGGTCTCTCGGCTGTCACAAAAAAGCTCTGAAAAATAAACTGCAGTATGAAAAATGGCAGCGTCACAAGTATGATGCGCCCATAGACGACACAGTTTTCAAGCAGTTCGCCCTCCGCGCCGAGCAAGACGGAAATCGGGCGGATAAACATAATGCCCAGGACAGCAAAGAGCACGCCCAGTGCTGCCGCAAAATAAATAAAAAGCGAGAAGAGCCTGTTTGCCTTTCTGGGATCACCCTCGCCAAATGTCTTTGCGACAACGGCAGTTCCGCCCGATCCGAACATATATCCGACAGTACCGATGATGATCAAAAACGGCATGATCAGATTGACTGCCGCAAAAGCTGTTTTTCCTGTAAAGTTCGAGACAAAAAAACCGTCGACCACACCGTAGATCGATGTGAAGATCATCGTTCCGATCGCTGGCAGCGTAAACCGCATGAGCCTGCTGTACGTAAAATGATCTGATAGTTGTATCTTCATATTACTCATGCTAAAATTCTCCTGATTCTATTTTTCCTATCTTATCGATCTGACTCCGAAACATGTCGTTAAACTTTTCCATAAAATGAATGTACATGTCAATCTCCTGGTCCGACCACCCTGAGAATACTTCACACTCCGCCTCATAGAGCCGGGCAGCGGTCTTTTCCATATAACTTTTTCCTTTTTCAGTCAGATGCACTCTCTTCCCCCTGCCGTCCTCCTGCTCCAGATAAAGGATCTCATCCCTTTCGAGTTTGCGCATCGCGGAATTGACAGTCTGTTTGCTGATCCCTGACTGTTTGTATATATCGCTGAGCAGACAAGTTCCGCCATTGTCATATACCGTGTACAGGGAGATCATAGCACTGTCCGATATGCCAAGCTTATGGCTTGCCTGATGATACAGCGCATCCATCTCTGCCCCGAGATAATTGATCCGGTGTAGTATCTCAAATGTACTTTTTCTCATGATCCACCTCCGTTAAGTACGAAATCATACTCATTAATATAGTATGATTTCGTACTTTTGTCAATAGGTTCTTTTTTACTGCACTGGAAACTTTGCAGGGTATGTGTTATACTGTTTTTAGACAAAATCTGCGAGGCAACAGTTTGAAAGACGATCAATTTCAAACGACTGACTGGTGTGCGTGTCTGGGCACGCAAGAGGTGTAAACATATGAAAATTGTAGTCTGCGATGACAACATGGAAGATCTGGAACAAATCAGAGGGCTGCTGACAAAGTACATTGAAATAAATGAAGGGGTACCGCTCGAGACAGTGTATTTTACGGACTCCGGCCGGCTGTACCGCCAAATACAGTCGCATTTACAGGGAGATATCTATATTCTCGACATGATCATGTCCGAAAAGACAGGCATTGACATCGGTACTTTGATCCGCAATACAGATGAGAGGAGTGCCATCATCTATATTACTTCCTCCGATGATTTCGCATTTGAGGCATACGGTGTACACGCTGTAAGATATCTCTTAAAACCGGTTCTGGAAGAACTGTTTATCGAGGCATTGGATTATGCCATTGCCGATATCTCAAAGGAAAAGCGGGACACGGTATACACCGTAAAGACAAAGGAGGGATTTGTCTCTATCCCCTATTCCAGGATCGAATACATTGAAAATTATTCCAGAACACTCAATATCCGGCTGACGGACAATAAGACGATCCAGAGTATTTTTATCCGCAAGTCTTTCGATGAGGAGATCCGGCAGGTGATAAAAAATGGCGGATTTGTGCAGGTCCACAAATCTTTTCTTGTCAACCTGTGCCATGTGGAGAAATTGGCACCCGGAAGTGTCATAATGAAGAGCGGGACAAGGATCCCGGTCAGCAAGACAAGAACCGCCGATGTGAAAAAAGAATATCTCAAATTTGTCTCAGAACAGTATCAATAGGGGGCGCTGAATATGTCTTACAAAAATATTTCCTATACGATCAGTCACATGTTTGTGATGTTATTCATATATCTTTTCGTCGCACCCCGATATTCCAAACCAAAAACAGCAGCGATCTGTATTATTTCTTTTTTTGCAATAACAATTCCAAATGTACTGAAGTTAAATATTTTCCCAGACAGCCGTCTATGTTATCTTTTGGTGACGATCTATCAGATCGCCCTGACGCAGCTGACTGGAATCTTCATCTCTGTAAAGAGAGACAGCAAAGCGCTGTTCGTCGGTCTGAGCGCCTCCAACTATGTGATCGCCGGAAGTATCATAGCTGCCATTGTCCATATTTTTACGGGAAATGTCATCCTCTGCACGGTATGCTGCATTGCGACACACATTATCATCCTGTATACCCTCTATGTAAAGATCCACGATATCTGGATCGACTATCAGAAGGAATCCGTGATGGGCAGCTGGTGGAAACTTTGTCTGATCCCCGTATTTTTCTACTGTGGATTTTCGAGCCTTACATTCTTTCCGTTTATGATCGATGACCACCCGCAAAATATTCCCGGTGTGGTGCTGTTCATCATCGCGATGTTCGCATCACATGTCATCGTGCTGCAGTATGTGTCCAGTGAGTCCCAGCGGACTGCGATCTACTGGCAGAATGCACTGTATGAATCCTACATCAAAGGATTGGAAAATCAATATTATCTGGTTGAACAGTCTGAGAAAAACCTGCGGATCCTGAGGCACGATATGCGCCATTACTCTGGTCTGATCGATTCCCTGCTCGATCAGGGTGAATATCATGAGATCAAAAAAGTGACAGAACATATCAATGCGGTAACAGATGGAAACAAGGTCACACGATACTGCAGTAACCTGATCGCGAACACCATGCTCTCCAGTATGATGGAGAAAGCCAGTTCGTTCGAGATCGAGGTACAGCGCGACATCATCATTTCCAAGGAAATTCCTGTTGACAGCTATGAGTTTGCCATGGTAGTCGCAAACTTATTTGACAATGCGATCAACAGCGTAAAGGATTTTGCGGAAAAAAGAAAAATGATTGACATCAAGATCCGCTGTGAGCAGGATCATCTGCTCATTCACATTAAAAACGCGTATGAAAATGAGATTGTATTTGATTCTGAAACAGGTCTTCCTAAGAGCCAGAAAGGAAAAAATCATGGTTTCGGTATGCAGGGCGTGCAGGCTTTCTCAGATAAGATCGGGGGAAATATGGGCTGTTATTGTGAGAATGATATGTTTCATATCATGTTGTTTGCGAAATTCTCATGAGCTGCATCGCGCTATGATGTCGGGGGTGTGCTTTTAACGCGCCTCACGGCGATATTATCTCTGCAGGAACAGCTGTCACAACTAAAAACGCCCCGGGATGTAAAATCCCAGAGCATTTTATATCATCACAGATTCGATTTATTTCAGATACTTTTCCAATTTATCAGAGACTGCCTGAACATCGATCGGCTTAGCGAGATGATCGTTCATGCCGCATTCTAAGCACTTCTGGATATCTTCCGAAAAGGCGTCTGCAGTCATCGCAATGATAGGAATATCCGCATCCTCACGCTCGAGTCCCCGTATGATCCTGGTGGCTTCGTATCCATCCATTACAGGCATACGCACATCCATGAGAATCGCATCATAATATCCCACAGGAGACTGCTCGAACTTTGCAGCGCAGATCTTTCCGTTTTCAACCCTTTCCAGTTGCATTTCAAGGTCGGAGAGCAGCTCCCTTGCAACTTCCCAGTTAAGCTCATTGTCCTCTGCCAACAGAATATGCTTCCCCCTGAGATCCAGATCGATCGTTCTCCCTGCATCAACATCTTCCTCACAGTCTTTGCCGGCAAACGCCTTGAGCGCGTCGGACAGAGATGACTGAAACAACGGTTTGGAGATAAACCCGCAAATCCCTGCCTCCCTTGCCTCCTGTTCCGTCTCACTCCAGTCACACGCTGCCAGCAGCAGTGCCGGGCTGTCCTCCCCACAGCTCTGACGAATTGCCCGCGCGGCCTCGATCCCATTACTGCCCTGCACTCTCCAGCCCAACAAAACGACCGCATAGCTGTCCTGGCGGCTATGACGTTCAGCGATCATCTCCACTGCGCGCTCTGTTCCCAGACACCACTCTGCGTGAACACCGATCAGCGACAGGGACCTGATCACGTTCCTGCACAGCCGCTCATCCTCATCGACGACCAGCATGTTCCAGTCGGGAAGGTCGAACTTATATTTCTGTTCCTCCGCTTTTGCCAGATCGAGAATGACGTGAAACTCACTGCCCTTGCCCTGCTCGCTGTGGACAGAGATAGTCCCGCCCATCGCGTCCACAATATACTTGGTGATCGCCATCCCCAACCCGGAGCCCTCTGTCTTCTGCACGCGCGTATTGTCCTCCCTGCTAAAGGAGTCAAATATTACTTTTTGGTATTTCTCCGACATGCCGATTCCTGTATCGCTCACCAGGAAATGCGTGCGCACACAGGATACATTTCCTGGCAGCGCTTCCTGATACACGCATACTTTGATCGTGCCCTGATCCGGCGTAAACTTGACAGCGTTTCCCAACAGATTGATCAGTACCTGATTCAGACGTACACTGTCACAGCACACGTTTTCTGATAGAATTTCATATACGACTGCGTTGAACTCTTGATTTCTCGCCTTGACCTGAGGCTGCATCATATTGACAATGCTGTCCATCGCATCCCTCAGCGACATTGCCTCGATATTCAGCGTCATTTTTCCGCTCTCGATCTTTGATATATCCAGCACGTCATTGATCAACCCCAGCAGATGCTTACTGCATAATTCGATTTTGTGCAGGTATTCCTGAACCTGCTCCTGGTTGTGCGTATTGGACAGCGCCAGAGATGTCATGCCGATGATGGCGTTCATGGGCGTACGTATGTCATGGCTCATGCTGGATAGAAACTCCTGCTTTGCCGCATTGGCATGTTCTGCCTCTCTCTGTGCTGTCTCTGCAGCTTTACGCGCCGTATCCATCTCCGCATTGATTCGCTTCAATTCGGATACCTGTTTCCTGATGATTCTAAAATATTGCAAAAATACAACGAGCAGCATGGTGATCACCGCAACGGAAGCGGCATAAACCATGACCAGCCATCGATCACCCATACCTGAGATCGCATCGTCGAGCACATCGAAAGGAAGGACTGTCACCAGATACCAATCGCAGTAAGGCAGATCAGTACAATACAGATGACGGCGCGAATCACCGCTTCTGAGAATGACAGAATAATCTCTGCCTGCATCCATGGCAGCTGCAAGCTGCTCGATATAGTAGTCCGCCTCCCTGTTCTGACTGTCAAAGATACTATAAAACCGGTCAAAATAATTTTCATTTTGACTCCCCTGCTCCCGAACAACATAGCTGCCATCCTCGCGTATGACATAAGAATGCACCAGGGAATTGTCTGAATCCAGAAATAAGATGTCGCCCATATACATGGAGGAGAGCCCCACCACCATGGCAATGCTGGTATTTCCGTCTGACATGGGATACTCACAGGGAACGCCAAACATGATCACATTGTTCCCGTTGCTGCTGACAGCGGACGCTGCTTTGCGTTCCCCGTTTTTCATGCTGTCCAAAAACTGTTCCGGATGGTTTAGCTCCACAGGATCGCCATAGATCATCTCGATCATACCCTCCGGCGAATACAGGGCGGCACATAAAAAATGCCTTGCCCTTGCACCGTATTCTATCTCTTCCTTCGATCCGTAACTTTGACTTTCTCCATCTGCTGCAATGTGTGCTATGGACTCCGCCATCGTCAGACGCAGGTCGATGATCGTTTCAAAATGCAGGGACACCTGTTCGTTCATCCCTTGCATGTATGTAGTGCCTATATTCTCAATCGTGTCTTCACTCATTTTATTAACGGACATTCCTAAAAAAGAAAACACGAAAATAATCAAGCAGATAATCGCCGTTATGCTGATTTTTAACAAGCGCGGCAAAGCTATGTTTTTCATACTTTTTCTCTCCACTCTTCAGTTATGTTCTTAATATAAAGCAAAAAGGTACATCACGCCCGCGATAAACTCGCAGGCGCGATCCCCATGAGAATAGGATTTTTATCAGTCCCGTCAGCGCCTCAGCTGGCTCATGAGCATAAACATTTTGTTGATATCCACCGGTTTCGCCAGATGTTCATTCATCCCGGCATCCTTTGCCAGCGCGATATCCTCCTCAAATGTGTTTGCCGACAGCGCTATGATAGGCACTGTCCTTGCGTCCACACGGTCCAGACCGCGAATCACACGAGTCGCCTCATACCCGCTCATGACTGGCATCATCAGATCCATGAGCACACAGTCAAACGATCCCGGAGACGACGCCGCAAATGTGTCTACGGCAGCCTTTCCATCGTTCGCAGTCACCACCTCCACATCTGCATCCTGGAGCATAAATTCTACGATCTCACAATTGATCTCATTATCTTCCACCAGCAGGACGCGCATCCCCGCTATATTGCTCTTCCAATTCTGTCCATCATCCATGGACTGCGCACTTTGCACTTCGTCGACCCGGATAGGCAGGGAGATCTGAACTACACTTCCCTTGCCGATCTGACTGTCGATCTCAATGGTTCCCTTCATCTGATCTACCAGTTTCTTGACGATGGACATGCCAAGTCCGGTGCCTTTATAATGGGTTCTTGCACCTTGCTCTTCCTGTGTAAAGGGTTCAAAGATATGCTTTTTGAATTCCTCCCCGATACCGATACCTGTATCTTCGACCACGAACTGATATTCTACAGTTCCATCCTGATATCCGATCTCCTTCGCCTTCACGACCACAGAGCCATGGGGGTGATTGTATTTGAGGGCATTGTCGATAACATTCATCAAAATCTGCTTTAAGTGCAGCGTATTGCCGATCAGTCTGCTGTGCTGCAGTCCATCCGTCTCCAGCACCAGCTGGATTTCGCGCTCGTCCGCCCGCGGAGACAGGATCGTGATGCAGTCGTCCAACGCGTCACGAAGTTCAAACGGTTCCTCCACATCCACAGGTCTTCCGCTCTCTAACTTGCTCACCTGCAGGACATCGTTCACCAAAGACAGCAGGTGTTCTGTAGACACACGGATCTTCTTTCGGCATGCCGCCTGCTGTTCCTGGTCATGCTGGCTTTTTTCCATGATCGCCAGCATTCCCAGGATCCCGTTGATGGGCGTGCGGAGATCATGGGACATATGGGAGAGGAATTCACTTTTTGCCGAGTTCGCCTGTCTCACCTTCTCCAGAAGCTCCATGATCGCCTGCTCCTGTTTCTTTCTCGTCACCATGATCTCTGTGATATCCTGATGGTAGCCATTCAGACTGACACCGGGTTTCTTAAATGATTTATCCGGCACACCGCCGCAGCGGACATATATTTTCCCAAGATCGGGGTGATTCCACGGGTAGATCACCTCAGAGCGCCCAGTCTCCAGAATCTCTCCCACCGTCTCCTGTACCATCTTCACATAGTCGGGATCGATATTTTCAAACCAGTGCTGATAACACTCCTGCGGGTCGATCTCATCCGGTACTCCCAGAAGGATCCGCATGGTCCGATCCGCATACATCCTCGGCTGACAGCCCTCCTCCAGCTCGATCGTCCAGATCCCGGTCCTTGCCCCCTCCAGAATGTCCTCCAGGCTCTGTCTTGCCTCCAACTTGTACTTCTCTTCCTGCTCCACCACGGCATTGACATCCCGCTGGGCGAAAATAGCACAGTTCTCCTGCTGCATCTTCTCTGCAGCAGAAAAATGGATCTCCATATGTTTGAGTCCGGAGACACTGTCTTTTACCTGATAGCGCACAGAGAGCTTCTTCTTAGTCCTAAGCTGAGAGATAACATAGTCTTTCTTCGTCACAGCGCGGAGCCGTTCCTGATCACGGGGAACCACATACCGTGATATGTAGCGTTCCATAGCCACCTGATAACCGTCCTCAAACTCAACCGCCCAGTCCACCTCGAGCCGCTTGCTGTTCCGGTATGTCTCACATCCACCTGTTTCAAAATTCACCTGGTAGATACCCAGGTAATCCACACTGAGAGCATGGAGAACATCATAGCTGCGCTTCTGGAGCTCGCGGAACAGATTGCGCCGTTTCAGGGAGGACACGATAAAATATGCTGCCGTCTGCAGCATATTCGATGCATATTCCAGCGACTTCGCAGGCGGATTGTCCACGCCGTAAAAGCCGATGAGTTCTTTTCCATTATATAGAGGTACAACCACCAGGGAATATATGTTCTGTCTTTTTAAATTCTCATATTGAAGAGGATCTGTCTCCCGGATATCTTCCAGATTCTCGATCACGATATGCCTGCCGACACTAAAATTCCGATACCAGCTGGCACACACATCAGGAGGAACATTTTGAAGATTGTCCTTTTCCGGCTCCACCCCGTCTGCCACCCACTCGTACGTGTTGTCATCACAGCCGGACTCGTTCTGCTCAAATATGTAGGTCCGATCCCCGTTGAGCGCTTTCCCCAGATGCTCCAACAGCACCGCCAGCGACTGGTCCGGCGTCTCCTCCAGCAGAGCGACACGAAGCCCTTCATTGATGATAGTCTCAAGATCCTGAACGCTTTGCACACCGCTGTACTGTTCACGCTCCTCATTTAATGGAGCGTTTTCACCCCTTGAATACTCCATACGTCTTTCCTCCATTACCAGTACTATTTCCTCTGTCACGTTGTTGATTCCCCACAGATCACTGCAACGTCTGTATCATAATATCACATGCCTCCAATCACGTCAACGCCAATTCAATAAGGAGAGAACGCTCCAGGATTACCACTGTTTCTGTCTATTCGTCAGCCAAAACAGCGATACCCAGACTCAGGATAGATACGGTTTGTCAGTCTGTGTACAAAACCTGCTGCTGTCTACGACCACAGTGAGCTAAAATCAACCAGGGTATCTAACCAGTGCCCCATCCGGACAGGGACTGCAATTTCTGTCCGGATGGAGCGCCGGTAGAGGATTGCAGTTGTTTTATGAAGGATCTTATCATTGACAACTCTGTCAGATTTTGTTAAAATATGACAGAGTTGTTTTGTATTAATTGAAAATATCTAAATATGATCACTGTTTATTGTAAACTATGTCTAATTTTTTGTCATGATACATAGTTTTTGAAATGTTTCATGCAAAATCATCTGCTGTTTTCCATTGTCTGTAATAAAAGTTTCACAGATTGCACTCAGATCTCTACTTTATTTTCAATATGTTTCCAATATACCCCTATCCCAAAGAGCATGAGTATGATCCCTGCACTGACAAAACAGGCTGAAATCCCAATACTGACAATGTATGCCGACGCAAAGAGAAACACGATCTCCATGATATTGGAAACCATATTGGCGACGGACAGAACTGTTGCCCTATTATTCGCCTGTCCACACCGATCAATGTGCGTGTTCATCATATAGTCCAGAATAAACTCAGAAAAACTTAACAGCAGGGGCAGCAACACCATGATCCCAATGACGACCATTGTCGTCCGATTGTATGCAAACAGGATCATGACAACTCCTGAGAGAATGATGGACACCAGCATCACGGTCCGGTAATGTGCATGCTCTATCCAGCCAAGGATCTTCTCGGCAAGCATCTGTGTAACAGAATACGCAATGATAATCGGAGACATCAGTTCCTCACGCAGCCCGCACACCGCCAGCTTGTCCACATAAAAGAAATTGATCAGCAGAAATCCCAACGAGAAACCAGATGCCAGAAAAACCATCAAGATCATACGCACGTCCGAAAAGACCACCAGAATCCCCATGACGCTGCCTTTTGATGCTACGGGTATCGCATCTTCCGATCCCGGCTCCCTCACTGTCGGTTCCCGCCTGATTCCCGCCGCACAGGGTATACCCACACCACAGGCCATCATCGTCGACATGATGAGCATTCCGATTCCCCCAAAATGATACAGCCCCACGTAAAGCAGTGTGCTTAGAACAAATCCCGCAGTCCCGAAATTTGCTACATGCGCCATTTTTACGGCATACTGCTCATTCCTGTACACACTGTAGATATATGCATCCTGTGTTCCGGACAGGAAACATGCACTAAATCCCTCCGCAACCGCCTCGATCACAAATATCCGATAACTGCCTGTCAGAAACGCGGCAAGCATAAGGACTTTTGCCAGAAACATTGTGATCTGAGCAAGAATCATCGTATTTTTGTATCCGATCCTGTCTGTGATCACCCCTGTCGGGATCTCAAGCAAAAATACCGTGATTGACAATATTGCCTGCAGCACAAAGAACTGTGCCATCGTCACCCCGGCATTTGTGCGCACAAGCAGTGCGACTGGCGCATAAAAAACCAGTCCGTTTAAAAACGACAACATATCAAGTCTGTCTATATTCACTTTTTTCATCATAAACTCCTACTTCGCACACAACACTGATACGATATGCAGCCTCCGCACCAGCGTGTGCGTCATTCCATCTAATACTACACTGCAGTTTCTAACCAGATTTTTCGTCCGCAGGTGCGTAACTGCAGCCTTCCACTGTACAGATGCCAGGTTTTATGATGGACTGATACTTACGTTGTGACCGCTCCTAATCATAGACTGATGCTCCTTTATCTTCTACTCGCATGTGGATCCGCCTGCACTATCTCCCCCCGCAGCAGCCACCCGCGCATCGAATCCTATAAGGACAGTCTATCATCGGATCACGCTTTCGTCAATTGACGGAAACTATTTGCCAATACAGCCCAAACGCATTATAATGATAAGAAAAAGGAAAGGGGGATGTGGAAAATGTTCCATAAATCAAAAAAGGTTGGTTCCGTTGAGGAATGCCAAAAAAATCAGGACTGGGCGGGGCTTGCAAGATCCTACTATCAATCAGGTGTCGACGCCATGGAGGCAGGTGATCTGAACCACGCCCAATTGTGGCTGAACCGTGCCGACACGATCTACAGCGCAGATGATGCCATTTACGAGGAGGTTGGTGACAGACTCATCGATGACTGCTCCGACCGCATAGGACAGCTCGAGGAGGAACCTCTGCTGTACAATCAGCTCCCGGATTCGGTGGAGGAGATGGCAGACTCCCTCGGGGACGCAAAGCTCCGCGTGTGGGGGCTGATGTCCCTCGCAAGGCTTGTAAAACTCGGAGAACGTCTGGCTGATCTTCCGGGCTGTGAGGTTCTGTCCCGCATAGGCTGGGCAGTTGGCACCGTATTGAAATCTTTTCGGGAGCCGCCCACAGAGGAGGAGTTCAATGGCTTAAAAGACATGTGCGATGAACTGTATGAATTTGGGGATAGCCCTGAATTCTGGGGCTTGGGAAGTGCGGTCGATGTTCCGGGCGGCGCGCCCTTTCAGGTGTTTGACTTAAATGGTATGATGGGTGTTCACCTGGAAGTCAGTGCCTACCTGAACAGTCATCTGGAATTGATCTGCTCCCTGAGCCAGGAGGAAGAACCGCCTGCTTCAGAGACTGGCATTATCGGCATCACACTGCTGCCGGACTACTATGTGCGGACAGGCGCGGAGGATCTGCGAGAAGTACCTCAAATAAAAGCCGAGCTGGAGCGGATCTCGGACGATTACGATTTCCTGTGCTCGGATGTGACATGGGACTTGATCTCCCAGCGGGTTGAGGAGTACAAGAAACTGGACATTCTGGTGTGCTAATACCTGCAAAAAGAGCCTTTATGATAAGATTTGGCAAGATCATAGGGGCTCTTAACTGCATAGGAAAATTCTTTTGTTCTACAAAATGCTACAAAACGGACGCGGCAAGAACGGCGGCGATCCCGTCCTCGTCATTGCTGCCAATGACGAGATCCGCCTTTTCCTTCACTGCTTCGATGGCATTCCCCATCGCGATGCCCATACCACACAACTCCAGCATACCGATATCGGCATAGTCGTCGCCAAAGGCGGCGATCTGTGACGGTTTGATCCCGCTTGCGGAACAGACTTCCATGATCGCCTTCTCCTTCGTAACCGCTTTCCTGGTAAACTTGTACCAGAATCCATCTGAAAAGCGGATACAGTCACATTCCGCCAACAATGCCTGCAGCTTCACCGCCTGCGCTTCGTCAAAAATCTCCACACACATCTTTAATGAACTCTCGTCAAAATCCGCAAAATCTGTATAGATACTGTCGCCCCAGCTCTGATCCTGCTTCCTCGGGTCAACCGTATAATTCCAGTAATGTGAATCTATAGTATCGATCGTGATCTCACACGCCGAACCACATACACTTCTGGCTGCCGCGATCATCCACCGTGTTTCCTCAACGGAAAACTCCGCTTTGTAGATGTATTCGCCTCGATATTTTACCAACGCACCGCCGCTTGTGATGAGCACATCCGGCTGCAGCTCCTCGATAAAGGAGAGCGTATTCTGCTCCCCTCTTGAAGTTGACACCCCGATCAGCATCCCCCTCTCCCTGCATTTCTGCAGTACATTCAGTGTCCTTGCGGAGATGGTCTTGTCACTGCGCAGCAGCGTGCCGTCCAGGTCAAACAAAAGCAGCTTTATGTTTCTTATCCGGTCTTCATCCATGTTCTTTCATCCAGCCTTCCTACCTGTGCGGTTATCTGTTTATCAATTCCTCTATTTCTGCCACGGATGGCATCACACGCAGCGCACCCTTTCTCGTCGTGATGATTGACGCGGCAGCATTGGCAAACGTGAGCATCTCCGCAAGCTTCTGCTCGTCAAAGCCATCGATCCCGTATTTAAGTACATAATGCAGACAGCAGGCGCCAAACGTATCCCCCGCCCCGGTCGTCTCGATCGTGTTTTGCTGCAAAAACGGCTTTACCTCAGCGCGCAGACCTCTGTAATACGCCCTGCTCCCCTCCTTTCCCATGGAGAGCAGGATGAGAGGGATCTGATACTGCCCGCGGAGGATGTCGATGCCGGCATCAAAATCCTCCTCACCTGTAAACCACTGGATCTCATTGTCCGATATTTTCAGCACATCGCAGTGCGCAAGACCATACTTGACCTGCTCGCGCGCATCCTCAAGAGACTTCCAGAGCGGCGGTCTTAAATTGGGGTCAAACGAGATGACTGCACCGGACTCCCTCGCGATGCCGACTGCCTTTCTGGTCGCGGCGCGCACACCCTCATGTGTCATGGACAGTGTACCAAAATGAAAGATCCTGGAATCACGTATCTGCTCTGCGGGAACCTCCGCCTCCGTCAGCATCATGTCTGCCCCCGGATTGCGATAGAAGGAAAAATCCCTGTCCCCGCCGGGTCCGGTGTGGACGAGCGCAAGCGTTGTGTGGACTTCCTCGTCCATATACAGACTGCCTGCATGGATGCCTGCCTCTGTGACTGCACTTTTTAGCTGCTCGCCAAAAAAGTCCTTTCCTACCTTTCCGATAAAAGCAGTGCTATGCCCCAGCTTGGAAAGCATTGCCAGTACGTTGCATGGCTCTCCTCCCGGATTCGCCTCAAACAGCGGATTCCCCTGCCCGCTCACGCCGTTTTCCGTAAAATCGATCAACAGTTCACCCAGCGCTGTCACATCATAATTCTTCATATCTTTTTGCTCCTTTCGCAGTCAGGAACTGTAGGAAAATAACTGATACAGCTCCCAATCACATCAAATCATACTTCACAACGTCCATCTCCACCGTTCCATCCGCGAAGAAAGAGATCCCGTCCGCTGCCTGTTCGGTGTACATCGTTGCCGTCAGGACATGCTCTCCATCATTGACAAACACTTCCACACTGAAGCGGTCAAGTATGATGCGCATCTTGAGGCTGCCGTCCGTGCTGTTCACAAGGCTGCGCCGCTGGTGGATGATCGCCCGTCTCGAACCGGAGAATTTCCTGTCCACCTTGAGTATGGACTCTCTGGGACGAAAGCTCAGAGATGTCTGGTATTTGTCATTCTGCGCAAAACGCACTGCAAATTTCTGGTAAAGCGCCTGCGCATCCCCCCGACGCAGTTCAATTTCCATGTCAACGCGCCGCCCTTTGACTCCTGCCAAACCGATCGTGTCTGTAAAGGACACTCCTTCATGTACGACCTTGTTGCGCCGCATCGCATCCAGCTCCCTGACCGGATTCTGATACAGTCTGCCGTTTCGTATGGAAAGCTCCCTTGGCAGACTCATCTGTCCCGCCCATGCCTCCTCCGGGGAGCGCAGGGTGAGCGTATCCCAGTTCTGCATCCAGCCGATCATGATCCGGCGTCCGTCCGGTGCGAGTGTCGTCTGTGATGCATAGAAATCAATGCCGTAGTCGATCGCCTGATCGCTCTCCTCATGAAATGTCTGTGTCTGCTCATCATAGGTGCCGATCAGGCAGAGCGATCCATTTCCGTTGTGGTACTCAAACCCCTGCGGCAGCATATCCGTCGGACTTGCGAGCAGAACCCATTTGCCATCGAGCGGAAAAAAGTCCGGGCACTCCCACATCTTCCCAAACCGACCGTTATTCGCTGCCAATACCTTCTGAAATTCCCACTCAAAACCATCCCTGCTCCCATATAATAAGATCTGCCCATCGCCGTTTGACAATGCACTGCCGAAGACACAACTGTACGTGCCATCCGAATTCTGCCACACTTTCGGGTCGCGAAAGTCAAACTTGCTGGCACCTTCAGGCAGGTTCCTCTCGTCAAGAACAGGATTCTTTTCATATTTTTGATAGTCGAGCCCATCGCCGACAGCCAGACTCTGTGTCTGAATGTCACGGATCACATCATTTTCCTGGCGCTCCTTGATCACACTGGTATACACCAGCAGATGTCTGCCGTCGGGGAGTGTCAGCGCACTTCCCGAAAAGCACCCGTCCCTGTCGTACATCTCGTCCGGTGCAAGTGCCGCAGGAAGATACTCCCAATGCAGGAGATCATTGCTCACCGCATGTCCCCAGTGCATGGGTCCCCACTTTGACTCGTAGGGATAATACTGATAAAACAGATGATACATCCCTTTGTAATAGCAAAATCCGTTAGGATCATTCATCCACCCGACACGGGAACACAAGTGGAATTCAGGACGTTCCTCCTTTTCGATATTCTTTTCTACAGTCTCCTCATATTTGCGTGCTTCACGCAGTGTCTGGCTTGTCATATAAAACCTCCTCATGGCATTATTATATATGGTAACGCATCGATCCGATCCATGTCAATCCCTCTGTTGGCTGAAACAGGAAAATACGTAACAGTTCAGCCCAGGACTTCGCACTACCTGCGAAGTCCGTGAGAAAGCATAGCGGCCTTGACACCGCGAAGCGGTTTTTGCATGGCTTGATGCTTGTAACAGGAAGCCGACGGCTGAACTGTTACGAAAATGCTAAAGGACTGTGAAAAGTAACGGACCGTAACCTCAAACCGATTCTTTCATAAAATAAAAAGAAAAGACTGGAGCAATCAATTCATATGGCTATCGGTTATCTGACAATACAGACACGAACCGCCCATGATGCCCTTCCCCTGAGCGGTGTATCCATCCGTATCCTGGATGCGCAGGGCGCAAGCGTCTACGAGCTGACTACAGATGAGAATGGGGAAACCCGGACGGTTCCTTTAGAGACACTGGATAAAAATTTCTCTCTCTCCCCCTACTACTCAGGAATCCCATATGCAAACTATAGCGTTCTTGCCCGCACTGCCGGGTTCAATTCGCTCTATGTCTCGGACATTCCCATTTATGATGGGCAGCGGGCAGTTCTGCCCATCTCACTCATACCTATGCGGGAGAGGCAGCGAAGCCCTATACAGGCAGAAATCTATGTAGGCGCTCCCGCCATTTCCCTGTCAGGACCGCGTTCCCAGGAAGGACCGTCCGGCGCACCCTATGTGCTGCGTCAGGTGGTCATTCCAGATCCCATAACCGTACACCTGGGGCCCCCCAGCTCTGCCGCCGCCAATGTGCAGGTATCTTTCCCTGACTATGTGAAAAATGTGGCAAGCAGTGAGATCTATCCCACATGGCCTGCGTCTGCCCTGACTGCCAATATTTATGCTATCATCACCTTTGCACTCAACCGGATCTACACGGAATGGTACCGCAGCCGCGGCTACGGATTCGACATCACCAACAGCCCCGCCTACGACCAGTACTTTGTTCACGGCAGACCCATATATGATTCCATCAGCAGGATCGTGGACAATATTTTTGACGAGTATGTCCGCCGGGAAGGACAGACTGCCCCCTATTTTACTTCATTCTGCAATGGAACTACCGCCACCTGCTCAGGACTGTCCCAGTGGGGAACTGTCACGCTGGCAGAGCAGGGGCTCAGCCCGCTGGATATCCTGCGCTCTTATTACCCCAAGGATATCGAGATCGCACAGACCGATATCAAAACAGGGATCCTCTCCTCCTACCCGGGCTCTCCTCTCAGGATGGGCAGCACCGGGCTTGATGTTCAGACGATCCAGTCCTGGCTGGCACGCATACGCAGGGATTACCCCGCTATTCCCGCGATCACGGATCCGGAGGGACAATTCCAGAATAGCACGCAGGCGGCAGTGACAAAATTCCAGAGTATCTTCAACCTGGCACCCGACGGCATTGTGGGAAAATCTACGTGGTTTAAGTTGTCACAGATATACACTGCGGTCGCCAAACTGTCCGAACTGAACAGCGAAGGAAACACGCTTGGCATCGGCACTGTCCCGCCCTCTTCTGTGCTGCGTCAGGGCTCCCGCGGTCAGGACGTGATCACACTGCAGTATCTTCTCAATGTGGCTGCCGAGTATTATCCGGGGATTGTGGCTCCCGCACAGGACGGTATCTTCGGCAGCGGAACGCAGCAGGCAGTCATCGCATTCCAGCGGATCATGCAGCTCAATGCAGACGGTATCGTAGGTCCTCTGACCTGGCAGGCATTGTACGATGTATATCTTGGCGCTGACCAGAATGTACCGTCGCCCTCCCCAAATCCCGGCACGGTCCAGTATGTGGTCAAAGCCGGCGACAGCCTCTGGCTCATTGCGCAAAAATATGGAACCACTGTAGACGCTATCAAAAAACTGAACAATCTCACAGGAGATCTTATCCGAATCGGACAGGTGCTGACGATCCCCGTATCCGGAACACCACCCTATACAGAGTACACAGTCAAAGCCGGCGACTCTCTCTGGCGTATCGCCAGGCAGTACAACACGACAGTGGAAGCCCTGATGAATCTGAACGGTCTGACAAGCGATCTGCTGATGATCGGGCAGGTACTAAAAGTGCCCATCGGCTAGCCCTGAACATATCTAAAAACCGACAGCCGGAAATCTGATCACAGATTTCCGGCTGCTGTCTTATAGCTGTATTCTATTGTATGCGGAACTGACTGATCAGTTGGTTGAGCGTCTGGGACTGTTCTGAAAGCTCATTGGAGATCGCAGCACTCTCCTCGGCAGCGTCAGAGTTTTCCTGGATGACTCTGGAAACCTCCTTGATCCGATTCTCCACAGAGACGATCATCTCCGACTGCTGGACACTGGCTTGCGCAATCTCGTCCATCAGTATCTTGATGGACTGGATGCATTCGCTGAAGACCTGCATCGCCGACATGGCGAGGTTAGTGGATTCAGTCCCCGTCTTTATATCATGGATCGAACTGTCGATCAATGTGCTGGTATCCTTTGCCGCCTCAGCCGACTTTGCGGCTAGGCTCCGCACTTCATCCGACACCACGGCAAATCCCCTTCCGGCGGCGCCTGCGCGGGCGGCCTCTATGGAGGCGTTCAGCGCAAGGATATTTGTCTGGAAAGAAATATCTTCGATCGTTTTCGTGATGTTGCTGATCTTGGTCGAGGAATGGTCGAGATTCCTCGTGGCGGTGATCAGCTGTTCCATCTTGGTATCTGCCTCCGCAGCATATCCTGTCGCTCGGGAGACAAGCTCGCTCGCACTGCCACAGCGCACGGTACTATTTTGAATCTGCTCCGTGATATCTGTAATGTTCGAGACAAGCCCGCTGATGGACTCCTTCTGCTGCGCAGCGCCGTGAGACAGGGACTGCGCACCCGAGGACACCTGATTGGCGCCGTTGTTGACTTTCTTGGCGATCTGCGTGATATCACGCATGACATCCATCAGATGGGTCCGAATACTTTTCAGGCTTCCTGCCAGCACGCGGAAATCACCGATATAGTATGACTCGTTCTTCGTCACATCGACAGCAATATTGCCATCTGCCATCTCGCCGAGGATTCTGCCAATGTCCTCGATGGTCTTGCGCAGGCAGTCGCAGACATGGTGGATCGTCTGCGCGATCAATCCAATCTCGTCCTTTCTGCCGTAAAACGAAGTCAGCTCCTGATCGGCAGTCAGCTCCAGATTGCCAGGGCGCTGAATCGCGTGCTCCATGACCATGAGCTCCCTGCCTTCCATAAACAGGATAAAGAGCGTGACAAGGACGATGATCACACCGACACTCGCACACAGAACTCCCACAGATGAGCGGATCGTTTCTACCTCACTATAGACTTCCGCAGTACTGTCACGCACCATAAATACCCAGTTGCGCTCTTGCAGATATTTGTAGACGACGAGCTGCTCGACACCGCTCTCATCCACATAGGTATATGTCCCTGCCTGCGAGCTGTTGTCTGCCTGGATCCGGCGGAGGATTTCCTGATAGCCTTTGTCCTTCGTCTGTGTGTTCAAGAGCGATTCATCCTCATGATACAGATACATTCCTGTATCCACGTTCAGAAAGACATACTCACTGTTTGGAAGTCCCTTGATATTCAGACCGAGCAGGACGTCCATGAGCCGCTGGCACAGACGCCCGCCCCCACATATCCGATGCATTCCTGATCATCAAAAATAGGATAGTACATCGAGAGGATCATACTCCCGGTTCCCGGAGATTTCATGATCCCCAGATTGGTCAGCTGCGGCTGTGCCAGAATCGTACTTTGAAATTCTTTCAGAGAATCTCCGCTCCGCGTGGTAATGCCGATCGCTGACGGAGATGAGTGCGTCAGCACGTAGGTATCGGGAGTTGCGATATACAATCCCTCGAAAATACCCTTCACTGCTGCAAAATCTCCCGTATACTGCTGCGTTTTTGACACCAGCAGGGAATCCTGCGGATGTTCGAGCAGTTCGTGAACCTCACTGCCAAGTGCAAAGGCAGTCATGTACTCCTCCGCTGATGTCACATAGTCGTTGATGATCGATGCCCGTGACTCCACAGCGTCTGCCATCTGATTGGTGATATTGCCCTCTACCATGGCGGCGACACGCCCGGACACCACGAACCAGAGCAGCAAAAGCCCCGAAAATGTAATGATCGTGGTAAGAATGCTGATGCGTGTAGCAAGTTTGCGATTTGTAAAAAATCTCATAATATTCCCCCGCGAAAAGACAGCGCCCCATCTCCCCATTCTGATGGTGGCATTCTTCAATTTTTCTTGAATATTTTAACACAAGTTATTTCACTTTTCAAGAATATGATACTGAGATCTTACGGCACGGTTTTCTGCAAAATCCCGGAAATACAGGGACAGTCGCAGCTTTCTGCGAGGTTGGATCATGAAATTTTTCATCTGACTTTTGGTCCTGAACTGCTCATCCGCACGGAATCACCTGTCCA
The DNA here is from genome assembly GCA_910588595.1 of uncultured Lachnospiraceae bacterium. Classification (GTDB taxonomy): domain Bacteria; phylum Bacillota; class Clostridia; order Lachnospirales; family Lachnospiraceae; genus COE1. The sequence continues at coordinate 1,914 of CAJUQU010000014.1, read as the reverse complement.
CCCCGGATGGACTGTTCTTCAGTTTAAATCTTCCTACAAGCGCCTTCATAAGCTGTGACTGGCTGGACATTTCTTCGCTTGCAGCCGCGCTTTCCTCCGCTGTTGCCGAGTTTGTCTGTACAACATCAGAGATCTGATTCATTCCGATCGTGATCTGGGAGATGGAATAAGCCTGATCGCTGCTAGCTTGCGAGATCTGTCCGATAATGCCTGTCATTTCATTGACATCCTTTACCGCATCAAGCAGAGACTTCGCTGTATCATCAGTGATCTGTTTTCCGTTTTCCACTACCTTCAATGAATTTTCGATCAGATCAGAGATATTCTTGGAAGCCTCTGCACTTTTGTTTGCAAGACTGCGGACTTCATCAGCTACTACGGCAAACCCTTTCCCGGCTTCGCCCGCACGGGCGGCCTCCACGGCGGCATTGAGGGCAAGAATGTTGGTCTGCAGCGCAATATCTTCAATTGTCTTTATGATCTTGCCAATCTCATTGGAACTGTTGCTGATATCCTCCATCGCCTGAATCATCTGCTGCATTTTTTCGTTGCTCACGTTCATTTTCGTGCTGACACTTCCCGATGTCGCCTCTGCCAGCTGCGCATTTTCTGCGTTCTGGTTCACCTTGCTGGAAATTTCGTTTATGGTCGCAACAAGTTCCTGCACGGCGCTTGCCTGCTCACTTGTTCCCTGGGCAAGAGCCTGTGCACCGCTCGATACCTGCTCTGCTCCGCCTGCAACCTGAGAGGAGCTTTGGCTGATCTGCCGCATCGTGTCGTTGAGCTCCACTGCAATCCCACGGAAAGAAACCAGCAGCGGATGAAAGCTGCCCGTATACTCTGCTTCGCAGACAGAATCCACTGTAAGATCTCCTTTCGCCATTTTCGCAAGGAATTTATTCTCATCATCAATAATCATCTGAAGCTTGCGGATCAGTCTGCCTACCTGCGCGGCAAGAATCCCCAGTTCATCCCTGGAGGTATAGGAAACCGCTACATCCAGGTCGCCCTCTGCCATCTTTATGGCTGCATTCGCAATCTCGGATATCGGAATTTTGATCGAACGTATGATCACAAATGAGAAGAAGACTCCCACAAGGATTATGACAATGATCACTGTCATCATAATCCTTACAGCAGTGCTGTAAAGGAAAGAGCTTTCCTCCGCCGCATCATCGCTGCCCTCTGAATTGTAGGTGATAATATCATCAAACGAACTGTTTAAGGAATTATAAAGATCCACGCATTCGCCTTCCAGGATCGCGCGGGCCTCCTCAATGAGCCCCTGTCCGGCTAACGCCATCATTTCCTCATCCGCTTCATTGTACTGGCTCCAGAGATTCATAGCATTATCATAAAATGCTCTTTCTTCCTCATCGATCAGTTCCCCGTATACGGCTAAGAGTGCGTCCATATCCTCTTTTTCCTTTTGGAGATACTGGAGGCTGTAGGCTTTTACATCCGCCGAAACTGCGGTAAGATACCCCAATTCATTGAGCCGGATATTAGAAATGGCAGTGCTCATATTCCTTGCCGTATCAATGCTGGGAAGCCAGCTCGTCGAAATGTCAAGTGTCATTTCGTTCATCTGCCCCATGAGATTGAATGACATACCGCCGATCATAAGCATGCCGCTCAGCGCAACTCCTATAAGGATATAAAGTTTTAATCTGATCTTCAAATTACGTATGATATTCATCATATTTCCAATCCCCTTTTGTATTTTGTCATTTCAATCTAGTACTCCATCCAGTCAGAAATTAGAATCGTAAACTGTCTGTTCCGTACCATTGCGTCGTTAAAATTTCTAGACGGTGCCACCGCATCGCCGTCGAAATTTTGCCTAGTACTGGCACGAACCATGCAGTCCACAACTCTAATTTCTGTCTGGATGGAGCACTAGAGCGTGTTTGA
>CAJUQU010000013.1 GCA_910588595.1 uncultured Lachnospiraceae bacterium | reverse complement strand
AAGCTGGGTGTGCTCAAGGCTGATTATTGAGTGACTATAATTCGGATTTTGGGTTCTATGCCAGCACATGAAAAAGAGGAATCCGTGTAAACATTTTCACAGTAGATTCCCAGTACAAGCACAGATATCATCATTAAGATGCAGATCAGTCTGCTATGTACGATCTTTTGCATAGGCGCCTTCCTTTCGGCAAACTTCCCGGTGATGCAGTTTCCGAACATCCTGTGGGGGTTCTGGCACTGGTACGACCCATGCAGCTCACAAATCCAATTTGTGTCTGGATGGAGCACTGGGCTGATCCCGCCAACATGATAAGATGTATGTAACTATATCATAAACGCAAGTGCAGTTCAAGTAAAATATTAAATTGTCATCAAATAATAGTAGGGTTGAATTGTAACGCAGTGCATAATGTGATATGCTGTTTACGATGGGAATATGACAAACTATCTGGACGGTGGGACAGCAGGAAGCTGACAGGATAGGACTGTTAAGATCAGGAGGGACTATATGAGATTTGAATTTGACAAAAAGAACTGGACGACCATAGTGGAGGGAGAGAAGGACTGCTATCTGCTCGCAAACGGACTGGGAGGGTACAGCAGCCTATCAGTCATTGGCGCAGCGGCAAGAGGTGATCAGGCGCTTCTGATGTCTGCTCAAAAAGCGCCGAATGTCAGAATGCATCTCGTGACTAACGTTTTTGAAAAACTGGTGGTTGGGGATCAGGAGCATATACTGACTTCGCAGCGCATGAGATCCGGGACGGACTATGAAGGATTTCAGTATCTGGAAAAGTTTGTATACGATGATTTTGATGTCAATGCGCCGGCATGGACATTTTGTGTAGATGGTGTGACAGTCACAAAGCACATGCTGATGGTGCATGATGAGAATACCGTGGCTGTAAAGTATGAGGTGGAAGATGCGGCAGGAAGGGACGTGACGTTAGAGCTGACACCACTGCTGCGGTTTACTTCGAAAAAAGAGGACTTTGATGCTGCGAGAAATATAGACGAGTACCATGTAAAGACATGTGATACAGGCGGGAATACAGCGCTGCCAGACAGATCGTACTGCATCGCAGGCGGGGATCTGCAGCTGTATATCACAACAAATGCGAATCTGCAAACTTACCAGCCCCGTCTGTTTGGGGAAATGTATTTTTCCCAAGATGAGCGCGATGGGCGTGTGGCATATGGCGATGCATTTAGCAGTTGTACACTCAATGAGCAGATCCATACCCAAAATGACATATATGTCATTTTGGGTACGAAGCGATGTGAGGATTCAGATGCGAAGAAACTTTATGAGCAGTTTGAACGGCAGAATAGAGACCGTAAGGAACAGCTGCTTGCACAGGCAGGTCTGTCCTCAGAGCTTGGGAGGCAGCTGGTGCTGAGTGCAGATGCGTATGTCGTGAGGAGGGAATCGACCAACGGCATGAGTATCATAGCAGGATATCCGTTTTTCGAGGACTGGGGGCGGGACACGATGATATCGCTTGCGGGAGCAGCTATGATAACCGGACGCTTTGAGGAATGCAAGAGTATTTTAAGGACTTTTGCCAAATATGTAAAGAACGGGCTGCTGCCAAATCTGTTTCCGGAGGGCGGCGAGATTCCCAGATACAATTCAGCTGACGCACCGCTGCTTTTTGTGAATGCAGTGTACGAGTATATGGAATATTCAGGAGACAAGGCATTCAGGGAGGAGATCCTTCCAGTGCTGGAACAGATCATAAATGCATACAAAAACGGTACTGATTTTCATATTAAGATGGACAGTGACGGTCTGATCATGGCGGGAGCCGATCTGGAGCAGCTCACTTGGATGGACGTGCGTGTGGGTGATTTCCTGCCAACACCGAGACATGGAAAACCAGTGGAGATCAACGCGTACTGGTACAGCGCGTTGATGATCATGTATGAGCTGACACAGGAGGCGGCATACCGGGATCTTGCGGCACAAGTGAAAGCTTCTTTTCAGGAAAAATTCTGGAATGAGAGCGAACAGTGTTTAAAGGACGTGCTGTCGGGTAAAAGCGATGAAGATCAGATACGATGCAACCAGATCTGGGCATTGACCATGCCGTTTACCATGCTGCCTGTAGAGAAGGAGATTCTGGTGATCAAAAAAGTCAGGGATGAACTGTACACGACAGTCGGGCTTAGAACGCTGGCAAAAGATGACCCTGATTTTCACAGCATCTATATCGGACCGATGGAGGAGCGCGACAGGGCGTATCATCAGGGGACCGTTTGGGCATTTCCGCTGGGGGCGTACTACAGGGCTTGTATAAGATACGCAGGTAAGTGTGCGGACACATCCGGGAAAGAGCGCATCATGGCGGAGCTGGCGCAGGGATTTGAGGCGCTTGCAGACTGGCTGCGGGAAGGTTGTGTCGGTCAGATCGCCGAGATCTATGACGGTGGTACGCCGACTGTGTCAAGAGGGTGTTTTGCGCAGGCGTGGAGCGTTACAGAGCTTTTGCGCGGGGTGTATGACTATGAGAAAGCAAAAATGAATGAAATGTAAATATTTGATCATCTGCCTACATTCTACTGTGAAGCTGTTGATAAGTAAAGCCGTATTTTGTGTTATCAAAGTTGATGGATGCGTGGCCGGTAAAGCAGTTTGTCCCAGCGGCTGCAGGAGCCGTGAAACGAAATAGAAACGAAAAATTGCTGTATTCATATTGAAATATTGTTAAAAATATGTCAGAATAATACTGTCCGCAGTTCCGGCAATGCCGTTGCCGGGATGCGCTGGGGCAGTATTTGGGTTATCAACAGTTCGATACGCAGGAGGCATAGATTATGAGAGGGATAGATACACAGGTTCGAAAGACACGACGTGCGATTTTCAGGGAAGTGGCAAACATGGCTTATCATTCTACTAATCTGGTGGATGACATGGAGGCGCTACCGTATAAACTTGTGGATGCAGAAAATTCGCCTTATTGGGACAACATATACCGGGAGCGGGAGATCATCCGGGAGCGCACGAGACTTGCCATGGGTATGTCGCTGCGCCCGGAGGATGAGCCGGTGCAGGTCAGCCAGGGAGTGGAGGAGAGCAACATTGATGAGAAATATTATGAACCACCTCTCATGCAGGTCATCGCTTCCGCATGCAATGCCTGCCCGGAGAATCGATATGAGGTGACTGATAAATGCATGGGCTGTCTCGCACACCCTTGTAATGAGGTGTGCCCGAGAGGTGCGATCACGATGAAGAACGGGCGGTCTGTCATTGACCAGGAGAAATGCATTAAGTGTGGAAAGTGCAAGACCGTGTGTCCATACGATGCGATCTCACATCAGCAGCGACCATGTTTAGCCCACTGCGGAGTAAATGCGATTCATTCGGACAGCCACGGCAGGGCAGTGATCGACGATGACAAATGTGTCTCCTGCGGGCAGTGTATGGTAAGTTGTCCGTTCGGAGCCATCGCAGATAAATCACAGATTTTCCAGCTGATCCGTGCGATGCAGTCAGGCAGAAAGATTATTGCGCAGGTCGCGCCTGCGTTTGTCGGACAGTTTGGGTCGAAAGTGACGCCGGATATGTTAAAGACTGCGCTCAAAGAACTGGGATTTTATGATGTATATGAGACGGCGATCGGAGCCGATATGGGAGCGATGACTGAGGCGGAGCACTATGTGACGGAAGTGGCGACAGGGGAAGTGCCGTTTCTGCTCACATCGTGTTGTCCGTCGTGGTCAATGCTCGCCAAGAAGTTTTTCCCGGAAACCATCGACAAGATCAGCAATGCGCTGACGCCAATGGTGGCGACAGCCAGAGTGATCAAAAAAGAGCACCCTGATGCAAGTGTTGTGTTTATAGGTCCATGTGCGAGCAAGAAGCTCGAGGCAAGCCGCAGGACGATCCGTTCCGATGTGGATTTTGTCATTACCTTTGAGGAGCTTACGGGCATGTTTGAGGCAAAGGGAATCCTGCTGGAGGAGATCAAGGCAATGGATTCCATGAATGACGCGACAGCAGCGGGGCGCGGGTATGGTGTGGCAGGCGGCGTAGCCAACGCTATCGAGAATTGCATCAAAGAGTATTATCCCGATACAGAGATCCGCATCGAACATGCGGAGAGCCTTTCTGAGTGCAAGAAGATCCTGATGCTCGCCAAAGCTGGCAAGAAGAATGGCTGCCTGATCGAAGGTATGGCGTGTCCGGGGGGATGTGTGGCTGGTGCGGGGACAAACATTGCGATTCCCACGGCGACCAAGGACTTGCTGGGCTTTAAAAATGCTTCTGAGAAAAAGCTGCCAGAACACAATGTCCGTCAGCCTGAGTAAAAACGGTTTACATTTTTAACAGTTTAGCGTTATAATAGGAAAAGTATGGAAAAATGTATGAAAGAGGAGGTACGGAAAATGGCAGAGAAAGTGAGATGCAGGTTCGCGCCGAGTCCCACAGGAAAGATGCATGTAGGGAATCTGCGCTCGGCATTGTACGAGTTTCTGATCGCAAAGCATGCAGGAGGAGATTTTATATTTCGTCTGGAGGATACTGACCGCGAACGTTTTGTGGAAGGTGCGGTCGATGTCATTTATGATACATTGAAAAAGACAGGGCTGGAGTATGATGAGGGTCCTGACAAGGACAAGGGTTTTGGTCCCTATGTGCAGAGTGAGCGCGTGCAGGCAGGCATTTACATGAAATACGCGAAGGAACTGATCGACAAGGGGGAGGCATACTACTGCTTCTGCGATAAGGAAAGGCTTGCCACGCTGAAATCAGAAGTTGTGGAAGGCAAGGAGATCACTGTCTATGACAAGCATTGTCTTACGCTTTCGCGGGAGGAAGTCGAAGAAAAGCTTGCAAGCGGCATTCCTTTTGTGGTCAGACAGAACAATCCGGTCGGAGGAACGACAAGTTTTCATGATGAGCTCTATGGTGATATCACGATCGATAATTCGGAGCTCGATGATATGATCCTGATCAAGTCTGACGGGTATCCTACTTATAATTTTGCAAATGTGGTGGACGATCATCTGATGGAGATCACTCATGTCGTGCGCGGCAACGAGTATCTTTCATCTACACCCAAGTACAATCGCCTGTACGAAGCATTTGGCTGGGAGATACCGATATACGTGCATCTGCCGCTCATCACCGACGCGGAGCACAAGAAACTCGCCAAGAGAAGTGGACATTCCTCCTTTGAGGATATTGTAGAGCAGGGGATCCTGCCAGAGACCATCGTGAACTTTGTCGCACTTCTCGGTTGGAGCCCGGAGGATAACAGGGAGATCTTTACCCTCGATGAGCTGATACGCGACTTTGACTATACCCGGATCAACAAGGCTCCTTCTGTGTTTGACATGAACAAGCTCAGATGGATGAACGGCGAATACATCAAGGCGATGGACTTTGACCGCTTTTATGATATGGCGCTGCCCTATATGAAAGAAGTCATCAGCAAAGATCTTGACCTCAAAAAAATAGCGGCGATGGTAAAGACCAGGATCGAGGTATTTCCGGACATCAAAGGCCTGATCGGATTTTTTGAGACATTGCCGGAGTACGACATTGCGATGTACACACACAAGAAGATGAAGACGACAGCGGAGAGCTCTCTTGCAGTGTTAAAGGATGTGCTTGTGCTGCTAGAAACGCAGAAGGACTATTCTAATGACGCATTATATCAGCTCCTCCTGTCCTATGTGGAGGAGAAAGGCGTTAAAAATGGTTATGTCATGTGGCCGATCAGGACAGCGGCGTCAGGATTGCAGATGACTCCCGCCGGCGCTACGGAAATCATGGAAATTCTTGGCAAAGAGGAAACCCTTGTGAGGATCAGAAAGGGTATTGAGTTACTGGAAAATGCTTGAACAAAATGCAAATAAAACACAGCTTGAAGCGATAAAGCACGGAGACGGGGCAATGCTGGTACTGGCGGGTCCCGGCTCCGGCAAAACCTTTGTGACCACGCAGAGGATCAAATATTTGATAGAACATCACCATGTCAGACCGGAATCTATTCTTGTCATCACCTTTACCAAGGCAGCGGCAGCAGAGATGCAGGAGCGTTTTGTGAAGCTCAGCGAGGGGAGGAACGATCCGGTTCATTTTGGCACTTTTCATTCCGTTTTTTTCCAGATACTGAGGCATACATATCGGTTTACAGCCCAAAATATTATTCGTGAAGGGGACAAGTACAGGCTTTTGTCCCAGATCATCAGTGAGATCCCTGATGAGATCAGAACACAGTCGCAGATTGACGACAGCAGTGATACGATACAGAGACTGCTATCGGAGGTGAGTACTGTAAAGAATAATGGGATCACACCGCAGGAAATCAAAAGTACAACCGTGTCACAAGCGGAATTCGAATATATATTTCAAGTCTATAAACAGGAGATGAACCGCAATAAATTGATCGATTTTGATGATATGGTGCTCCTGTGCCGCGATCTTTTCATCTCCCGGCCGGAAACGCTGAAAATATGGCAGGAGCGCTTTCAGTATATCCTGGTCGATGAATTTCAGGATATATGTCCTCTGCAGTACGAGGTTGTCAGGCTGCTTGCGAAACCGCAGGACAATCTGTTTATCGTGGGGGACGATGATCAGTCGATCTATGGTTTTCGCGGCTCCAGACCGGAGATCATGCTGCATTTTACCAAGGATTATCCCGGGGCAAGGCAGATCCTGCTGGATGTGAATTACAGGAGCAAAAAGGATATCGTCGATGTGGCGGGAAAACTGATCAGCCATAACAAGGTGCGGTTTGACAAGAAAGTCAGACCACAGAATGAACAGTTCGGCGGTGTGAAAATCTATTCTTTTCAGTCTAAGTGCAAGCAGGCAGAAAATATCGCACTGTTGATCAGGCAATATATGACACAGCCCGGTGCCCGGTATAGTGATATCGCGATCCTCTACCGCACGAACAATCATACAGTCTACACGGCAGACAGACTGATGAAGGAAGGGATTCCTTTCAGCGTGAAGGAGAAACCAAAAAATATTTATAACAGCGGCGTGGCGAAAGATATCATCGCATATCTCCGGTATGCACTGAGCGAGGACAGTGTGGAGGATTTCCTGCGGATCATGAACAAACCTGTGCGGTACATCAAGCGGATCACTGTTCCACGCGATCCTTTTCAGATGTCGGAACTGATAGAAAACAACCGGTCAACCGGTTATGTTATAGAGAATATTGTTGACTTTTATGACAATCTCCATTTTCTCAGAAGTCTCAATCCTTTTTCGGCGGTAAATTTTATCCGGAAGGGAATTGGATATGAGTCTTTCCTGAAAAAACAGGCGTTGGATCAGGGAAGAGATGTGTCAAAGGAACTGGAAGAATTAGATGAGCTCATGCAGCTGGCAAAGGAGTTCGAGACAGTCCCGCAGTGGCTCGAACAGATACAGAATTATGACACAGTGATGGAAGAGATCGCCCGGCAGGAGAGCAGACAGAAGCGATCAGAGGATGCTGTGAGCATGGTGACAATGCACGCATCCAAGGGGTTGGAGTGGAAAGTCGTGGTGCTCCCTGATGTGAACGAAGGCGTTATTCCTCACAAAAAGGCAGTTACAGATAATGAGCTGGAGGAGGAGCGCAGGATGTTCTATGTGGCGATGACCCGGGCGAAAGAACACCTGTTTATATTCTATATACAGGAAAAAGAGGCAGGAAACCTCCTGCCTTCACGTTTTCTTGATGAAATTATGACACCTACTCCTTCGCCTGGCTGATCAGGTCTTTGAGATCGATGGCTTTGTCCTTCAGGCGGGGACTGGTGCTGCGGTTGGAGACAACGCCGGATAAAAATTGCATTGCGGTCTGGTAGTCCCCTTTTTCATACGCCAGATATGACAGAAGATAATCGAGAGTCGTCTCATTCATGCTCGCGATTGGGTATTCCTCATGCATGCGGGCGTTGGATAGGTACTCGTACGCTTTCATCGCCGCGTTGTGCGCCTCTTTGAGGTACAAGTCCTTTTTGGCGGCGGCATCAGGTGCGTCCTCTGGGATTTCGTCTGCCAGAGCCTGATACAGCCAGCTTATCTTGAGGCATACATATCCGGATTCACTCGCCTTTGCTTCTTTTGTGATCGTGCACAGCAATGTCATCTTCATGCGGCTGATAGCTACTTCTGTCGTATAGAAATCACATTCTGTCTCCTCGTGGGATTTATAATTTGTCTGGATCTTGTCCTTTATGAGTTTTTTCTGTGTTGATGTAAGATTGCTGAAATTTTGGGTCAGGGCAGCGTAACCACAGTTCGGACAGCATACGGCATCGTACTTTGTGATATTGATATTGCTGTAGATCGGTCTTAAGTCGCCCATTGTGTTGACAAAGCGTGCAGCGTTGGATTTTACCGATTTAGCGCGTATCTGTTTGTCGCAGATCGGACAAGTATATCGCTTGTCTATAAGTAATGTTTTTTCGTTTGTTTCCATTTCGTTGTATCCCTCCAGATCACTATTTTTTACTACGCATTTGTATCTTCAACGATTTCGTCAAACTCAACATTATCAAGATACTCGTCAAAAGCATCTGCGACATTTTCGTATTCTTCATCGTCGTCAATATAGGTTAGTTTGGGTTCCGCGTCGGGATCCTTTTCGTCTTCCTCATACTGATAAAACCACACTTCGCCATCGTCGTTGTTTCCGCTCTCATCAAGTGGGAGCAGGGCAATGTAATCTTTTTTATCAACTGTCAGGATCGTTATGACTGCGCAGTTAACGACCTGGCCGTCATCAAGCTCGAGTTCAACGGTCATCTCCTCATCGTCATAGCCATTTGTGTCTTTGTCTGTCATAGTTTAGTACACCAAACCTTTCTTAAATAATATGCAGTTCTCTATCTGCCAATACCTATATCTTACCCCCAAGTACATGCACAAATCAAGAAAATTCTGAAAATTTCTCAAAAACATTATAACAGTTCGTAGATGTCTTTTCCGGCTTTTGTCGAGAAGTAGTCTTTTAACGCCATATTTTTATCCCATTTTTCCTGTGGATAGCTGCCATAACGGCGAGCAACATCTGACATGCGGTCTTCCATCGCCATGACGCCCTCAGCACCTGCCATGCTGTCGCAGAGCTGGATCAGACGGTCATAGTCATCGTACTCTACAGCAGCCAGCGCTTCCTCGAGCTCCCGGATCTCATCGTCTCCGATATCGAACCTGCCTATGTAGTCATGGATATTCTGGACACTGAAAGAGTGTGTCAGACAGATCTTGGCAGCCTCATCGTATCCGAGCTTTAGCATGTACTGATAACCGTCATAGATGTGCCCTAGATGCTTTACACCAAACTTTCTGCCTATATCGTGCAAAAGTCCCAAAATATAGGCTTTTTCGCTCTCCATGTGCGCACACGCTCCGGCAATCTTTTCTGCGCACTGTGCGGTGTTCTTGCTGTGGTCTACCCACGCTCCTGGGTTGCATTGTTCTGCGTCCTTCAATAAATTTTCCGCTGTAGTTCGATCTGGTAACATAGCAGTCTCCTTTGTATATTGATTATGTTGTTATTTTTAAGTATATCATTGTGAGGAGGCAAAAGACAACATGAAATAATAATTCTGTGATCAAGGGTTGTGTAAAGCTGTTGATTGCAGTATAATATCCATGGATTTTAAGAGATGAATGAAATGTGTATTACAGTGTGAGAGAGGATAGGAAGGGATTTTGTGAAAAATAGAAAAGACAGCATGAGTAAATTTATCAGCCTTGTTCTGCGCCATCATCCGGACGCGGCATATATACAGTTGGACGAACATGGCTGGGCGGATGTGGAAAAGCTGCTGGCAGGGATCAAAAAAACCGGAAGAAAAATAAACATGGAGTTTCTGGATGAAATTGTCAGGACAGATGAAAAACAGCGGTATTCGTTCAATGAGGATAAGACATTGATTCGCGCAAATCAAGGTCACAGCATTTCTGTTGATGTCGGATTGAAGGAACAGGAGCCGCCGGAAGTGTTGTACCATGGGACGGCTGTAGGTTTTTATCAGAGTATTCAAAAGCAGGGGATCAGACCAATGTCACGATTGTATGTACATCTGTCGAAGGATATCGAGACGGCGGTCAACGTGGGAAAGCGGCACGGGAAGCCGATCATTCTCAAAGTACACAGCGGTGTCATGTATGAGGGCGGCATCTCTTTTTACCTGTCCGAGAACGGTGTATGGCTCACGAAGAAGGTGGAACCTAAGTATTTTGAACAGATAAAAATCTAAAAGTGCTTTTTTTGAAAAAATCAATTGACAAAATTAACATTATGCGGTAAAATAGATTTTGTTCTTTGCGGAAGTGCTGGAATTGGCAGACAGGCAAGATTAAGGTTCTTGTGTCGGATTCGACGTGTGGGTTCAAGTCCCATCTTCCGCATGGATTATGCTCTGGAATAGAATAGATTCCAGAGTTTTTTTCATGCACAGCCCCGTGCAGAGGAAGTATCCGTTGAACGCTGTACGGGGCGTGCGGTATTCTCTGTTTGATTGCATATCATATGCTGCGGGAAATGAGCAGCACAGCAGCAGAGGCGGTCATACGCCTGTTTGATTATATAATACGAAAGGACAATATTATGAGAAAGTACACAGGATGCATCTGTATCTTCACTGTCATCATGCTGTCGGCAGCAGGTTGTGGAGGAAATGCGGGCAAAGGGGATAAGGAACCGATCGTAAAGGATTTTGACACGCTGATGCGCGATGATCCAGCGCAGGTGATCGTGCGTGACGAACCGCAAACGATCAGTACAGAAAGGACAGAACAGGAGACAGAGTGTTCCGTTGAATCTGAGACGGCGGTGGTCGTACCCTATGCAGATCGTATCGCGGGCGAAAACGGGGTTGTCTATAATATCGAAACGGCAGTGTACGAAGAGGGAGCAGTCAGGGTGGAGTATCCGCAGCTTACAGGTCTGTCAGACGAGGGAAAACAGCAGGAGATCAACGAGAAGATCAAGGCAGTGGCGCTCAGCCAGATCTCCACTGAGAATTTGGGTTCCTACGAGTTGAGATACGAGGCGGCAACGAAAGGAAGCGGTCTTGTGTCCTTTATTTTCAAAGGATCATCGTATTATATCAACAGTGCATATCCCAACAATGTTATAAAGACACTGAACATAGATCTGAACAGCGGAAAGAATGTCAGGTTGAAAGATTTTGCGGATATCGCTTCGGTGGTGAACAGTCTGGAGAATGCCAATGGCTATACGATCCAAAATGAAGGTGTCGATCCGGCTGATTTCTCCGCCTATCTGAATAACGGCGCGCTGACGGACTATGCCATAACGCTGCTTGACTTTGATTTCGATCTGGGGAATCCGGAGTTGATCCCGGCAGGGTTTTCGGCGGTCAGGGACAATCATTTGATTCTATTTATCGAGGCAGAGCATGCCATGGGAGATTATGTTGAACTTGAATTTTCTATTGATCTATAGATCGATAGAAAATTCTGTAGAAATAAAAGAAAAAAAGGAATTTGGAAATCCGTGTGGAATATATGAAATAAGGAAAGTATTTTCACCTTAACAGGTTAGCGGGGGATCAATATGACAATACGTGAGAACCTTGAGCAGTGGGAGAGCGAGTATCTGAGTCCATATGCCACACTCAGCGCCAGGTCAAGAGGCAGGGACAGGGAGGAAGAGCAGTGTGATATCAGACCTGTGTTCCAGCGGGACAGGGACAGGATACTCCATTCCAAGTCATTTCGGCGTCTCAAGGATAAGACACAGGTTTTTTTGTCGCCAGAAGGCGATCATTATAGAACAAGACTGACGCACACTCTTGAAGTGTCGCAGAATGCGAGGACGATCGCAAGAGCGCTGCAGTTAAATGAGGAGCTCGTGGAGGCGATCGCTCTAGGGCATGACTTAGGGCACACGCCCTTTGGACATGCCGGGGAACGCGCGTTAAATGAAATCTGTCCGTATGGTTTCAAGCACAATGAACAGAGTGTGCGCACTGTAGAGCTGCTTGAAAAAGATGGTGAAGGGTTGAATCTGACATGGGAAGTGCGGGATGGCATGCGCAACCATCAGACTTCGAGTATGCCTTCAACGCTGGAGGGGAAAGTAGTGCGCTTTTCAGACAAGATCGCGTATACATATCATGACATGGACGATGCTGTCAGGGCAGGCATCTTAAAAGAGCGGGATATACCGCGGGAGATCGGAGAGATCATCGGGTACAGTCCGCGGGAGCGGCTCAACAATTTCATACATGATATCGTGACGCAGAGCAAGGGGACGGATGATGTGCGGATGTCAGATGATGTGGAGCTTGGAATGCGCAATCTGCGCCGCTTTATGTATGATAAGGTGTACAGCAATTCTGTGGCAAAGTGCGAGGAGACGAAAGCGGTCGCGCTGGTCAAGACGCTGTACGAGTATTTTATGAAGCACACCAATGCGCTGCCGAAGTTTTTTGTCGAGCTGGGGCTACAGGGTGAACCGCGCGAGAAGGTTGTGTGCGATTACATAAGTTCTATGACAGACCGGTTTGCGATTTCCTTGTATGAGAAAATATACATACCGAAATTTTGGATGGGGTATTAGGATTTAGAAAGAGAGTTGGAGATCAATGTATTATCCAGAGGAACTGATCGAGGAAGTCAGACAGAAGAGCGATATTGTCGATGTGATTTCTGGTTATATATCATTGCAGAAAAAAGGCAGCAACTATATGTGCTGCTGCCCTTTTCATGGGGAGAAGACGCCGTCCTTTTCCGTAAACAGGGCAAGGCAGATCTACAAGTGCTTTGGCTGTGGTGAGGGTGGGAATGTGCTCACCTTCGTGATGAAATATGAGAACTGCACGTTTCCAGAGGCATTAAAAATGCTCGCGGAAAAGGCAGGTGTGGAGCTCCCAAAGGCGGAGTACTCGGAGGAAGCAAGGCGGCGTGAAAGCAGGCGGTCAAAACTGTTGGAGGTCAATAAGGAAGCAGCGAAATTCTACTATGTCATGCTGCGGAATGAGCGGGGGGCAAAGGCAAAGGAATATCTGGACAAGCGTCAGCTCTCCGACGAGACGCGCAAGAATTTTGGACTAGGCTATGCGCCGGCAAGGGGAGAGGAGCTGTTGGCGTATCTGCATCAGAAAGGATACACAGATGACTTGATCCGCGATGTGGGACTTGCAAAAACCGATGAGCGGAGGGGGACGAAAACACAGTTCTGGAACCGGGTGATGTTTCCGATCCAGGATATCAACCATCGTGTCATAGGTTTTGGGGGGCGTATCATGGGAGATGCGGACAGTGGTCCCAAGTATCTGAACTCGCCGGAGACGGAGATCTTTGACAAGAGTAGAAATCTCTATGGTATGAATTATGCGCGCACTGCCAGGACCGGGAATATTATATTGTGTGAGGGATATATGGATGTCATCAGTATGCATCAGGCGGGATTTTCGCAGGCGGTGGCATCACTTGGAACCGCATTTACACCGGGGCAGGCGGGGTTGATCAAGAAGTACACAAAGGATGTTCTTCTGGCGTACGACAGTGACGGTGCAGGTGTGAAAGCGGCGCTTCGCGCGATTCGGATCCTCCGCGATGCGGGGATGTCAGGCAGGATCATCGATATGTCACCGTACAAGGATCCCGATGAATTTATCAAGAATCGGGGACAGGAGGCATTTCAGGAGCGGATCGATCATGCAGAGAATTCTTTTATGTTTGAAATTCGGATTCTGGAGCGGGAGTATGACCTGGGCGATCCGGAGGGAAAGACAAACTTTTACAATCAGATCGCAAGAAAACTTTGTGATTTTAGTGAGGATGTGGAGCGGGAGAATTACCTAGAAGCTGTGGCAGAGAAGTATCACATAGGGTTTGACAATCTGAGAAAGCTGGTTGTGAACATGGCGGCAAAGACAGGCGGATATGCGGTGCAGGTGACAGAGCGGCCTAAGTCCGGGATACAGAGCAGAAACAAAAACACCCCGGAGGAGAACGCCAGAAGATCACAGCGGCTGCTGCTCACATGGCTGACAGATCATCCGCAGCTGTATGCGAAGATCAAATCCTATATCTCCGCGGAGGATTTTACTGTGGAACTCTACAGCAGGGTCGCAAGTCGGATGTTTGAGGATATTGAGAAGAATCAGCTCAATCCCGCGAGCATCATCAATATGTTTGAGGAGGAAAAGGATCAGAGCGAGGCAGCTTCACTGTTCACGACGACGCTCCCGGAGCTGGAGAGTGAGCAGGCAAAGGAGAAAGCCTTCCACGATATCCTCTGCAGTGTGAAAAAGAACAGCTATGAGTATTATCGGGAGCGTTCCGGTGTGGATATCACGGCGCTCAGCAGGATGATCGAGGGGAAAAAAGCACTGGAAGAACTTAACAAAACGCATATTTCTCTAAAATAAGGATAAAAATAATATGGTATGGAGGATTGACCAGAATGGATGAAAACACACAAGCAAAATTCGATGCGAAATTAAAAGAGCTCCTGTCGATGGCAAAGAAAAAGAAAAATGTGCTGGAATATCAGGAAATCAGCGATTTTTTCAAAGATATGCCGCTCGAGGAGGAGCAGTTTGAGCGTATCCTGGAGACGCTTGAACAGAATAATGTAGATGTGCTTCGCATTACCGACGACGATGATGATCTGCCTGACGATGACTTGCTGCTGGTGGACGATGAAGAGATGGATGTGGAGAATATCGATCTTACCGTACCAGATGGTGTCGGCATCGAGGATCCGGTCAGAATGTATCTGAAAGAAATCGGCAAAGTACCGCTTTTGAGCGCTGATGAGGAGATCGAACTTGCCAAGAAGATGGAGCTTGGGGACGAGGAAGCGAAGAAAAGGCTTGCGGAGGCCAATCTGCGTCTGGTGGTGAGTATAGCGAAACGGTATGTCGGACGCGGAATGCTGTTTCTCGATCTGATACAGGAGGGAAATCTCGGACTGATCAAGGCGGTGGAAAAGTTTGATTACAGAAAAGGTTACAAGTTTTCCACATATGCGACATGGTGGATCCGCCAGGCGATCACGAGGGCGATCGCAGACCAGGCGAGGACGATCCGCATACCGGTGCACATGGTTGAGACGATCAACAAGCTGATCCGTGTGAGCAGACAGCTGCTTCAGGAGCTTGGACGCGAACCGACGCCTGAGGAGATCGCAAAGGAGATGAACATGCCGGAGGAGCGCGTGCGAGAGATACTCAAGATATCGCAGGAGCCCGTATCGCTGGAAACGCCTATCGGTGAGGAGGAGGACAGCCACCTCGGAGATTTTATACAAGATGATAATGTTCCGGTGCCTGCTGATGCAGCGGCATTTACGCTGTTAAAAGAACAGCTGGTCGAAGTGCTTGACACACTGACGGACAGGGAACAGAAAGTTTTGCGGCTCCGTTTTGGTCTTGACGACGGCAGGGCGAGGACGTTGGAGGAAGTTGGCAAAGAGTTCAACGTCACGAGAGAACGCATCAGACAGATTGAGGCAAAGGCACTCAGAAAACTGCGTCATCCTTCTAGAAGCCGCAAATTAAAAGATTTTTTGGATTAGGAGAGCGATCGGATGCTGTTATCGGATAGAATGAGGGCTGTGGCGGGACTTGTACAGCCCTGTAAAAGTATGGCGGATATCGGCTGTGACCATGGATATGTCGCGATGGAGCTCGTGAAGAGTAACGTATGCAGGCATGTGATTGCGATGGATATTAACAGGGGACCTCTGGATCGGGCGAAGCGCAATATTGCCGATTTTTGCCTGCAGGATTATATAGAGACCAGACTGTCGGACGGTGTCAGTGCGCTCCGGGCGGGCGAGGTGGACGGGATCATCTGTGCCGGAATGGGCGGAAAGCTGGTCATATCTATATTGGAGCAGGGAAAAAAACTGGTGGGAGAGATGCAGCAGATCATATTGCAGCCGCAGTCGGAACTTTCGGAGGTGCGGAGCTATCTGAGGGAGAAAGGCTATCTGATCGACAGGGAAGATATCATATATGAAGATGGAAAGTATTATCCGATGATGCGCGCACTGCCTGGCGCTTTTGGGAAGCTGGAATGGCAGATCAGTGGAAACCTGGAGCAAAAGTGCAGGAAAAGCGGTGTTTACGTCAATGGGATCCCTGCGTGCAGACAGCCGTTTGACATCTCGGAGGTCTCAAAGGGAGAGGCGCAGCGGCTGACGAGAGTCCACGATACATATGGTCCATGTCTTCTGACAATGGCGCATCCGGTTCTAAAGCGGTATCTGTTGTGGCAGAAGGCAAATCTTGAAAATATCAGAAACAACCTGCTCAGTCAGAGACAGCTCACAGACAGGCAGCAGTGCCGTGTGGAAGAATTAGACGAGCGGCTGAGCGATATTGTGTTCTGCCTGTATTGTTATTTTAAAAACAGGTAAGGAACTGTCAACAGAGCAATCGTGGCAATAACTTGTCACAAGTAATTTCTGAACGGTTCCTGAGGCGATGAAAATAATGGAGAACACTTATGAAATGTTATGAGGTCATCGAAAAATTGGAGTCCCTCTCACCGGCTGCATTTGCGGAGGAGTGGGATAATATCGGTCTGCTTGCGGGCAGACGGGACAAAGAAGTCAGTACTGTGTACATCGCTCTGGACGCGACGGATGAAGTGATCAGTGAGGCGGTGCGGCTTGGCGCGGATCTGCTGCTGTCCCATCATCCGCTGATCTTTAGGAAGATCAGCAGGGTTAATACAGACGACTTTATCGGAAGACGGATCTGTGAGCTGATCCGCAATGATATCAGCTATTATGCCATGCATACGAACTTCGATGTGATGGGCATGGCTGATGCGGCGGCTGATGAGCTTTCCCTGGAAGAACGGCAGGTGTTAAATGTCACCTATGAAGATGATATTGCCAAGGAAGGATGCGGCAGGGTGGGGAAGCTGCAGAAGTGTATGAGCGTGGCAGAGCTTGCTGGACTTGTGAAGGAAAAATTTCATGTGCCGAGTGTCAGGGTATTTGGTGACTTGGGGGATATTGTCTCGACTGTTGCAGTGATGCCCGGTTCCGGGGGCGATTATATACGGGATGCCCTGAATGCAGGTGCGGATGTGATGATCACAGGGGACGTCGATCATCATGAAGGAATCGATGCAGTGGCACAGGGGATCACTGTGATCGATGCAGGGCATTACGGCATCGAGAAACTTTTTATACCTTATATGGAAGAATTTGTGAAAAGGGAATTTCCTGGGATACGGATTTATACGGCAGAGATCAGGGAACCTTTTGCAGTGGTGTAGAGATCTTTGTGAAAAGAAGGGAGAACTTCGATGGATAGAAACAGCGAAAAGAAGCATAGTTTTCTGGTGACAGTGAATGGAAAATCCAGGGAATATCCGGTCGGGATAACTTTTGGTGAGATCGCCGGAGTGTATCAGAAGGATTATCCTTACCAGATCGCGCTGGCAGTCAGGAACGGTAAGATCAAGGAATTGTTCAAGAAGGTGGATCAGGACTGTACAGTGGAGTTTCTGACACTGGCAGACGATACGGGACATAAGAGTTACAACCGGACTGCAACGATCATTCTCATGAAAGCGATCAACGACGTGATCGGTGTGGATAAGATCGAGAAGATCAAGATGGAATTTGCTATCGGAAGTGGCTATTACTGTGCAAAAAAAGGAGATTTTGAATTTACGGATGAGATCGTGGCAAAGATCAAGGCAAAGATGCAGGAGTACATAGATAAGGATTTCTGTGTGATCAAGAAGTCCATGCCGCTGGATGAGGCAAATATCCTGTTCGAGAAACAGAAGATGACAGATAAAGTGAGCCTGTTCCGTTATAGAGGGAGTTCTACAGTCAATGTTTATAACCTGGACGGATATTATGATTATTATTATGGATTCATGCTTCCGAGTACCGGTTATGTGAAATATTTTGATCTGCAGAAATATGAGAATGGTCTGGTGCTGATCCTGCCAAACAAAAAGGATCCGACTGTATTGGAAGAGTTTCGACCGATGCCCAAGCTCTTTAAGTCCATGGAGATCGCGTCGGACTGGGGAGAAAAGCTGGGAGTGGACACCGTAAGTGACTTAAATGACCAGATACGCCAGGGAGGTTTTAATGAGCTTGTGCTCGTCCAGGAGGCACTTCAGGAGCGCAGGATCAGTGAGATCGCCTCTGATATCGTATCGCGTGGCGGTGTTAAGTTCGTTATGATCGCAGGTCCTTCTTCGTCTGGAAAGACGACTTTTTCGCACAGATTGTCTGTGCAGCTTAGAACGCACGGGTTAACGCCGCATCCCATTGCAGCAGATGATTACTTTGTCGACAGGGAGAACACGCCAAAGCAGCCAAATGGCGACTATGATTTTGAGTGCCTTGAGGCGATCGATACACAGAAGTTTAACGACGATATGTGCGCGCTGCTGGCAGGCGAGCGGGTGGAGCTTCCAACCTTTAATTTTGTGACGGGAAAGCGCGAGTACAAAGGTAATTTCAAGCAGCTTGGTGCTGACGACATCCTTGTCATCGAGGGGATCCACGGTCTGAATAACAAGATGTCCTACGCGCTCCCGGATGAGAGCAAGTATAAGATCTATATCAGCGCGCTCACGACGCTGAACGTCGATGAACATAACCGTATCCCGACAACGGACGGCAGACTGCTCAGGCGTCTTGTGCGGGATGCGAGGACGAGGGGGGCGACAGCCAAACGCACGATCCAGATGTGGCCGTCGGTTCGGAACGGGGAGACAGAGAATATTTTTCCGTTTCAGGAGAGTGCAGATGCCATGTTCAACTCGGCACTGATCTATGAGCTTGCGGTGCTCAAGCAGTATGCGGAACCGCTGCTCTACAGCATTGAAAAGGGGGAGCCGGAGTACTTTGAGGCGGTGCGGCTTTTGAAGTTCTTAAGTTATTTTCTGGGAGTCGGCACGGAGGAGCTTCCTAAAAATTCCATAGTGCGGGAATTTGTGGGAGGAAGCTGTTTTAAGGTATAAGAACACAGACGGGGACTTGAAAAAGCAGATGCAATGTGTTACGATAGGTTGCGGCAACTGTGGTAAATGATCGCGGCTTACCGGATTTATCCGGTGAGGTGAGGAAAGTCCGGGCTTCGCAGGGCAGGATGCCGGATAACGTCCGGTGGAGGCGACTCCAAGGCCAGTGCAACAGAAATATACCGCCGGCACTTAGTTGTGCGGAAGATACTGCAACGTCATAGCTGTGCGATTGTACGGCTTGACGACAGGATCGTCTGTTCGAGGTTGATGCCTCGTTCCGGTAAGGGTGGAAGGGCGGTGTAAGAGACCACCGCCTCCGCGGTAACGTGGAGGGCACATGTAAACCCCATCCGAAGCAAGACCAAACAGGGGACTATAGATCTGCCCGGTCTGTTCCCAGGTAGGTCGCTTGAGGCTGACGGCGACGTCAGTCCTAGATAGATGATCATTCGTGCCACTGTGGAAACAGGGGCACTGACATAACCCGGCTTATCGCCGCGGTTGCCGACAAAAGTACGCTGACCGTATTATAATGTAGTTGATTAGGGGTAGCATTAGAAAATGAAAAGAAGAGTATTATTCATAATTATTACGATAGTCACAGCAGCGTCGGTGACTTATCTGGGACTTGCATTGTTTTTTACCAAACATTTCTTCTTTAATACGATCATTAACGGTGAAAACTATTCTGTCAGTGCGATCAATTCTGTGCAGAACGGGTTTCTGGACACTTCCAATCAATATGTGCTGACGATCAATGGAAGGGACGGGGTGTCAGATACGATCACCGCTGCAGACATTGCGCTCAAGGTGACATTTGAAGATGAATTTGAAAACATTATAGCGGGGCAGGAGGCTTTTCTGTGGCCGGCATCGGTTTTCAAGGAAACAGAATATACTGTCAATACGATCGTGACATACTCCAAAGAAGCGCTTGATCAAAAGATCGACTCACTTTGCTTTTTTGATCCCAAAAACATCAGGCAGCCTCAGGATGCGTATCTGAGTGATTATACTGATGATGGTTTCCAGATCATTCCGGAAGATAAGGGAACAGTTCCGATCCGGGAGAAGATCTTCAGCACGGTGGAGGAGGCAGTCAGCCTTATGGAAGCGTCTGTTGATCTGGACGCAAAGGGGTGCTATACCAGCGCTCGGATCACATCGGACAATCGCACACTGCAGCGCAAATGCGAAGAGAGGAACCGCTATACAGGGGTTACGATTACATATATGTTCGGAGATCAAACAGAGGTGCTCGATGGCAATACCATAAAAGACTGGCTGGTAATAGATGACAATACAGTCGATCTTAACCCGGAACTTGTGCGTGAATATGTGAATGGGCTGTCGCGAAAGTATGACACTTTTGGAAAAAAACGTGAATTTCAGACCACGAACGGTGAGGCGATCACGATCACGGAGGGGGCATATGGCTGGTGGATGAACCGTGCAGGCGAGACGCAGGAACTGATCGAACAGATCAGGAGCGGGAAAAGCGGAGAGAGAACACCTGTTTACTATGCGGAGGCGGCACAGTACGGTGATGACGATATAGGGGACTCTTATGTGGAGATCGATCTTACGAACCAGCATATGTGGGTTTATAAGGATGGAGAGCTGGTGGAAGAGACGGATCTCGTATCGGGCAATGTAAGCAAAGGGTACAATACTCCGGTCGGCGTGTATGGCATCACATACAAGCAGCGCGATGCGACACTCAATGGGGCAACTTACAGTTCACATGTAGATTACTGGATGCCGTTTAACGGAAATGTGGGGATGCATGACGCTTCGTGGAGAAGTTCCTTTGGAGAAGAGATTTATCTCAGGAACGGTTCACATGGCTGTGTGAATCTTCCGCCGAAGAAGGCGGAGGTGATCTATGGATATGTGGAGAAGGGTGAGCCGGTTATCGTATACGGAGGAAAGACATCTGTACCAAAGCAGGAGGCGCCAGAGAACACGAACGCGCCAGAGGCTCCGCAGGACGATGCTGCTCCGGAATTGACACCGGAAGAACAACAGATACGGATTTTGATCGAGGCTGGGCTGTTAAATCCAGATGGGACGCCAATACAGCCGGCTCAGGAGATCCAGCAGGAGGTTCCGGCAGAAGAGATTCCAGTCGAGATGCCGCAACAGGTTTGGCAGGAATAGATTGCGTTTGATTAAATTCCTTTTCGGAGATAGAGTGAAATGATTCCAGTATGGTCGGTGTCCGTACTGGAATTATTTATGTACGTCACTATGCGGAGTAAGACGGCATGGCGCATATGTCCAAAGGAAATATTCATCAGGATCGGATATAAAAATGAAAAGATTTTTATGTGTTATTTGGGGCATAATGACAATAATCGGTGCATACATGATATTGGATGTCATGGAACACAGGATGCAGTTTGCTATAAGATCATGCGTGTCGGAACAAACGGCAGTCAAAGCGGCGGAGACAGCTGGATTGAAAATGACAGGTGCAAAGGAGTATGATGTGGAGGATATGGTGATGCAGATCGTTTACCAGCTGGCAAGGCGCAGCATCGTGAAAGTTGTAGTCAAAGATGCTGCTGGCAGCGGTGTTGTTTGGAGTGTTGCAGATGGGATCGTGATCGTTTCCAGCAGGCATCTGCTGATGAAAGATGTGACTGCAGAGATAATTTTTGGAAATGGCGAGACGGTTACTGCGGATGTGATCGGATATTCCCAACAGTATGATATTGGCTTTGTCAGGATACCGGAGCAATCTGTGACAGGCAATGTCCTGCGCGATATATATGAGGCAGTGCCGGTCTTGTATGAGGCGGAATCAGAGGAGGCAAAAGCAGCGTTTGCCTCGGAGTATGGACTGCGGCGTGTCATGCAGGTAGGAGCCGTGATCGATAGGAGTACTGCTAATATTTCAACAGGAAGTATTTTGGGATTAAGGTATGTCCCTTTGTTTAATACAAATGTATTGGAGACAGCATGTTTATCAAGAGCCGGAATGTCTGGCGGAGGAGTGTTTGATGAAGGAGGGCGGTTTCTGGGCATGATTTCCGGTGGGGAAGTGCCAGAGGGCGAAACGGCAAGAGAGGCTGAGATCACATACAGTATCCCGCCGGCGCTGATCGCATCGGAGTACGAGGAGATCAAAAGCAGGGCTGCCCAGTGATTTTGAAGGATAGGAGCATGAGACATGGTTAAGCCAGAGGGGAACAAGAGAATATCAAAAGTGGATGCATATCTGAACTGTGCAGAAAATTTTGCGTATCGGAGTACCTGCATCAAGAGAAAGTATGGGGCGGTCATCGTCAAGGATGACGCAGTCATCTCAACAGGATACAACGGCTCACCAAGGGGGTTCGAGAACTGCTGCGATATCGGGGAATGCCCCCGGATCAGACTGGACATGCATCAAGGGGAGGGGTATGCTATCTGCAGGGCAGTCCATGCGGAAGCCAATGCGCTGTTAAACTGTTCAAGAGAGCAGACGCTTGGGGCAGATCTGTACCTGGCGGGTATCAATCCTGATGATCTGTCCGTGCACAAGGCGAAGCCATGCCCGCTGTGTGCACGCATGATCATACAGGCAGGAATCCGAAATGTGTATTTGAGAAAGGGCGAGGGCGCTGATAATTACGAGGAGATACCGGCAGTTGAACTGCAGTGGTATATAGATGCATTCGATATCTGAATTTAATTGAATTTTAATATCTCATCTATGGCAAGTTCTTTCGGTTTGTGATAAGATGAAAGATGGTATTTTCTATATAGTGTCATAAGCATTGCGCATTGAGACACGATGCGATGATAGATAGGATCGCATATCATGTTTTGGTGCCCAAATGCTGCTTGGATTTTCCGTGGAACTGTTTTTTGTGACCCGCCGGAGAAACAGCTGAAAGAATATGTTAACCAATAGAAAATTAGAGATAAAAGGAGGTCATTGACAATGACAAAGATAGATATATTTTCAGGTTTTCTGGGTGCTGGAAAGACAACGCTGATCAAGAAACTCTTGCAGGAGGCGCTTGATGCATCTAAGGTTGTATTGATCGAGAATGAGTTTGGAGAGATCGGTATTGACGGAGGTTTCTTAAAGGAGGCTGGTGTAGAGATCAAGGAGATGAACTCAGGTTGTATCTGCTGTTCGCTGGTCGGGGATTTTGGAAGTTCTCTCAAGGAAGTGATCGAGACATATCACCCGGAGAGGATCCTGATCGAGCCGTCGGGTGTGGGAAAGCTTTCCGATGTCATGAAGGCAGTGCAGAATGTGGATACCGATGCAAAGGTGGAGCTCAACAGCGCCGTTGTCGTTGTCGATGCGAACAAGTGCAGGATGTACGCAAAGAATTTCGGGGAGTTCTTCCTGAATCAGATCGAACATGCCGGCACGATCATCTTGAGCAGAACAGCGGATATCAGTGAGAGCAAATTAAATACAGCGCTCGATATCATTCGTGAACATAATGACAAGGCGACAGTCATCACGACACCGTGGGAGGAGCTTGACGGGAAGAAGATTCTTGAGACCATAGAGAACGCGAAGGATTTAGAGGCAGAGCTTATGGCGGAGGTTGCAAGGCTTCATGATGATCATGAGCATCATCACGACCACGACGGACATCATCATGACCACGATGACCATGAGCATCACGATCACGACGGACATCATCATGACCACGATGACCATGAACATCACGGACATGACGACCATGAGCATCATGACCATGACGGACATGATCATCACGATCACGACGGACATCATCATGACCACGATGAGCATCACGATCACGACGGACATGACGATCATGAGCATCATCATGACCATGACGGACATGACGACCATGAGCATCACGACCATGACGGACATGATCATCACCATGAACATGGGGAGGATTGTACCTGCGGCTGTCACAACCATGATCACCACCACCATCACGCGGATGATATCTTTGCCAGCTGGGGATTTGAGACGCCGGCAGCCTACACCAAGGAGGAGCTGGAGCATATTCTGGAGGAACTTGAGGACGAGAAAAAATATGGTTCTATCCTCCGTGCAAAAGGTATGGTTCCATCCGGCGATGGCACATGGCTGAATTTTGACTATGTTCCGGGAGAAAGCAATGTGCGCATCGGTGCTGTCGAAGTTACGGGAAAGATCTGCGTGATCGGAGCCCAGCTCAACGAGGAGAACCTTAAGGCATTGTTTCATAAATGATGTTTGAATGGAATTACATCTTACAGGGATTGGAGAAAATATGAAGCCCGTATATATTATTAATGGATTTTTGGAGAGCGGCAAGACAGAGTTCATATCCTACACGCTTTCGCAGCCCTATTTTCAGACGAAAGGTACGACATTGTTGATACTCTGTGAGGAGGGCGAGGTTGAGTACGATGAGGATATCCTGAAAAACAGCCGCACGATCGTGGAAGTGGTGGACGAGGAAGCGCAGATGACTTCGGCAAATCTGATCGAGCTCGAGAAAAAGTATAAACCGGAGCGCATCGTCATCGAGTACAATGGTATGTGGAATTTCAAGAACCTCAAACTGCCGTGGCACTGGAGGCTGGAGCAGCAGATCACAACGATCGACGCCTCTACGTTTCAGAACTACTATACCAATATGCGTTCCCTGCTTGCAGAGATGATCAGAAAATCAGAGCTGATCATCTTTAACCGCTGTGACGGAATGGTCGACCAGCTGAGCAGTTTTAAGAGAAATGTAAAGGCTGTGAATCCACAGGCAGAGATCATCTTTGAGGACAAAAATGGCGAGGTGAATCAGATCTTTGAGGAAGATCTGCCGTATGATTTAAAGAGTGAAAGGCTCGATCTTGACGATTACGGTTATGGGATCTTTTATCTGGATGCCATGGACAATCTTGATCGGTATATTGATAAGACGATCCGGTTCAAGGCGATGGTGTTAAAGCCCGAGAACAGCAACGATGAGTACTTTGTGCCAGGAAGGATGGCAATGACCTGCTGTGCGGACGATATGGCTTTTCTGGGATATGCCTGCAGATATGACAGGTGCAGTGAACTGGCAAACAAGGACTGGGTGGAGGTGACAGCGACTGTTCACAGGGAGTATTGGAAGGATTACAACGGCGAGGGGCCAGTTCTCCACGCAGTCAGTGTGGTACCTGCTAAAAAACCAAAAGATGAGGTATTGAATTTTGTTTAGGATCATTCAGATCCTTATCTAAAAACAGCAGGCGTGTGCCTGCTGTTTTTCAGATCTTAAACTTATCTTTGCTGCCGTATTTTTCTTCGCAGTATTTGCAGCGGTAGATTTCCTTTTTCTCGTCAGTGAGGACGAAGATGTGCGGAAGTTCCTGTTCGATGGATGTGATACAGCGGGGATTTTTGCATTTCAACACATTTTTGATCTCCTTTGGAAGTGAGAGCGGAAGCTTCTGTACGATCTCACAGTTCTTGACAACGTTGACGGTGATGTTGTGGTCGATAAAACCTAAGATGTCAAGGTTGAGCGTGTTGATGTCACACTCCACTTTCAGGATGTCTTTCTTGCCCATCTTTTGGCTTCTGGCGTTTTTGATGATCGCCACAGTGCAGTCAAGCTTGTCGAGTCCCAGATGTTTATATATGCTCATGCTCTTTCCTGCCTTAATATGGTCAAGGACGAAACCCTCCTCGATTTTTCCTACATTTAACATTTCTTGATAACCTCCTATTTAAAGTAGTGCATCTGACTTTTTGAGATTGCCGCAGTTTCAATGAACCTCTATTTCCAGGAGCGTCAGGAGCAGTGCCATACGCACGTACACACCGTACTGTACCTGGCGGAAGTATACAGCCCGGGGATCGTCATCAACTTCGACGGATATCTCATTTACGCGCGGAAGCGGGTGCAGCACGATCATATCAGGTTTGGCAAGTTCCATCTTTTCTTTGTCGAGGATGTAATAATCTTTTAATCTCACATAGTCCTCCTCGTTAAAGAAGCGCTCCTTCTGTACTCTGGTCATGTACAGGATATCGAGTTCCGGCATGACCTCCTCCAACTTGCGGACCTCGCTGAATGAGACGTTCTTCTCTCGGAGCATCTCAATGATATAGTCGGGGATCGTAAGTTCCTCGGGAGATATAAATATAAAATGAATATTGTCATAGCGCACAAGTGCGTTGATAAGTGAGTGCACAGTGCGGCCGAATTTGAGATCGCCGCAGAGACCGATGGTAAAATGGTCTAGGCGCCCCTTGATTGCGCGTATGGTCAGAAGATCGGTGAGCGTCTGAGTGGGGTGCTGATGACCGCCGTCGCCAGCGTTGATCACAGGGATGGAAGAACGCGACGCGGCTACCATGGGTGCGCCTTCCTTGGGATGACGCATTGCACAGATATCAGCAAAGCAGGAGATCACACGGATGGTATCTGACACACTTTCTCCTTTTGCGGCAGAGGAGGAATTGGCGTCGGAAAATCCCAGAACCTGACCGCCGAGATTGAGCATTGCGGACTCGAAACTCAGGCGGGTACGGGTACTTGGCTCATAGAAGCAGGTGGCGAGCTTTTTTCCTTCACAGGCGTGTGCATACTTGGCGGGTTTGCCCTCGATGTCCTCAGCGAGGGTAAATAGCTTGTCCAACTCCGCTGTGGAAAAATCAAGCGGACTCATTAAATGTCTCATAAAAACCTCCTAATGATAGAAAAATATGAAATAAAAAAGGAGAAATGAATTCTCCTGCACTAAAATATATGAATATGAAACTGCTGAAAATGGAAATGACAAATAAATCTAAACCCAGATTGAACAGAGTGAGCAATATCCAACATAACCATTTCCTCCTTACAAGTTACATGCTGTTGCTATCGTACCATATTAACGTAAAGCTTTCAAGACAAAATCTTAAATTTGGCAAATAAATTGTAACAGTTCAAGGACTTCGCACTGCGCTGCGAAGTCCTTGAGAAAGCATCGTGTTGAGATGCATCAAGTCAACCGCAAAGCGGTTTTTGCATAGCTTGATGCTTGTAACAGGAAGCCGAAGGCTGAACTGTTACAATAAATTGGACGAGTAGGACTGTCTTGACTCGGTTTCGGAGTCATGTCTGATCCATATCTAAAAAGTTAACAATAAATAAAGAAAATATTGGAAAAAGTCAGTCAATAATGATATACTATTGATTGTGGGATTGTAAAATAGTGTATAATTTCTACAAAAATGACAATCGTATAGGAGATGTGACGGGTGATTAATATGAAAATAGCGTACAATCTGCTGATATTAAGTATTTTGGTTGTGTGCATCTGGTTTGTGTATGTCAGTGTGGATAGCAAGGCGTATTATAGAAAGATTTACAGAGGGATCCTGTGGGCGGCAGTGTTGATGTATCTCAACAGGCTGCTGGCTGTGTCAATGGAGCAGGATCTGATATCATATGGCGAATGGATGCTGGCCGCAGAGCGGCTGGTGCACTATTTTCTCACGCTTGCCATCTATACATTGTATGCTTATTTTATCTTTTGTCTTGTCGGACAGTTTCATTACTATTCGAGAAAACGCAAGATTGCGTTCTGGTCGGTCAATCTCGCAGTGAATGTCCTGCTGATAACTTCTCCGTGGACACATGCCATATTTTATGTGGAAGACGGCGTGGCATATCACGGAAAATTGTTTTTTATATTGATACTCACAAGGGGCATATACGCATTGCTTGCGACCGTGTACGCACTGATGAAACGAAAGCTGATGATCAAGATCTTTGGTCAGAGTATCATACTGCTGGCAGTTTTTGCGGTGATTCAGGTGACGCAGTTTTTGATCTGCCACGATGAGACAATGTACTATTCGACTCTGATCGTCAATATCATCATATTCCTGCTCACGATCACTATGGTGGAATTTTACAAGGACAGTACCACAGAGCTTCTGAATAAAAAGGCATTCAGACAGTTTATCGATAGAGAGATCGGCAAGCCGGGAAACGAAGCAGTCTATCTGATCAAGCTCAAAAATTACGAGTACCTCAGGGATAACTGCTACGAACCATCTGTAATGGTGCTGGTCAGGCAGCTGGCAGAATATATGAAAGAATATTCGATGTTGTCGTCGATCTACTATTTTGAAGATGGCAAATTCGGGATCGTTGTCCGGCAGAAGGATCGGTTTGATGAGAATACGTTTCTGGATAGGTTGAAGGAGCGTTTCTGCGTGCCGTTTGAGCTGAACGGAGCGAGCATCAACCTGACACTGTTCGTAGCGGTTCTCGATGTCCGCAATGGCAAGATCAACAAAGATAATTTTTATAGATATTTTGCGGTGTGTGATGGCTTGAAATACAGAAGCAATGAACTGATCGAAGTGGTTCGGAGTGACAGCTTTGGTATTGATGAACTGCAGCGGTACAGGAATATTGAGGACGCCATCGAGAGAGCATTGGCAGAACATGAGTTTGAGATGTACTATCAGCCCATCATCTCCACACAGACAGGCAGAGTGGTCTCTGCCGAAGCGCTGATCCGTCTCACAGACAGGCTGATGGGGTTCGTATCACCGGAGGAATTTATTCCCATCTCAGAAAATAATGGTAAGATTCTGGAAATCAGTGAGTATGTCATAGACAGTGTATTTCGTTTTGTCAAGGAAAATGATATTGCTGCGATGGGAATGGAGTTTGTCGAGATGAATCTGTCAGCAATGCAGTGCATGGACAAGAACCTGACAGAGAAGCTGCAGTATTACATCCATAAGTACGATATTGATCCGAGGCGCATCAATCTTGAGATTACGGAGACGGCGACCAACTTTGACGAACATCGGTTGAAAGAACAGTTGCTTGATATCAAAAAGCTTGGTTTCACGTTCTCGCTGGATGATTATGGAACAGGATATTCCAATCTGGTGCGTGTGCTGGAGTATCCGGTCGATGTGATCAAGCTGGACAAGAGTATTGTCTGGGCGGCATTCACGGACCGTGACAGTTTTGTCACGATCAAGAATCTTATTTCCATGTTTCATGACGTGCGCAGGAAGCTTGTAGCAGAGGGCGTGGAGAATGAGGAGCAGATGATAACGCTGAAGGAATTGGGATGTGATTACGTACAGGGATATTATTATTCCAGACCAGTGCCGAAGACAGCGTTTATCGAATACACCAAAAGTATAAATAACTGAATATACACAGAAAATACAGGAAACGGTCATAAGCGTTCCTGTATTTTTTTTGTGTTTTGGGAAATACTGTTGTTGATATCCTGCATTCCAGCCCGATCTTTCGGTGTATGGGTGGCAGAAAAAGCGGAAAAGTTTAGGAGGTCAGTTATGAGAGCAACACATTATAAGATTACGGACGTGCATGCAAGGGAAGTGCTTGATTCCAGGGGAAATCCGACTGTGGAGGCAGTGGTGACAGTCAATGACAACTGGGAAGGGCGGGCGAGTGTGCCGTCTGGGGCAAGTACCGGTAAATTTGAGGCAGTGGAGCTGAGGGACGGCGAGATGCGCTACATGGGACTTGGCGTGGAGAAGGCTGTCAACAATGTCAACACGAAGATCAAGGATAAACTCATTGGCATCGATGTGTGCGATCAGAAATTGATCGACCATATCCTGGTGGATACAGACGGGACAGACAATAAGGGCAATCTCGGGGCAAATGCCACGCTGAGCGTGTCGATGGCAGCAGCACGGGCAGCAGCGGATGCCCTGGGTATGCCGCTGTACAGATATCTGGGCGGTGTGAAACCGGACAGGCTTCCTGTGCCGATGATGAACATCTTAAACGGCGGCAGACACGCGACGAACACAGTGGATTTCCAGGAATTTATGATCATGCCGGTCTCCGCGGCAAACTTCCGCGAAGCGCTCCGCATCTGTGCAGAAATCTATCATAATCTCAAAAAAATATGCCATAAGAGAGGTCTCTCGACAGGGGTGGGCGATGAGGGCGGATTTGCACCGGATCTCCCCGATGCGTTTGCGGTGCTTGACTTGATCGTGGAAGCAGTTAAGGCAGCAGGATATGTGCCGGGACAGGACATTAAGATCGCGCTCGACGTGGCAGCGTCCGAGCTGTACAACGAGGAGGACGGCACGTATCATTTCAGCGGTGAGACGGAGTTAAAGCGCAGGCAGGCTTCTGCCAATGAAGCGTGCGAGTGTTATGAGGCGGGAGACGTGGCCGGCTGTGTGGCCGACGATCATGTGATCAGGCGCACCACGGAGCAGATGATCGATTACTATGAGCGGCTGATCGAGCGCTATCCGATCATATCGATCGAAGACGGTCTGGCGGAGGATGACTGGGACGGCTGGGCACAGCTTACCAGGCGCATTGGAGACAAGGTACAGCTCGTGGGAGATGATCTGTTCGTCACCAACACGAAACGTCTCGACGCCGGCATCAAGAAGAGGGTGGCAAATGCGATCCTGGTCAAAGTAAACCAGATCGGCACGGTGAGCGAGGCGATTGAGGCTGTGGAGATGGCGCAGCACAACGCATACAGGGCTGTGATCAGCCACAGGAGCGGCGAGACGGAGGATTCCTTTATCGCAGACCTCGCCGTGGCGATGAATGCCGGACAGATCAAGACTGGCGCCCCGTGCAGGAGCGACCGCGTGGCAAAGTACAACCAGCTTCTGCGCATCGAGGAGGAGATCGATGGCGTTTCCAGATATCTGGATCCTTTTAACAAGATATAATATCGACCAGTGTACTGTCTGAACGGGAACGCTCCGGGCACTGTTTCACGCGTCTGCGGGATAAAAAAATATTTATGCAGTTAATTTATGTAAATTTCCACAACAATTGTCTGACAATTATAGGCAAAATGCGAAATTTACATAAATTTTTGAAATAATATAAAAAATTCCCAAAATTCTCCGATATATATTATGCGCAGCGAAATATGAGTGAAAACAGTGATAAGAGATGTGTAACAATACCCTAATATGCCAAAAACAGATCTGATCACTGTTTGAATGAAATGTTTTCAAGATAGGGTGTCTAATGGTCTGGAATAGTATTCAGAGTATTAGATACCCTATTTTGATGCGCATCGATGGTGCAGGGATTGCTGCTGCCAAGATCCTCAATGGACAAAATCGTGCCAGAATCAAGTGTGGCGCGGACAGTGATCAGTGATCAGCAGCGAATTGGGATCAGACGAAAAAAATGGTTGAAATGTTCATTTAGGTATGATAAACTAGCTTAGTAGCAGGCTTTGCCGGGACAGCCTGCATTTTGCTGGCGGGGAGGTGTGAAGATGGCAGCGTTAAGAATAGTACTTATGGTTATTTTGATATTGGTTTCTATCATTTTTACAGTGATTGTTTTGATGCAGGAAGATCGGAAGAGCGTC
>CAJUQU010000012.1:18443-31618 GCA_910588595.1 uncultured Lachnospiraceae bacterium | reverse complement strand
GAACAACATTCACGCGGAGGCGACGCCGCATCATTTTAGTCTGACGCAGGAGGCGGTGATCGAGTATGGTACACTTGCCAAGATGAATCCCCCACTGCGTGAGGAGACAGACCGACTGGCGATCATAGAAGGACTGCGTGATGGTACGATCGATATCATCGCCACAGATCATGCGCCGCACAGCAAGGAGGAAAAGGCAAGACCGATCACGGATGCACCGAGCGGCATTATCGGTCTGGAGACAGCGCTGGCGCTTGGCATCACGAATCTGGTTGATCAGGGGCACCTTACTATAATGCAGCTGATCGAGAGGATGGCGACAGGTCCTGCGCAGATGTACGGACTATCCGCCGGTACATTGACGCAGGGGAGCCCTGCCGATATTGTCATCTTTGATGCCAATGCATCGCAGGTTATGAAAGATTTTGTGTCTCGGTCTTCTAATTCGCCATCTGCAGGAAAGAGACTGAAAGGCGTGGTGAAATATACGATCGTGGATGGGAAGATTGCATATCAGGCTGACAGCTTGGTTGACACACAATAAAAAAGGGTTGTGGCGACAACCCTTTTTTTTGTGTATTTTTATTTGGTTATGTATGCATTTTATATGTTCGGAAGTCGGAATTTGCTGATCAGCGAATCCAGTGTTGCCGCCTGTGCCGACAGCTCCTCGCTTGTCGCGGAGGTTTCCTCTGCCGTTGCGGAGTTCGACTGTACAACTTCGGAAATCTGGCTGACACCCTGTTCTGCCTGCTTCATTGCCTCAGCCTGGTCGTTTGCCATCTCGCTGATGGACTTGGAGGACTGGGCAATCTGTTCCATACCTTCCACTACGCGGTTGATCGAGTCATTTACGATGTCTACGGTCTTGCTTCCGTCGGCGATCGCACTCAGGGAGGTCTCGATCAGTGTTCTGGTCTCCGCAGCGGAGTTTGCACTCTGCTCTGCCAGCTGGCGGATCTGGTCTGCAACGACTGAGAAGCCCCTGCCTGCCTCGCCGGCTCTTGCTGCCTCTATGGAAGCGTTTAACGAGAGCAGGTTTGTCTGTGATGCGATGTCCTCGATCTCGGAAATGATATTGCCAACCTGTTTTGAGGCGTCGTTGATCCTCGTCATCGCGTCCATCATCGCCTGCATTTCCCTGTGGCTGCGCTCTGCCTCCTCAGCGTATGAGCGAGCCTGGTTATAAGAATCTCCTGCGCTGTTTGCCGTAACCCGGATATCATCGGAGATTGTAGTTATGGTTGCCTGCATCTCCTCGACAGCGCCGGCCTGGTCGGTTGCGCCCTCTGCGAGACTCTGTGAGGCTTCGGATAGGTTATTGGCACCCGCAGCGACCTGATTTGATGCCTCGCTGACAGACTGCAGTGTTTCTGCCATCTGTTTCTTTAGCCGAGCCATCGCGTCCAGGATTGCCTCGAACTCTCCGGCGTATTTGGACTTATCGGTGCTTGATGCGGTAAAGTCAGCATCAGCCATCTGGTTCAGGATATCCTTGACATCGTTGATGATAAACTGCAATGCAGCTGCCATATTAGTGGTCGTGGCAGCCATCTCGGCAAGCTCATCCTTGGTGTCAACAGTCGGGAACGGGGAGGAGAGGTCGCCCTGTGCAAATATGTTCAGGCGATCCTTGATCGCGTCGAGCGGAGCAGCGATGCTGTTGGCGATCCCCCGGCCAAGGGAGAGTGCAAATATGATCGATATCGTAATGATAATGATGATGACGATGATCAGGACGATCACAACGGTGGTGAGGAGGGCGGACATGAACTCTCCCCGGTCTACCTTGATCTTCATGATCTGTGTCAGGTCATCGTAAATATCATTGTATATGGGGGCGAGATCACCCAGCGCCATGTCCTGGGCGATCTTGCACTTCTCGCGGTCCACTGTTGCGCCCAGGTCGATGATTTCCTGCTCATATGCCCAGTAATCGTCGAGTTTTTCCGCTACTTGATTGTACAGTGTCTTGTTTTCTGCAGTGACCATAGCGGACTCGAGTTTGTCGAATTCGCGCGTGAATTCTGATTTGTAGGTTTCGTGGTTCTTGAGCAGGGTTTCGATCGCCTCCTGTTCATCGTAGCCGATAATGCCGCGCATCGCGGAACGGGAATCCGCAAACTGCGCCATTGCCCGTCCGATATCACCCTGCGCAAAACCGTAATCAACTAACGCAGATGCGTACATCCGCGAGAGAACAAGCAGCATGATCAAAATAACCGCGGACACTGCAGTCATAATGCAGGCGACTGTGACAAAAGCTCTGACGAGCCGGTCTCTGATTTGTAGATTGTTCAATTTTTTTAACATAGTTCATGGCTCTCCTTACTGTTTATATTTTTGGGCACTGACAAAATATCTGTATATCCCGAAATGTGATATACGCAAATCCTTTCTGGCAGTGTCATAATATATCCGTTATTTCTTCTGTGCAGTTAGACTATTTCAACCGTTCAGTACTTTCATACAACTGGGTAAGAATCCAGAAACTCGTCTGTATAATAGAGTACTAGTACAGCATTAAACCAATAATCGAGTAAATATCACCCGCTATCCGCGCCCGCCGCACACCTTCAAAGCTAGACGCAGGGTCCACTATATCATCGCTTTGAAGGCGCACAGATGACACGAATATCAAGCGCTATTTACTTCGATATTAATGCAACGCTGTACTAGGGCGGTTAGTTCACGCATTTTCATATATCCAGAAATACATATATGGCAGGGTACCAAATAGTTACAAGTGTATGACGTTTACGTGCTCAGGACAAATAAGTAATATACAAGATAAATTATACATCTTTTTGTCTATTTTGTCTAATGATTTATTAAATTTCTATAAGATTTTCTATAAGAAATTGTGTTTTTATTCTTAAATAAGCTATATTTTATACAAAAACAGCTGCCGGATATAGTGTTTCGACAGCTGTTGTATGTTTATGATTCAATGAGCTCCAATAGTTTTCCTGTGATGTCTGCCATGTTTGCGGAAACCTGTTTTGTATTCTGGGAGATCCGCACATTATCTTCCACGACGTTGGAGATCCGATCGATCTGGCTGACAGCATGGGAGACGATATTGACATTCTGTTTGACCATATTGGTGATCTCCTCGATATTGTGATCGGTTTGTTCGATGTTTTCCACCACGATATCGAATGCCTCCACAGTCTGGTCAGTGATCGCGCGTCCGTCCTCCACAGCGCTGATCGAGTTCATGATCAGTTCGTTGGTCTCTTTTGCAGCCTGTGCGCTGCGGGCAGCAAGCTCGCCGACCTGTTTTGCCACGACGGCAAACCCCTTGCCCATGTCGCCTGCCCTTGCAGCCTCGATCGATGCATTCAGGGAGAGCATATTGGTCTGCTGTGCGATAGAGTCAATCTCACCGATGATCTTTTCGATCTCAATGGACATATCGCTGATATTCTGCATGGAATCCTTTAGGAGCTGCATGCGCGACTGTGTCTGGACGATCTTTTCGGCGGTTGTTCCGGTGGAGGTGGTGATCGTGACAGTGGCATTTACACTGCTGCCAAGCTCCTTGGTCAGCTGATCCATGGTCTGTTTCAGATCTTCTACAGCTCTTTCCTGTTCACCGGTTCCATTGAAGATGTTCTCGGCGTGCTCAAGCGTCTCCCCGGATACATCGATTAGATCTTTGCATGCTTTTTTGACATTCTGTATCAGGAGCTGGTTGTGTTCCATGTCCTGTTTCTGCTGTGCGGCCAGATTTTCGTTTTCACGGAGGCTCTGTTGGATGCCAGTTACCATTTTATTGATGCTGTCGGACAGCATCACAAATTCAGGATTGCCCTGTTCATTGACGGTGATGCTGAAATTTCCATCGGCGATCGCGTGCATGGAGTTTGAGATACGGTTGATTCCCTGCACGATTTTGTCATCGACCATGTGGTTGATCATCATCAGCAGCACGCCAAATATGATCAGCATGCTCAGGGATACAACCAGTGTCTGGCTGCGGCGTGCGGAATAATATTCACTTGACGGCATGAAAGTTCCGATGATCTGGCCATTGTAGGATTCCGCTACATAATAACCTTTGGTGCCGTCAATGACCGCCTTTCCCTTGCCGGACAGGTTGGAGGGAAAACCGGCATCAGCGGCAGAGGTGCCGATCAGCCCCTGGTTTTTATGAGCCAGTATCAGTCCGCTTGCGGCGTCGATGGCGTAGACATAACCGTTTTCGCCAAAGTCGATATCGCTCAGCACCACGGAGATCTCTGTGCCGGCAAGTGTTTTCTCCAACACTTCCGGCCGCACGCCAACCTGGACAAGTCCCTTGTCGTCAGTTCTTGCCACGCCGATATACTGCATCACGATTCCCTCGGCAACATTCACCTGTGGTTCCTGTACGATCTCGATGGATGGATTGTCCACGATGACCATAAATGCGTTGGACTGTTCGCCGCTTTTCATGTCAAAACCGATATACGAATCGATCGTGCTGCTGGTGATGATACCGTCCTCATCGATAATGTGCAGTTCATTTACCATCAGCCGTTCCTTGATCTGGACGAGTTTGTCCATATTGCCGTAGATCGACTGATCCGCGGCGAGCAGATCAGCAAAAGCCCTGGTTTTTGCAAGGTTGTTCTCACTGAGATTCTCAGTGAGCTGTGCGACATTCGCCTCATTGGCGGCGAGTTTTGCCTTGACATCCTCAAGCTTTGCATGGGCGGAGCTGGTGTTGTCTGCCTGGTTGACAGCTGTCTGCAGACCAAAGATAGCTGTGATCGTGATGATCAGCGCCACAAGCATGTAGTAAAAGAGCCGCTGGGTAAATATTTTTTTCATTAGTGATGTCCTTTCTTTTTGCGGTTGCGGGATATTCCCAGTGTGGCAGATATTGACAATATTATATCTTTTAATTTTGATATCATCAAGGCATTTGTCAAGAGTTGTGGATATTGTATAAAAAAGGTGACAGCAGCAGTGTAATATAGCGTTACTGTTCACTCGTCAATAAAAGTAGTGAAAAACGTGCGCCAAAATGCTTGCACTTTAGCATTTTGTGTGCAAATGGGTTGCTGTTTGCGCCTTCATTACGTAAAATTGTGTCAGAATTAGTTAGGGCGTGAACAGTAACAATATAGCAGATCTGTGGGCAAAAATATAGTATAGACAGTTGACGCCATGAAAAGAATATGGTAGAATACCTATAAGTTAGTCGCTCCTAACTTAAGAGTGTTCAGGTAATAAGAACCATGTAATAGATAAAAGCATATATTAATAAGGAAGAAAAAGGAGGAATACAGCATGGGTATCAATATGGATATCAGTGCAGCGGCAGGTGTGATGATACCGCTCATCGGCACCTCGCTTGGATCGGCTATGGTATTTTTTATGAGAAACCAGATGAATAGAAAACTCGAAAAATTGTTGATGGGATTTGCGGCGGGCGTGATGGTGGCAGCATCGGTGTGGTCGCTTCTGATCCCTTCGATCGAGATGGCATCGGAGCAGCAGAAAGTGGCGTGGATACCAGCCGCGGTCGGTTTTATCTTAGGGATGGCATTTTTGCTGCTTCTCGACAGTGTGATCCCGCATCTGCATCTCGATACAGATAAGCCGGAGGGGATCAGGTCAAAGGCAAAAAAGACGACGATGATGGTGTTTGCAGTGACACTTCACAATATACCGGAGGGGATGGCAGTCGGCGTTACATTTGCCGGCGCATTGCTGGAAAATACACAGATCACGATGGCGGGCGCATTTACGCTGGCACTTGGTATTGCGATCCAGAACTTCCCGGAGGGTGCGATCATCTCGATGCCGCTAAAGAGCCAGGGGGCTTCGCGCAAAAAAGCTTTTGTGTACGGTGTGCTTTCGGGGCTTGTCGAACCGGTGGGGGCAGTGCTGACGATCGCCCTCGCGGGGCTGATCGTACCGATGCTGCCGTATTTCCTGGCGTTTGCGGCGGGTGCAATGATCTATGTTGTCGTTGAGGAACTGATCCCGGAGTCACAGTCCGGCGATCACACGAATATCGGGACGATCGGTGTCGCAGTCGGGTTTGTCGTGATGATGGTGCTCGACGTGGCGCTGGGGTAAATGCGGCTTATCCGCGTGCCCTGGCAGTCCGGAGAATCCAATCCACTGCGGCCTCCGCGTGTGTGGGGAGATTGGCAGGAATTGTTCCTGCTTCCGGGGGATTGGAATCCTGTGCGCCGGCGTGAAAGGTCTGCAGTGCATATCTGGCGAGCAGCGCGGAGACACGTCCTCTCTCTATGGAATCCTCAGTGCCAAGGACAATCACTACCAGATCATGCTCTGTAGTTCCATTGTCTGCAGTCAGGGATGTGATCAGGCAGGCGCCGGATTTGTTGGTCGTGCCGGTTTTTAAGCCTGTGGCTTCGGGCAGATTGCGCAGGAGCGGGTTGGTGTTGCGCACTTCAAGGTCAAGGGACGGCAGGGTGGCGCTTTGCATGGAAGTGATATCCGTGATCTGTGGATATACTTTCAAGAGGTAGGATACCAGTTGGAACATGTCCTGCGCACTCATGCGGTTCTGTCGTTTTGAGGGAATGGCGTCCCCTGTGTAGGATGGCAGACCGTTGCTGTTGTAAAATACCGCCTGGGAAAGGCCAAGCTCTGCAGCTTTCTGGTTCATCATCATGACAAAGGCGTCCTCCGAACCGGCGACGGTTTCCGCGAGACTCAGTGCACATTCGTTGCTCGATGGCAGAAGAGCGCCCACAAGGAGTTCCTGTACGGTGAGCTGTTGACCTGGCTCGAGAGGGATCACGCCGTCGGACGAGGCGGACAGCGCAATGGCAGCATCGGAGACAGTGACCTGCTGCTCAAGGGCAAGCTGTCCTGACGAGATGGCATCCATAGTCAAAAGGCAAGTCATAAGCTTGGAGGTGCTGGCTATGGGATAGGCCATATCGGCCTGATATGCGTAATAGATCTCTCCGGTGGCGGCATCTCCTGCCAGCACGCTGTTAACGCCGTAGAAATAGCCTGCCGCCTCCAGCGCATCAGGGGAGATGCTAAAAGGAATCTGTGTGTCGATCTGAAGCATGCCTGAGGCTGGGGAGGTGACGTTCATGTCCAGGATCATCGCAAGATCCGCAGCCATCATAAAACAGTCATAACTGCCGGAGGGGAGCGCTGTGATCAAGGTGTAGTAATATACGGTCTGTCCGCTGACTTTAAATTCGTTTCGCCGCAGGGTGATATCTGGATTTTCGCTGCTTTCCCATGGAACATTTTCTCCGCCTACGGGCATGTAGAAATTTCCGGGGTTCAGGGCGACTGCGTTTTTCGTGATCTCCAGGGAAAAGGATTTGCCCGTACCGTTGAGGAGCACAGCGATGTCGCGCAGGGAGAGGTAGGTGTTGCGGTCGTAGCTGTAATCCATGGTCTTCACTGTGCCTGCAGTGTTCGCGTCCGTCTGTACCTGACAGGTTCCAAGGATCTCATATCCTGCATCTGTCCGGACAGGCAGCATCAAGCACACCAGGATCACACAAAGTATGAAAGAATATATTTTGATAAATAGTTGTTTCATAAAATCTCCATTCTTATATAGATTTGCCTTCATGCAAAGTCAGATATTTGGTGTTGTCAGTTGTCAAAAAGGACTCTGCAGTTCATTGGATTGCTGCAGGGTGTATATCATAGGATAATCATCGGTGAAATAACCCAGGGCAGCGGGATCGGCTTCCTCCGTCAGTATGAGGGTGGAATCTTTGCGGATATAGCGCTCGGACTTGGCACGGAGCAATGAACCACTGTCAGACTGTCTGGTCAGAATGCCATCTGACGTTTGATAGGTGCCGCTGCTGTCGTACTGTGCCTGCAGGTCTTCCAGCGAAGGGAGCAGATCTGGTTCACAGGACAGCAGATAGGAGACTGTGGGCATTCCAAATGTTTCGGTGATCAGCGCTTCGACGGCTTCTTCACTCGTGTCCCCGTCATAACCTGCCATGTGGAGCCGCTCAGCCACTAATTCCCGGAAAGCAGCAGCAAATGCTTCATAGGCAGCCTGGCTGCAGGCAGTGTAGCTTTCAGGAACGATGCCTGAGACGAAAGTGCCCGCCGAGCGGGAGGTCTGTTGCAACTTCAGATTGAGTGTGATGGTCAGACCCTGCATGTGGGCTTCCATATCCTGCACGGATACAGAGACAGCTTCCATATCCTGAAGCCAGTCAAGCGCTGTGACAACTGCCTGCTCTGTCATGTCCAGCTCCGCAGTCCATTCCCCAGAGAGGTTTCTGTTGCTGGCTATCGAAAAACATAGGTATGCTGAAAGTCCAGTGGACAGGACCAAAATGGAAAACAATATGATAAAGACTGTATTTTTTAATATTTTTTTCACGGGAACACCCTCCTTGATTTCCTCTATAGATTTTATAGTATCATGTAAAGATTGATTTTTCCATACCCCTTTTCATTTAATATTTTTTCTCAATTTGACAAGAAGGATCTGCCATTGTTATAATAAGGAAAATTTTGCTGTGGAGAGTGTGTATGTACCGCATTTATATGATAGAGGACGACAACGGAATACTGGAGGCTGTAAAGAGCCAGGGAGAGCGGTGGGGACTGCAGGTTCTGGGCGTGAGAAATTTCCGGAAGATCCTTGCGGAATTTTCGGAGATCCAGCCGCACATGGTCATCATGGATATCGGTCTGCCCGCCTTTGACGGCTATCACTGGTGTACAGAGATCCGCAGGATATCCAAGTGCCCGATCCTGTTCTTGTCCTCGGCATCGGACAACATGAATATGGTCATGGCGATGAATATGGGCGGGGATGATTTTGTCGCAAAGCCTTTTGACATCGGGGTGCTGACTGCCAAGATCCAGGCGCTGCTGCGGCGGACGTATGACTACAAAGAGAACCTGTCCATACTGGAACACAGGGGAGCGTTTCTCAACGTGGAGAGCGGCGTGCTCACATATCGCGGCACAGCGATAGACCTCACGAAAAACGAGCACCGGATCCTGGCGCTGCTGATGAAGGGCAAAGGACAGATCATCAGCAGGGAGCGGCTGATGGACGCGCTGTGGGAGATGGACTGCTATGTCGATGACAATGCGCTGACAGTCAATGTCGGGCGGCTGCGCAAGAAACTGGAGGCAAACGGGCTGGCAGATTTTGTCATGACAAAATTTGGCGAGGGATATTATATCGCCGATGAAAATGCTGCTGACCGGGGATAGGGGGTTTATATGGATCAGACTGTTGTGGGGAGTGATCGGAAAATGGTATTTGCAGTTCGGTATCTGTGGGAGCATGTTGAGATGATCCTGATGCAGCTTTTGTTTTGCTGCGTGTTTGCAGTGGTCTTTTATCTGTATCATCTGCCGCTGGCGGCTGTGATGTACCCGGCGGCGATCTGCCTTTTGCTGGGCTGTCTGTTCGCAGGGCGGGCGGTACGGGCTGCTTACAGGAGACACAGAGAGCTGACAAGGCTGCGGGGAGCGCAGGAATTGCCTGCACTCCTTGCATTGCCGGAAAATGCCGTGTGCGGCATGGTTTCGGCAGGCGCAAAGACGGTGGACCGGGACTATCAGCAGCTGATATCGGCACTGTGCCGCAGGATGCAGGCACGGGAGGACGAGATGGCGGACTCGCACCGGGAGATGATGGAGTATTTCACGATGTGGGTGCATCAGATCAAGACGCCGATCGCGTCCATGCGGCTGCATCTCGACGGGGAGGACTCCGGACGATCCAGGCGGCTTCGGTCGGAGCTTCTGCGCATCGAGCAGTATGTGGAGATGGTGCTGACGTACTTTCGGATAGGAAGCGATTCCTCGGACTATGTCTTTCGGACGGTCAGTCTGAACAAGGTGCTGCGGGAGAGCGTGCGGAAGTTCCGCGGGGACTTTATCATGAAAAAACTGCGGCTGGAGTACGCCGCGTCTGACATAACGGTCATTTCTGATGAGAAGTGGCTCGCGTTCGTGGTGGAGCAGATCCTCTCCAATGCGTTGAAGTACACAAACGAGGGGGCGGTGACGATATCGCTCGAGGAGCCAAGGACGCTCTGCATCAGCGATACGGGCATCGGCATCGCGCCGGAGGATCTCCCGCGGATCTTTGAGAAGGGCTACACCGGCGGCAACGGGCATGAGAACAAGCGGGCGAGCGGGCTGGGGTTGTATCTGTGCAGACAGATCTGCGACAGGCTGGGGCTTGCGATATCCATCGAATCCGA
The DNA here is from genome assembly GCA_910588595.1 of uncultured Lachnospiraceae bacterium. Taxonomy (GTDB): domain Bacteria; phylum Bacillota; class Clostridia; order Lachnospirales; family Lachnospiraceae; genus COE1. The sequence continues at coordinate 21,422 of CAJUQU010000012.1, read as the reverse complement.
GGTGGAGAGCGGGACGACGGTCAGGCTGGACTTGGATCAGCGCCGGATGACGTGGAAGTGAAAGAAAACTGTTGGTGTGCAAAAGTGGTTCTATCATGGTTTCGTGCTCGGCATGGTAGTAAACCTTTCGGACGCCTACAAAGTCCGCTCCAACAGGGAGAGCGGGTTTGGGCGGTATGATGTGATGATAGAGCCGTTTGACAAAAGCAAAAAGGCGTTTATCCTGGAGTTTAAAGTGCTGGATCCCGACGAGGACGAGAAAACACTTGAAGATACCCTCGCAAATGCCCATGCTCAGATCGAGGAGAAACAGTACGAGGCAGAGCTGATATCGTCTGGTTATGCACCGGAGCAGATTCGCAAGTACGGGTTTGCATTTAGGGGAAAAGAGTGCCTCATCGGATAAAAATATGACAAAAATGTTAGGATTGAGAGAGAAATGTTAGGGAAACCGAGGGAATGCATTTCTCTCTTTTGTTATAATGGTCGTATCAAGGAGGTATTCAGATATGAGTATATTGGAAGTGAGATCGCTGAAAAAAGTGTATACGACAAGATTTGGGGCAAATCAGGTCACGGCGCTCAGAAATGTCAATTTTACAGTGGAGGAGGGGGAGTATGTGGCAGTCATGGGGGAGTCCGGCTCAGGAAAGACCACGCTGCTCAATATCCTCGCGGCGCTGGATAAGCCCACGAGCGGCGCCGTACTTATAAACGGAAAGAACATTGCGGAGATCACCGAGGATCAGATCGCGCGGTTTCGCAGGGAGAATCTGGGGTTTGTCTTTCAGGACTTTAACCTGCTGGACACATTTACCCTTGAGGACAATATCTATCTGCCGCTCGTGCTCGCGAACACACCGTATCCGCAGATGCGCGAAAAGCTTCTGCCGATCGCGGAGATGCTTGGCATCACACAGCTGTTGAAAAAGTACCCATACGAGGTGTCCGGCGGGCAGAAGCAGCGGGCTGCCGTCGCGCGGGCGCTGATCACGGAGCCGCATCTGATCCTCGCCGACGAGCCGACGGGGGCGCTCGACTCCCGCTCCTCCGATGAACTTCTGCGGCTGTTTGCATCGGTCAACGGGATGGGACAGACGATCGTGATGGTCACGCACTCCACGGCTGCGGCGAGCAGGGCAAACCGCGTCCTGTTCATCAAGGACGGGGAGGTGTTTCATCAGATCTACCGCGGCGGGGACAGCGATGAAAAGCTGTATGAGAAGATATCGTCTACCCTGACGATCCTGATGGCAGGAGGTGGATGCAGATGACCAGAGGTTTCTACACCAGGCTCGCGTGGACGGGCATTCAGAAAAACAGGCAGCTGTACTATCCCTATTTTCTCTCAGGTATCGTGATGGTTATGGTGTTCTATATCTTTCACTTCCTGGCGACGTCGGAGGTAGTGCACACGCTGCCGGGGAAGGCGGTGCTGCCGTATTTGTTTTATATCGGGGAGGGGGCGGTCGGCCTGTTTTCCATTCCTTTTTTATTCTACACCAACGCGTCCCTGATCAGGAAACGGAAGAGAGAGCTGGGACTGTACAATATCCTGGGAATGAACAAGCGCAATATCGTCTCCGTTCTGTTCCGGGAGACGGTGATCTCCTATGGGATCGTCGTTGTGATCGGGATCTTTGCCGGATTTCTGTTCTCCAAGATCGCGGAGCTGGTGCTTGTCAATATCATGGGCAGGCAGGTCGATTACCGCATCTACGTCGACTGGAAGGGGGCACTTGTCGTCCTGGCGGTATTTGCAGTCATTTATCTGATGATCCTGGCGAACGCGCTGTGGCAGATACACGCGAACAATCCGATCGAACTGCTTCACAGCGATTCGCAGGGGGAGCGCCCGCCGAAAAGCCGTATGTTCCTGACGGTGCTGAGTTTTGTCCTGATCGGGGCAGGCTACTGTGCAGCGGCGGATGTGACGGCGGTGGAGTACCAGCTTGCGCAGATCTTTGTGACGGCTGTCCTGCTCATCGCCGGAACCTTTCTGCTGTTCATCTGCGCTTTTGTTGTGCTGTGCAGGATATTGCAGAACAGGAAGACATATTATTATCAGACATCGCATTTTGTCACCATATCCACGATGGCTTACCGCATGAAGCGCAGCGGGGCGAGCCTTGCCGCGATCTGTGTTCTGGTGACGCTCGTGCTGGTGGCGTGCTCTTTTTCGGTCTCCTTTTATGCGGGCTCCATGGAAGTGCTGCATAGGACATATCCGTATGATCTGAGCGTCCGCGTGGAGATTCCGCCGGAAAAGATCGGAAATGAGCTGGCAGAAGGAACCTGCACAGAGGGATATCGGGCGGGGATCGATGCGATCATAAGTTCTGTTATGGGTTCTGTTCAGAGCGATGCCGGGCAGCCTGCGGGGCAGGGAAGTTTCATGCAGGCGCAGTCAGGTGTCGGCGGGGAGGGCTGTGCCGTGTATTTTGCCAATATGCTGGCGATGTTTGTCGACGGGCGCCTTGACCTTGGCAGGGATATGCGCGATACCTGGTTTACGCCGGGATCGGGACAGTACCCCGGATGGACAGAGGGGAATGAGGAGATCGTCTGGCTGCATGTGCTGTCCCTGGATGCATATAACAGACTGTGCGGGACGACTGAAAAACTCGGCGACGATGAAGTCTTTGTCATACTGGAAAAAGGGGAGTACCAGGCGGATCGGATCGTGTTGGATGACGGCAGTACAAAATTGGCAGCGGCTTCCACGGCAAAGGAATCGCCAAAGACCACTGACGTAAGCATAAGTTTAGATAGCAGTCGGGGGAGGGACGACCGCATCACTGCCCACGGCTGCAGGAATGTGTTTCTGGTCGTTTCGGATCTGTATGATTTCATGGGCGGGGAGGAAGGTTCTATGCGCTATGCACAGAAAAACTATATGGCGTATGACTGGGAGTATTATTGGAATCTGTCAGCTCCGGAGGAAGCGCTGTATGCGATCTATGATCAGGTGCAGACCCA
>CAJUQU010000012.1:2862-18433 GCA_910588595.1 uncultured Lachnospiraceae bacterium | reverse complement strand
AGAAGACGATGAGCTTTCTAAAGCTGGAGAGAGGGGAGAACTACTATGCGCTCGCCGGCGCGGTGCTGTTCATCGCGGTGGTCATGGACAGCGTGTTTATCGCGGTGACGGCGCTCATCATGTACTACAAACAGATATCGGAAGGCTATGAGGACCAGAGGCGTTTTTCCATCATGCGCAAGGTCGGCATGACCCAAAAGGAGATCAAAAACAGCATCAACTCACAGATGCTTACCGTGTTTGCCCTGCCGCTGCTCGTCGCGGGAGTACACCTGGCTTTTACGTCAAATATTGTCTACATGATGCAGAAGATGGTGGTCGCGGACAACAGACCGCTGATGATCAGGGTGATGGTGGTCACGTATCTTTTGTTTGCAGTGGTCTACTCGCTGGTGTACGGGATGACTTCGAGGACGTATTACAGTATTGTCAATAAAACAGAGGATTGACAGAGGGGGACTGTGTGAGGCACAGTTCCCCTCAAAAAGTGTCATATATAACGATTTGTTCACATGTTGTGGATAACATGTGGATAAGTATGTGAATAATATGTGGAAACTTATGCCGGTGCCATCGCGCCGGCATCTGCGTTCAAAGGAGTCTTAGACTGTGTTCTGGTTCAGCCATTTCTCAATATTGGCTGCCAGCGTATCAAATTTGTCATCATAGATCAGGTTTAGAAGGCTGTCAAGCTTTCTCAAAGCCTGTGTGATGACCTGCGGTTCGCACAGTTTCTTTTCAAGAGCGATGGCAAGCTCATTGACATCAAGCACTTTGATATAGCCGTCAGGGTAGATGACCACATCGGCAAGAAGATCCGTGACGATCAGTGCATTTTCTGCTTCCTGATATCTATAATCCACAATATCGCAGTACCAGTACAGTAGTGTGTCATCCTCGCGGTAAAATTTGCTCACTTTGTATCCGAGATTCAGGTAATAGCAGGAGTAACCGTGATGAAAATCGCGCCGGGGTTTGAGCGTGTTCCACTTGGTGATGATCCGGTCCGGTGTTCTCTCGAGAATGATATCGTCCTTCAACAATATGCATTCATCAGGTATCATGCGTCTGCGGTAAATTTTCAAATCATCCATGTCAATGTCTCCTTTGCTTGATCATATTTTTAGTTTACCTCTTTTCTTTGTTGGATTCAATGCTTTTATGATCAAATATCCGTTGCACTTTGAACAATTTTAACGTATAATCAAAACAGCGCTGGAATTTGAAGAGAACGGATTATATGATCAAGGAGACGATAAGATGAGACAGATATTTGGAATGAGCTGTAGCGGAAATCTTTCGGAGGCGGTCGACAGACTGGAAAATCCCCAGTTCATTATGCTGATGTCCAATAACGCCCAGTTCGAAACGCATGTCAGGGCATTGGAAAAAATGTACCCAGGTGTTCCGAGCATTGGCTGTATCGGAATGAGCTATGACACTTCGGTGGTGGAGGAGGGAGTTGGCATCATCGCGTTTGTGGACGGCGTGACCGCGACGGCGAATGTGCTAGAGCAGGTGTCGACGATGCCGATCAGATATATTGAGCGGCTCGAGGAGGATGTGCGCAGAGTGGGCGGTACGGAGCAGGACACTGTGTGTATCGATTTTTGTGCTGGGAATGATGCCTGCGTGCTGACGACGATCAATACCGTGCTGAGCCGCAGGAACATCTCCCTGGTCGGGGGGACCGGGGACGGCGGCAAGGTGTCTGTCAACGGAAGGATCTATGAGGACGCGGCGGCATATGCGCTGGTGCGGAACCAGAATGGAAGGGTAAAGACTTACAAGGAAAATATATACCGCAAGATGGGGAATTACCGTTTCATCGCTTCGGATACAGATAGGGAGAAGTATGTCATCGGTACATTGAATGGGAGATCGGCAAAACAGGTATACAAAAATATCCTTCATGTGACGGACGAGGAGATTCTGACGCAGACTTTTCAGAATCCTTTTGGGAAGATCAACGGAGATGACACGTGCATAATCTCGATCAAGGAAGTTCAGGGGGATGCGCTTGCTTGTTTTCGCCAGGTCAATGATTCGGATGTCCTGATCCTGTTGGAACTCAGTGACTATGCGTCTGTCGTACAGAGGACGATCCAGATGATCTGCCGCGATTTTCCGAGCCGGTCAGCTGTTTTTTCAGTGAACTGTCTGTTTCGCTACAAGCTGTTTTGTGAGCGCGGGTACATGGAGAAGTATCTGGAGGAAATGTCTGAGTTAGGGAGCCACGCAGGGCTTGTGGGCTATGGGGAACATTATAACAACCGGTTTGTCAACCAGTCCATGACCTGTGTGGTGTTTGAGTAGAAGGAGGGATATACGATATGGCATTTTCTAAAATACAAGGATTGCACAGGAAAAAAGCTGGTGACAGGCAGGGCGGTGGCTACAGTCTCTATCCGATACTTCACGCGGCGGACAGCATAAAAGAGTACCAGAAAGAGTTGGTCAGCAAGGAGGTCGAGTCCCTGTGGGAGCTTGGTATGGTGGGCAGTTCTTTTTCGGGGGTCATGAGAAAGGCGGACAATTTTCGCGAGCAGCTGTCAGGTTTCGAACAGTCTTTTTCTGACATAAACAATGTTGCAGGACAGTTTGAACAGGTGCGCGGATCCATCTCCGATGCAGTGTCAGAGGCACAGGGAAAAGTGGAGGAGCTAAAGAGTACCTCGGTCCATGTGGAGAGAACTTACAGTGACATGGAGCAGACGTTTGCACAGCTGCAGACCTCGGTAGAGGGAATAAAGCAGTGCATGAAAAAGATCATATCGATCGCGGAACAGACCAATATCCTTGCGCTCAACGCATCGATCGAGGCTGCGAGAGCCGGGCAGTCGGGCAGAGGATTTGCTGTGGTTGCAACGAATGTAAAGGAGCTTGCGGACCAGATCAAACAGCTTGCGGAGGAAGTTGATACAGGTTCCATGAGGTGGAGTGCGGAACGGGGGAACTTAACAACAGCATCTCAGCATCCCAGCGCGCATTGAGCCAGAATATCGATACCGTCAACAGTACATATGAATCCTTCAACAAGATCACCGAGACTGCTGAGAAAACGGTGTCAGTACAGACGGAGATCTCCAATGTGATCGAGGATGCGCACAGGGATCTTCAGACGATCGGGGAGTTCTTTGACGAGATCAAGCAGCAGTATCGCGATGTAGTTAAGCACATTGATCAGGCAAATAATCTTGGAACAACGAAGAGTGCAATATTTGAAGACATGGACAATATCCTTTCACAGATCCATCCCCTGGTCAAGGCGATGAATCCCTGATGAAAGTGGTTGAATTATGGACAAATATGCGATATAATTCAGAATATCAGCAAAAAATTTGTATCAGAGGAATTCAGGAGGGAAGGTATGACAGTACAGGAGTTTTATGATGAAGTTGGCGGCGACTACAATGAGATCATGTCACGGCTGAGGACGGAGGACAGGATCAGGAAGTTTGCAGGCATGTTCACAAGGGATGAGAGTTATAAGACGCTTGTCCAGAGCATCAATGACGGCGATGCCGAGGAGGCGTTCCGGGCAGCCCACACGATGAAGGGGATGTGCCAGAATATGGCGTTTACACGTCTGTTCCAGTCCAGCCATGAGATCACGGAGGTGCTTCGGGGAAAGGATATAGAGGGCGCAAAGAAGATGCTTGAAAAGGTGACAGAGGATTATGATATCGTGATCACGGGGATCGGGAAGCTGTTGGCGTAGCGGCATAGAGCAGCATCATAAAAAGGAAAGGGAACGAATTTCGATGGAAACAATGGAAACGATGGAAGAGATAGAAACAATAGAGAAAAATACGATTCTGATCGCGGACGACGCGGAGATCAACCGTGAGATGATCAAATTTATATTTGATGAGCAGTATAATATTATCGAGGCTGAGAACGGAGAGCAGGCGATCGAGATCATCAAGAAGGACAGCGATAAGCTGTGCCTGCTGTTCCTCGATCTGCTGATGCCCAAAAAGTCCGGTCTCGATGTGCTGGCGTTCATGAATGAGGAGTACTATATCAACACGATCCCTGTGATCATGATCACGGGTGAGGCGACGGATGAGACGGATGAGAAGGCTTACGAGTACGGTGCTTCCGATATCATCTACAAGCCGTTTGCGCCGAATGTCGTCATGCGGCGCGCCAAGAATATCATGGAGCTCTTTGAACATAGGATCTACATCGAACACAAACTCGAGAAGCGCACAAGACAGCTGCGGGAGAGCAGGGAGAAACTTGAGCGCAGCAACGAGTTCCTGGTGAATGCTTTAAGTTCGGTTGTTGAGTTCCGAAGCCTTGAGTCCGGGGAGCACATTCAGCGGGTGAAGTATTTCACGAAGCTCTTTCTGAAATATATCATGAAGATCTATCCGAAGTACGGCATCACAAAGGAGCAGTCATCGCTGATCGTCAATGCGTCGGCGCTGCATGATATCGGCAAGATCGCGATACCGGACAGCATCCTGTTAAAGCCGGGCAAGCTTTCGGAGGAAGAGTTCGAGGAGATGAAGAAGCACACGATCTACGGCTGCGAGCTCCTCGAGAAGTTCAAGCAGGAGGACAACGAATTCTATCACTACTGTTATGATATCTGCAGGTACCACCATGAGCGCCATGACGGAAACGGGTACCCGGACAGGCTAAAGGGGGACGAGATCCCGATCTGGGCACAGATCGTGTCGGTCGTGGATGTGTATGACGCGCTGGTGAGCAAGCGCGTGTACAAGGATCCGTTTGCGGTCGAGGAGGCGGCGCGCATGATCCTGGAGGGAGAGTGCGGCGTGTTCTCACCGGAGATGCTCGACTGTTTCAGGCTGGCAAAGCAGGAGCTTTTTGCGGTGACGGAAGGGAAGTTCTCCTTTGCCGACGTGATGGTAAAGTAAGCCGGAACATAAAGGATTTTGCAGGAAAAAGGTGTCGGACACGAGAAAATGTTCGGCATCTTTTTTGGCTTTGTCGTAAAAAAATAAGACATTTACTAGACAATTTTACCAGATTTCTGTATAATTATGGTTAGGCATCAAAAGAGTGGGAAATGCGGCATGTGGAGGCGGTCGGATGGGGCGGAACAAAAAGTACAAAAAGTCAGTCTATCGGTCACTGGCGGTGATCACCCAGTTTGGCATCAATATGCTTGTGCCCATCTTTATGTGCTCTTTTGCGGGACTGTTTCTTGACAGGAAACTGGGAACCGCATTTTGGTTTGTTTTATTGTTCTTTGTGGGAGCTTTGGCGGGATTTCGGAACATTTTTATTCTCGCAAGGAAGATTTACGAGGGAGAAGAGAAGGATGATGACCAGACTTAGAAAAATAAATACAGCTCTTCCGGGGCTGCTTTTGGGGATCATTTTATTTGGGATCCTGTGTCAGGTGGTCGTCTTTTTTCTCGTGGAGGATAAAACAGGCTACAGTGTAGGACTCTGGGTAGGAGTGTTTACAGCAATATTCATGGCCTTTCATATGGCGGTCACTTTGAACACAGCCGTTGAAAGAGATGTAAAGGGGGCGCAGGCATCAGCAACGAGACAAAATATCATCAGGTATTTTATAGTGGTGGTCATATTGGGAATCCTGATGTTGACAAAGGTTGGCAATCCACTGGCTGCTTTTGCGGGTGTTATGGGTTTGAAGGTATCGGCCTATCTGCAGCCGCTGCTTGCGAGGTTGTCTCACCGTGGGGCGTAGGGGAATGCCTCAGAAGCAAATGAAATGTAACTATAAGGAGACGGATAGTTACCGTGATAAGGAGCTGTTGGCAGATTACGCCGGACAAATATTTGTCCCGGGTGATCCTTGAACAGTTCTAAGTAAAACTGAATAGAGAAATAAAACAAGGAGGTGAGTGTATGGGAGCAGGAATTTTGTTATCCGGTGCTGACGATATCGATTTTATGATACACGGTGTGTTTCAGTATGAACTCTTCGGACAGAAGCTGTGGATAACAACTACGCATGTATGCCTTTTTATCGTCATGGCGATCATCATTATCTTTTGCCTGTGTGCAAACAGGGCGGTCAAACATGCGACGGAAGTCCCCGGAGCTTTCCAAAACGTTGTGGAACTCGTGGTCGAGATGCTCGACAACATGATCAGGGGTGTCATGGGCAAGAATGCGACAGCTTTTGCCAACTATATCGGCACGCTGTTCATCTTTATCCTGATCAGCAATATTTCAGGTCTGATGGGGCTGAGGGCGCCCACGGCTGACTACGGTGTGACATTTGCGCTTGGTCTGATCACATTTACCCTGATAACCTTCAATAAATTCAAGTACCAGAAGGTCTCGGGCGTGATCAAGGGACTGTGCGATCCATGGCCGATCTGGGCACCGATCAATGTGATCGGCGATGTGGCAGTACCTATTTCCCTGTCGCTTCGTTTGTTCGCGAACGTTCTGTCAGGAACCGTTATGATGGCATTGCTCTACGGTCTGCTCGGGTTTATCGCGACAGGCTGGCCGGCAGCGCTTCATGTGTACTTTGACTTGTTCTCCGGAGCGATCCAGACATATGTATTCTGCATGCTGACAATGACATATATCAACAATGCCATTGAGGGGTAAAACCAAGAGGACAGCGCGGCTGTTCTCCGCAGATGATTTAAGTTTTCTAAATCTCACTAAATATTTCACAGGAGGAATTAACTATGGAATTCAATTCAAACTTTATCTTAGGTTGTTCAGCAATTGGCGCAGGTCTTGCGGTTATCGCAGGTATCGGACCTGGTGTAGGCCAGGGTATCGCCGCAGGTCATGCAGCGGCAGCGGTGGGCAGGAACCCGGGCGCAAAGTCTGATGTCACCTCCACCATGCTTCTTGGTCAGGCGGTTGCCGAGACGACAGGTCTCTATGGTCTGCTCGTGGCAATGCTGTTATTGTTCGTAAAACCTTTAGTACCGTAAGGATAACGGAGAGAAATTCTGCAAAGATTTTCCAGAGCTTCGTTAAAACGAAAAGAAATTCTAAGTATGTAAAAGACGCAGGCTTAGAAGTGCTTAGTTTCGTTTAAGGGAACGGCAGGGCTGTTCTCTGTGAATGAAAATATGATAAAAGGAGGTACAAAGGTATGGTGAATCACACCATGATACTTGCTACCGAGACAGAGGGACTGAGCCGGTTATTTGACCTGGACTTCCAGCTTTTGGCGGATACAGTTCTCATGATCATCGCAATGTTCGTCCTTTTCCTTGTCGCGTCGCACTTCTTGTTCGATCCGGTGAGAAAGCTGATGAACGACAGGAAGGAGAAGATCAGGGGAGAACTCGACCAGGCGGCGGCTGACCAGAAATCCGCGGCTGATACGCGCGCCCTCTACGAAGAGAAATTAAGTCAGGTAGGCAAAGAGGCGGAGGCGATCCTCGCTGACGCGCGCAAGCGCGGCATGGAAAACGAGGCAAAGATCGTTGCCGATGCGAAGCAGGAAGCTGCCAGGATTGTGGAGACAGCCAGAAAAGAGGCGGAGCTTGAGAAGCAGAAGCTGGCGGACGAGGTGAAGCGCGAGATGGTCGCGGTCGCTTCGCTGATGGCAGCCCGGATCGTGCAGGCCAATATCGATACAAATGCCCAGCATGAACTCATTGACAAGACATTGAAAGAAATAGGTGATAGCACATGGCTAAGCTAGTTTCCAGGACGTATGCTCAGGCGTTGTTTGAACTTGCCGTCGAACAGGACAGGACCGCAGCCTTCTTGGAGGAGGCGGTGGGACTTCTTGGAATCATCCGCACAAATGTGGAGTTTGGACAGTTCATGAACCACCCAAAGATCCAGAAGGAGGATAAGCTTGAGGTGGTGCAGAATGTGTTCCGGGATAAGCTCAGCAGGGAAATGTTGGGATTTCTGCTGACGATCGTCGAGAAGGACCGTTACGGGGAGATCGAGGCGATCCTGGAGGACTTCATAGCATCCGTAAAGGAGTACAGCAATATCGGAACGGCTTATGTCACAACGGCTATAGCAATAAATGATCAGGAAAAACAGGATATCGAGAGCCGGCTGCTCGCCACCACCAGATACAAGACCATCGAGTGCATCTATGATGTGGACAATAGCCTGATCGGTGGTATGGTCATTAAGATGGGGGACCGGGTTGTGGACAGCAGTATCCGGACAAAATTGGATAAGCTGCAGCGCGAGCTGTTGGCGATCCAGCTGTGAGTAGAATTTCACGGGGCGGATCTGTGGCGTCACAGATCCGAGCAAAATAATATAGAAAGGTGCAGATCCATATGAATTTAAGACCAGAAGAAATAAGTTCTGTGATTAAGGATCAGATAAAGAGATATGCCGCTGATCTGGAAGTATCGGAAGTCGGTACGGTCATTCAGGTGGCAGATGGTATCGCACGCGTACATGGACTGGAGAAGGCGATGCAGGGTGAGCTGCTCGAATTTCCGGGAGAGGTTTACGGCATGGTCATGAACCTTGAGGAGGACAACGTGGGCGCCGTGCTGCTTGGAAGCTCCAAGAACATTAACGAGGGTGATACCGTAAAGACGACCAACCGTGTTGTGGAGGTTCCCGTGGGCGATGCCCTGCTTGGACGCGTAGTGAACGCGCTTGGTCAGCCGATCGACGGCAAGGGTCCTGTCGCAAGCACAAAATACCGTCAGATTGAGAGAGTTGCATCCGGTGTTATCACCAGAAAATCCGTAGACACGCCAATGCAGACCGGTATCAAGGCGATCGATGCCATGGTTCCGATCGGAAGAGGACAGCGCGAGCTGATCATCGGCGACAGGCAGACCGGTAAGACGGCGATCGCCATAGATACCATCATCAACCAAAAAGGTCAGAACATGAAATGTATCTACGTTGCGATCGGTCAGAAGGCTTCGACCGTCGCGAGCATCGTGAAGACGCTCGAGGAGTTTGGCGCTATGGCGTACACGACGATCGTGGCTGCGACGGCGAGCGAGCTTGCACCGCTGCAGTACATTGCTCCGTACTCGGGCTGCGCGATCGGTGAAGAGTGGATGGAGAACGGCGAGGATGTGCTCATCATCTACGATGATCTGAGTAAGCACGCCGTTGCATACCGTACACTCTCCCTGCTGTTAAAGCGTCCGCCCGGACGTGAGGCTTTCCCTGGAGACGTGTTCTATCTCCACTCGAGACTGCTCGAGCGCGCATGCCGCATGAGCGAGGAGTACGGCGGAGGTTCCATCACGGCGCTGCCGATCATTGAGACGCAGGCGGGCGACGTTTCCGCATATATCCCGACAAACGTGATCTCGATCACGGATGGTCAGATCTACCTCGAGACGGAGATGTTCAATTCCGGTTTCAGACCAGCCGTAAATGCAGGTCTGTCCGTTTCGCGAGTAGGTGGTTCCGCGCAGATCAAGGCGATGAAGAAGATCGCAGGACCGATCCGTACGGAACTTGCACAGTACAGAGAACTTGCCTCGTTCGCGCAGTTTGGCTCCGATCTTGACGCGGATACCAAGGAGAGACTTGACCAGGGTGCACGCATCAAGGAGATCTTAAAACAGCCGCAGTACAAACCGATGGCTGTAGAATATCAGGTTGTCATTTTGTTTGTTGCCACGAGAAAGTATCTGCTCGATGTGCCCGTGTCGGACATCACCAGATTTGAGGCAGAGCTTTTTGAGTTCCTTGACACCAAATATCCGCAGGTGCCGCAGGCGATCAGGGATGAGAGGGTGATCTCGGACGAGACCGAGAAAACGCTCGTCGCAGCGATTGAAGAGTTCAAAGGACGCTTTAAGTAAAAAGAAGGGGGGACTGAATATTTATGGCCTCAATGAGAGACATAAAGAGACGTAAGAGTTCTGTGCAGAGCACACAGCAGATTACGAAGGCCATGAAGCTTGTTTCCACCGTCAAACTGCAAAGAGCGAAGGGACGTGCAGAGAAGTCCAAGACGTATTTCAACTGCATGTATCAAACGGTGGTTTCCATGCTTTCCAAAGCAGGGGATATCAACCATCCGTACCTCAAGGCGAACAACTCCCCCAAAAAGGCTGTGATCGTGATCACGGGCAGCAGGGGGCTTGCCGGCGGCTACAATTCCAATATCATCAAGCTTGTGAGGGACAATGAGTGGAATAAGGATGATTTGATCATTTATCCGGTAGGAAGCAAGGGAAGGGACACATTTGCAAGACTTGGCTATGAGATGGGGGAGGATTACTCCGACGCGATCGAGGAGCCGATCTATGCCGATGCCATGAAGATCAGCAATCAGGTGCTTGACGACTTCGCAACCGGCAAGGTGGGTGAGATCTATGTTGTCTACACAGGATTTAAGAATACTGTGACGCACATCCCGACCAGACTGAAGCTGCTTCCCATTCAGATCGAGGACGAGCGCAGCGATGATGACAAGGCTGTGCTGGATTTTGAGCCTGAGACAGAGGACGCGATCGAACTGATCATCCCGAAGTACATCACAAGCCTGATCTACGGGGCGATGATCGAGGCTGTCGCGAGTGAGAACGCAGCCAGAATGCAGGCGATGGACAATGCGACCAACAATGCAGACGAGATCATCTCGAGCTTGTCGCTGCTCTATAACAGGGCGCGCCAGAGTGCGATCACGCAGGAGCTGACAGAGATCATCGCGGGTGCGCAGGCAATATCATAAATATCGAAGTTTCGTTAAAAAGAACACCAAGGGCAGGCGTTAAAAGAACACCCAAGGGCAGGTGTTAAAAGAACACCAAAGCTAGGTGTTAAAAGAACGCCCAAAGTAGGCGTTAAAAAACACCAAAGTCAGGCGTAAAAAGAACACCAAAGCCAGGCGTTAAAAGAACGCCAAAGCCAGGCGTTAAAAGAACGCCAAAGTCGGGCGTTAAAAGAACGCCAAAGTCGGGCGTTCTTTGCACTAAATAATCAATAGTAAGCTCAAAAGTATGATAGAGAGGAAACAAAAAGATGGCAGATAAGATAATTGGTAAAGTTACCCAGATTATCGGTGCGGTTCTTGATGTGAAGTTCAGCGAAGGGCAGCTTCCGGAGCTGAACGATGCAGTGAAGATCACAAGAAGTGATGGCACTGAGCTGACGATCGAGGTTGCACAGCATCTGGGTGATGATACAGTGAGATGTATCGCCATGGGACCTACTGACGGACTTGTGAGAGGGATGGATGCTGTTTCGACAGGTGCGCCGATCACGGTTCCTGTGGGTGAGAGTACACTTGGACGTATGTTTAACGTACTTGGCGAACCGATAGATAACAAACCGGCTCCGGAGGCACAGGGCTACGAGCCGATCCACAGACCAGCGCCCTCGTTCGAGGAGCAGGCGACGTCGACGGAAATGCTCGAGACAGGGATCAAGGTCGTCGATCTCCTCTGCCCTTACCAGAGAGGCGGTAAGATCGGTCTGTTCGGCGGCGCCGGCGTGGGCAAGACAGTCCTGATCCAGGAGCTGATCACGAACATCGCGAATGAGCATGACGGATTCTCCGTATTTACAGGCGTAGGCGAGCGCACGAGAGAGGGAAATGACCTCTACAATGAAATGACGGAGTCAGGCGTTATCAGCAAGACCGCCATGGTATTCGGACAGATGAACGAGCCGCCCGGGGCGAGAATGAGGGTTGGTCTGACAGGTCTTACAATGGCGGAGTATTTCCGCGACAAAGGTGGAAAGGATGTGCTTCTTTTCATCGACAATATCTTCCGTTTCACACAGGCTGGTTCCGAGGTTTCTGCGCTGCTTGGACGTGTGCCTTCTGCCGTAGGTTATCAGCCGACACTGCAGACAGAGATGGGCGCCCTGCAGGAGCGTATCACTTCGACAAAAAATGGTTCCATCACATCGGTGCAGGCGGTGTACGTGCCTGCCGACGACCTGACGGACCCTGCGCCGGCGACGACGTTCGCGCACCTGGATGCGACGACCGTTCTCTCGCGTTCGATCGTGGAGCTCGGTATCTATCCGGCGGTCGATCCGCTCGAGTCCACATCGAGGATTCTCGATCCCCGTATCGTTGGTCAGGAGCACTACGAGGTGGCGCGCGGCGTACAGCAGGTGCTCCAGAAATACAAGGAGCTGCAGGATATCATCGCGATCCTCGGTATGGATGAGTTGTCAGAGGAAGACAAGATCACCGTGAACCGCGCGAGAAAGATCCAGAGATTCCTGTCACAGCCGTTCCATGTAGCGGAGCAGTTTACAGGTATGCCGGGTAAGTATGTGCCCATCGCAGAGACGATCAGAGGCTTTAAGGAAATCATGGAAGGGAAGCATGACGATATCCCGGAGGGACATTTCCTCAATGCCGGAACAATTGATGACGTAGTAGCCAGGGCGTAAAGAAACTCTAAAGACGCCCCGCCATTGGACGGGGCGCCAAGAGTTTCTTTACGCCCAGGAAGAACGCCAGAGAGCGGCGTTCTTCTTTTTGAAACTTCAATGTTTGTGAAAATGGAGGTGCTGCTATGGCAGAGAAGTTCAAGCTAACGATCGTGACGCCGGACCGCGAGTTCTTTAATGAAGAGGCGGATATGGTGGAATTTAATACAACAGAGGGTGAGATCGGTGTCTACGCCGGTCACGCACCGCTCACAGTCATCGTGAAGCCCGGTATTCTTGCAATCACACAGGGCGACACGGTGAGAAATGCAGCGCTTCATGCCGGATTCGTACAGATACTGCCGCAGGAGATCACGATCCTTGCAGAGATCATCGAGTGGCCCGGCGAGATCGACGAGGCGCGCGCCAATGCTGCAAAGCAGCGGGCGGAGGGAAGGCTTGCGGAGCGCGGCGGCAGCGTTGATGTCGCAAGAGCCGAGGCAGCCCTGATGCGCTCGATCGCGCGGATCGATGTTGCAAAATTGAAATAATGTTTTCTGATTAAGCTAAAACCACTGTCTGGGCGGGCGTCCGGACGGTGGTTTTTTCTTTGAGCGTTTAAGGACTTTTTAATATTTTCCCGATTATAATGACCACAGTGGGGGGCTGCGAGAACGATAGAGTGGGACGCGCGGCGTCTTTGATGTGCTGACCAGCTCATGAGTTCTATTGTACTGGAACACAGGCAACCGGCATTATGAATCGAGAAAGGAATGGGATCTATGTGGTTTGAGATACTGAAAAAGGATTTAAAAAAGCAAAAGAGCGTCAATATCATTCTGCTCCTGTTTGTCACGCTGTCCACGATCTTCCTCGCCAGCAGTGTCAACAATATCAGTCTGGTGATGAACGGACTGGAGACCTATATGGAACGCGCAAATGTCAGCGATGTGATGGCTGTGTTTGGCGGTGAAGATGAGGGGGAAGCATTTGAGCGCTGGCTGGATGACTGCAGCGATGTGACAGAGTATGACGCGGAGCAGCTGTGCGAGATCTCGGCAGGCGATGTCAGCGCGGGGGAGACAAAAGAGGCGGACGTTTTTGATGCAAACGGCGCGAGCCTGTATCTGGGGGCGGTCGGCGGCAGATACGCGAAGGCTCTGGACAGCGATGGAGACGACATCGCACTGGATCCTGGCGAGGCTGCAGTCTCGCCAGCCCTGATGGAGCGCAACGGGCTTCATGTCGGGGATGAACTGCGGTTTGAAGTGGCCGGCACGACATATACGTATCGGATCGCTGTGCAGACCAGGGATATCATGTACGGGAATGAGATGAGCGGAATGGGGCGCTTTCTATTCTGCAAAGCGGATTATGACAAAATGGTGTCGGACAGCGAGAACGTCAAAATTGTTGTATACGGATTTAACACGCTGGATCCGGAGAAAACGCTCAGATCGATCAACCAGCAGAACTTCACACTGCTGGTCAATCTCTTTGAACGGAGCATCTATCCGCTGCTGTATGTGTTTGACATGATCGTAGCCGCGCTGCTGATCGTGATCGGGCTGTGCCTGATCCTGATATCACTCATGATACTGCGGTTTTCGCTGAGCTTTACCATGGAGGAAAATTATCGGGAGATCGGTGTGTTGAAGGCGATCGGAATGCGCGATCGTGCCATACGAAGGATCTATCTGGTCAAGTATTTTGCGCTGGTCGCGGCTGGGGCGTCTGTGGGCGTGGTGCTGAGCATTCCGGTTGGGAAAGGCATGACGGAGAGCGTCAGCAAAAATATGGTATTGGGCGACAGCGCAGATGCGATCGGACTCAACATTGTGTGCGGGGCGGCAGTGATCGTGTTCGTGACATCGATGTGCGTCGCTTTTACAGGAAAGCTGAAAAAGATCTCTGCGATCGAGGCGATACGGAGCGGCGGCAGCGGCGAGCGGTATCAACGGCGCAGGGGACTCAGCCTGTACAAGAGAAAGTATATGGGCACGGTCTCCTTCCTCGGATTGAATGATATTCTCTGTAATATAAAACGGTATCTCGTCCTGTTTGTTACATTCTGCATCAGTTTTGTGCTGATCACGGTTCCGCTCAACACGCTGACGACGATGGAGAGTGACGAGATGGCGACAAAATTCAGCCTGAATCCCGATGCGGCGGTCTATATGGACAGACTGGAGGCAAAAGGGGAGACACCGTACCACAATACAGCGGACTTGGAAAGCGCGCTGCGCCGGATAGAGCGTGAGCTCGCAGAGCGCGGATATGAGGCGTCACTGAGTGTGGGTGCGCTGTGCTTTGTGGAGTACACAGTGGATGATCAGGGAAAAGTGATCAAGCCGCTGACCAACTATCCGATCGGTGAGAACGGGGGATACTGCGAATACAGTGCCGGGGAAGCGCCCAGATTGGAGAACGAGGTCGCCTTCTCCAGAAAGATCATGGAGGCGAACCATCTGGAGATCGGGGACACTGTGACTGCCAGCATCGGCGGAAAAGAGCGGAAATTTATCATCACCGGGTATTACAGCGACTATATGCAGCTGGGGGAGAGTGCCCGCTTAAATCCTGCGCTTGATATGAGCGGCGAGATCCTGTCCGGTTACTGGAAGGCGACGGTGGCGATGGAGACGGCGCTTTCCCAGAGGGAGCTTGCGGACCAGATGAAAGAACAGTTTCCGCAGTACGAGTGGGTGACTGCGCAGGAGGCGATCGACGCCAACATCGGTACGATCAAAGATACCATGCACGCCATGCAGCTTCCGATGACGGTGATGCTGTGCCTGCTCATCATGCTGATCTCACTGCTGATGATGAAGCTGTTCATCGTGCGGGAGAAGGGGCAGCTTGCCATGCTCGGGAGTATCGGGTGGCGCAGGGGAGATATCCGGAAGTGGCTGGTGATGCGCATGGTGTGGGTGGCGCTGCTCTCGATGATCTTTGCAGTGCCGCTGTCCATGCTGAGCAACCGCTTTATACTGAAAAACATCTTTGCGATCATGGGCGCGGAGCTCCAGATCCAGGTGGAACCGCTGAAAGCGTACCTGCTTTATCCCGCGGTGCTGCTCGTGGGAATCATGGCGGCAACGTACTTTGCGACTGGGAGCGTGCGCAGGATCGATCCTGGCGATATGAAGATCGCGGAGTAGGGAGAGCGTCTGTCAAAGCGGTTAGGAATTGTCCAGAAATTACTTGTGATGTGGAGCGTGCGCAGGATCGATCCTTGCAATATGAAGATCGCGGAGTAGGGAGAGCGTCTGTCAAAGCGGTTAGGAATTGTCCA
>CAJUQU010000012.1:0-2762 GCA_910588595.1 uncultured Lachnospiraceae bacterium | reverse complement strand
GAAATTACTTGTGATATGAAGCGTGCACAGGATGGATCCTGGCGATATGAAGATCGCGGAGTAAAGAGCGAGCGACTGTCAAGGCGTTTAGGGACTGTTCAGAAATTACTTGTGACATGTGTATAGAACAAATATTCTAATGTAAAAAGCGCTGTCACACCACCGCGACAGGTATCTGGAAATAAGGAACTGTTAAAGAATTAATCTTTACATCTGACTTGTCTAAATCTTCTTATGCCGCGTTGTCGTCAATCGGCGTACCCCAGTACGCCTCATTCCTCCGCCTTGCATAAAAAGATTTATACTGCGTCATCTGCAAAGTTAATTCTTAACAGTTCCTAAGAATAAAAATAAGGAGAATAGCAAACATGAATGCATTGAAAGCAAAGGATCTGTGTAAAACATATATAGTGAACAAAAGGCAGAATAATGTCCTCAGAAATGTGAATCTCGAGATCAGGGAGGGGGAGATGGTCGGCGTCATGGGACCTTCGGGCTCCGGGAAGACGACACTGCTCTACACGATCAGCGGCATGGACACTGCGACCGCGGGCAGCGTTGAGTTTTTTGGGGAGGAGATGACCAGACTGTCCGCCAACCAGGTGAGCGACCTGCGCCTGAAACGGATGGGATTTGTGTTTCAGCAGATGTATATGCTGAAAAATCTCTCCATCTATGATAATATCGTATTGCCGGCGTACCAGTCGGCTGCCGGAAGGGAACAGCGCAGAGAGATCAACGAGCGCGCGAAAGTGCTGATGACAAAACTTGGGATCAGCGAGGTGGCGGACAACGATGTCAGTGAGGTTTCCGGCGGACAGCTGCAGAGAGCGTGCATCGCAAGGAGCATGATCAACAATCCGAAGATCATCTTTGCCGATGAGCCGACAGGCGCCCTGAACAAGCAGAACTCCAGGGAGGTCATGAAGGAGCTGAACAAACTCAACGAGGAGGGAACGACCATCATGATGGTGACACATGACGTGAAGGTGGCTTCTAGCTGTGAGCGCGTCTTTTATATAGAAGACGGCAATATCCGGGATGAGATGAATCTGGGAAAATATACGGAGGACGGTGCGCGGGAGCGCGAGCGGGAACTGAGCAACTGGCTGATGAGGCTTGGGTGGTAAATGTGATAAGTAGTATAGATTTTGGGAGCGTGCGTGATGACAGATATTTTGATGATTGAGGATGAGCGGGAGCTGGCGGGGCTTTTGCGGATATATATGGAAAAGGCGGGGTATACCGTGCAGTGGGCGGCTTCGGGGGAGGAGGCGCTGGACTGTCTGCGCAGGGACACGGTAAAAATGCTGCTCCTTGACATCACGCTGCCCGGCATGGACGGGTTTGCGGTGTGCAGGGAAGTGCGCAAGACCGACAGCGTGCCGGTTCTGATCATCAGCGCCCGCGTCGGAAAGGAGGATCAGCTCAATGGCTTCCGGCTCGGCGCGGACGATTACATCGAGAAGCCGGTCGATCCCGATCTGCTGGTCGCAAAGATCGGCTCCCTGTTTGCGCGCGCTTACGGTGCGTCGGTGGAGAGAGACATACTGTGTTCTGGCAGCCTCACGATCGATAAATCCGCCCGCCGGGTTTACAAGAACGGGGCGCCCGTAGAGCTCACTGTGAAAGAGTATGAACTGCTCCTGCTGTTGGCAGAAAATCCGGGGAAGACATTGGATAAAGACTATCTGTTCAGACGGATATGGGGAACGGACAGTTTCAGCGAGAACCAGACGCTGACTGTCCATATCAAGATGCTGCGCAACAAGATCGAGGAGGATCCCAGGAAGCCGCTGCGCATCCGCACGGTGTGGGGAGTGGGGTACTGCTATGAGGAAGTATAGTAGATGCACCCTTGCCACTAGAGGAGTGACCCAGGGAGTGGGGTACTGTTATGAGGAAGTATAGTTGCAGAATGAGCGGGAGTGGGCTATAATGGTGGCAGGAGACAAACGGCTGTAATCAATGCGGAGTTGCTAAACAGGGAGGTCAGGGCGTGGGACGATTTTTGAACAGAGACAATCAGAAATATGCAAAATTCTCGACGACGAAGTACTTTGTAGACAAGACAGGAATGATCAACAAATTGTTGGAAAAGGATGACGATGAGAAATTTCTCTGCTGCAGCCGTCCGCGCCGTTTTGGAAAATCGATCACGGCGCATATGCTTGTGGCGTATTTCAGCAGGGGGGCTGATTCGAGCAGCCTGTTTGCGCCGCTGAAATGCGTGAAGGACAGGGCGTTCTTAGCGAATCTGAATCAGTATGACACGATTTTTATGGATATCCAGGCACAGTTTGTGAAAGCGAAAGACCAGAATGCCAATCCCAATAAGATGCTTCAGGAAAATGTAGTGAAAGAGCTGAGGGAAGCGTATCCTGAACTGGTTAACGCGAATGACAACCTTGCGGAGGCGCTGTCTGTAGTTCACGCGGCGACAGGCAGCGAATTTGTGATCATTTTTGACGAGTGGGATTATCCGATCCGGGAGCTTGCCGAGAACAGCAGGGAGCGCCTGGATTATATCGAGTTTCTGCGCATGATGTTCAAGAACGCCGAGGCGCAGGATTATGTCCGATTGGCGTATCTGACAGGGATCCTTCCGATGGTTCGCGCAAAGGGGCAGTCCGCGGTGAACAACTTTGACGAGTACACCATGATCGATGCGCGGGGACTGGGCGGAGACATTGGATTTGTCGAGGAGGAAGTGCAGGAGCTCTGTGAAAGATAAGATCGGAAGAGCACACGTCTGAACTCCA
>CAJUQU010000011.1 GCA_910588595.1 uncultured Lachnospiraceae bacterium | reverse complement strand
CTTCCGATCTTGTAAGCTTGATATACAGGCTGTGGTCACATATATAAAAAAAGGGGGTTTTGCAGTTATGAAAAAGAAAACAAAAGTTGGGCTTTACCTGAAAAAGATCGTGGCACTGGCTGTGTCCGTCAGCATGCTGGGAGGCTGTGCGGTGCAGAAAACGAACGGACCTGAGACGGATCCTGGCGGGACAGGGCAGGCTGCGGGCACGGAGGCGCCATCAGCCGGGCAGACGCAGCAGGGCATGGAGCCGTCGTCGGAGACAGGCGAACAGCAGAATGCCCTCTATGGCGGCAGCCGTCCGCTGCTGATACAGACGGCTGTTCAGGGAGATACAGTCATCGCGGCGCCCAATGTGACACCCTATACGATAGACGCGGATCTTGGCAATGTCGAGAACCTGTGGCAGTTTTATGTCCTGAAGAATGACCAGGAGATGGCAGGTCAGCTTGCAGAAAACGGATTTGTCGTGTGCGGCAGTGCCGGGTCGGAGTTTTTTGAGATCTATGAGATGAATCGATATGTGAGGATCCCGAATTTTGTGACGGTCGATTCGCTGATGCACACGTACCACTTGTATTTTGCATATCTGTTAAAAAATATTGAGAAAGGCTATCTCTCGGACAGCGTGTCCGCGCTGGGCAGACGTATGCTGGACGACAGTATCGCGCAGTATGAGCAGCTCAGGGGCAGTGAGTGGGAGAGTGCGGCAAAGCGCAATGTGGCGTTTTTCACGGTCGGTGCCAGGCTGCTCGACGACAGTGTTGCGGTGAACAGCGATGTGGCTGATTGTGTGGCGTACGAGCTTGACAGGATCCGTGCTGCGGAGGGCATTGCGGAATCGCAGATCACCGCGGAGTTTGAGGATTACTCGCAGTATATCCCGCGCGGGTACTACGAGGGCGACGAGCAGCTCGAGCGCTATTTCAGGGCGATGATGTGGTATGGGCGGATCCATTTCACGCAGAAGGAGGAGGATATGGACAGGAGCGCGCTCCTGATCACGAAGGCGCTCACCGACGATGCGGAGGCGTATCGCCTGTGGGAGTCCGTCTACGCGGTGACTTCGTTCTTTGCGGGGGCGAGTGACGATCTGGGCGTGTGCGAGTACGTGCCAGTCATGCAGGAGGTGTACGGGGAAGCGTTTGCGGTGGACGCGCTGGCGGGAAATGCGGATGGCTTTCTGCAGTTTCACGATGCGACAGCGAAGCTTCCGGTGCCGCAGATCAACTCGATCCCGATCTGGGAGGGCGAGGACAATGTGATCCCGGGATTCCGGTTCATGGGACAGCGCTTTACGATCGACGCGGCTGTGATGCAGCGGCTGATCTATCAAAGCGTAGGCAGGAACAGCGCGGGCGAAAAGCGCATGCTTCCGGACACGCTGGATGTGGCGGCAGCGCTTGGCAGCGACGCGGCGCTTGCGATCCTGCAGGAGCAGGGCGCGACGGACTATGAGGGATATACAGAGAACATGCACAAGCTCAGGGAAGTGCTGGCGCAGGAGAATCCGACGCTGTGGTCTGCCAGCCTCTACGCAGGCTGGCTCAACACGCTCCGTCCGCTGCTTGAGGTGAAGGGCGAAGGATATCCTGTTTTTATGCAGAACGAAGAGTGGACGAAGAAAAACCTTGAGTGCTTTGCGGGCAGCTACGCGGAGTTAAAGCATGACACGATCCTGTATGCGAAACAGGTTCTCGCCGAGATGGGCGGCGGTCTGGAGGAGGAGCCGGACGACAGGGGATATGTCGAGCCGGAGCCGCTCGTGTATGAGCGCTTTGCAGCGCTCTCCCGACAGACAGCGGAGGGACTCAAAAAGTACGGCATGCTGTCTGCGTCGGACGAGGAGAACTTATCGCGTCTGTGCGTGATCGCGGAGCAGCTGCTTGCGATCTCGAACAAGGAACTGCAGAACGAGGTGCTGACGGACGAGGAGTACGAGTTTATCCGCAGTTACGGCGGAAATATCGAGCATTTCTGGTACGAGGCGGCAAAGGATATGTTCGGCGGCGAGTATTTTGACACACCTGAATATCCGGCGGCGATCGTCGCTGACATTGCGACAGATCCCGAAAGGGGGCTTGTGCTCGAGGTGGCGACGGGAAATCCTTCCGAGATCTATGTGGTGGTGCAGGTCGACGGGAAGATCAAGGTGGCAAGAGGAAGTGTCTACTCGTTTTATCAGTTCCCGTGGCAGTCGAGCGACAGACTGACCGACACGAAGTGGCGGCAGATGATGGGGATCCAGTCGGACGAAGACGGAAACCGCAGCAATGACAAGCCGGTGCAGAAACCGGAATGGACGGAGAGTTATCGATACAGATATGAGTGGGAATAAACAGAGGAACAGGAGAGGGATCTTCATGGCGCTGGCAACAGTCAGCGCCGTCGTTTTGGTGTCTGCCGTGTGGAGGCTGTACTTTTGCCCGCAGATACCGGACTGGGTGATATGGGAGGACAGTGTCTTTGCAGATGCGGCGGGACGATACGAAATTGAGCTGCGTCACAAAACAGTCCGGGTGAGCTGCGGCATAGAAAATGAGAGCGCAAAAACTGACACGCGTGTCATATGGACTTCCCCGGAGGAGGTGAGGGTTCAGAAAGTACTCTCCTGCGATGTCGACAACGACAGCACGGACGAGCTGGTGCTCCTGTGCTGGAAAAAGGGACGCTACGGGGAGCACAGGCCATTCTGGGTCGAGGAGGACGAGGACACATGGTCGCAGCATCTTTTTGTGTATGAATACAACGACGGGAGGATCAGTCCCAAATGGATGTCCTCCCATCTCGGGAAGGACGCTGCGGACATCGCGTCGAACGGAAAGGAAGCGCCCGATATACGTCTGTGGTTTCGAGCCCCGGACGACGAGATGAGCTGCTGGAAATGGGATTCGTGGGGTTTTACGAAAGAAGATACAACGATCACGTTTGTCGCGTTTGGAGATATCCTGGCGCACGAGCCGATCTACAGGTATGGTCTGCAGTGCGAGGGGTCGTTTGACTATATGTTCGAGAATGTGCAGGATAAGATTGACGAGAGCGATGCCGCCATCATCAATCAGGAGACACCGCTGACAGACGATCCCTTGATGGTCAGCGATTATCCGCGGTTTGGCACGCCGGCTGCCGTGGGGCAGGCGATCGTGGATGCGGGGTTTGACGTCGTTACCTGTGCGACGAACCATGCGCTCGACAGAGGTGCGGAGGGCGTAGATTTCACAAAGCGCTTTTTCGACAACAACCAGGTAGCGTGTCTTGGGATCCAGACAGCGGACGAGACGGAATATCAGCCGTACACGGTGATTCGGATCAACGGCGTCAGTTTCGCGCTGTTCAACTATACTTATGGCACGAACGGGATCCGCGTTCCGCAGGAGAATCCCAATATGGTGCATCTGTTTCCGGCGGCGGAGGCGGACATCGCGCAGGCGAAGTCCGAGGCGGATTTTGTGATCGTGTTTGCCCACTGGGGGACGGAGTACGCGGAGGAGGCGGACGCGTTCCAGCGCGAGTGGACGAAGGTGTTTCTGGAGAGCGGCGTGGACGTCGTGGTCGGCACGCACCCGCATGTGCTTCAGCCCTATGAGATGCTGACGGCTGACAACGGGCATCGGATGCTCGTCTATTATTCCATCGGAAATTTCATCAGCGCCCAGCCGGAGAAGCGCTGCGTCAAGGGCGGTATGGCGGAATTTACCGTGTCGCTGACACCCAAAGGGTATCAGGTCACGGAGTATGACCTCCAGCCGCTGGCGATCGAGTGGAGTCCGGGGGGCAGATATACTGCGGTTTTCGATCGTCAGGAATAGGGAGCTGTTCACGCCCCGGCTGATTTGACAGGAACGGAATAGACATTGAAAAAACAGGTGCACTGTGATATGATTATGGCACATTTGTGATCAGGTTCGGCGATGGATCGGCGGGAGATAAAAAGCAAGAGAAAAAGAGAGAGAAAAAGTGAGAGAACAATGCTGTTAAAAAAGAGAATACCAAAAGATTTCTATAAATTATTCCGCACCAGGAACATGGATGCCTACATGGTGTTCCTGGCTGCGATCTACGATGAGAACAATGCAGTCTGCACGGCGCTTGGGCTCACCATTGAGGAGGGGCAGGCGATCATCGGGGAGATGATCGGAAAGCTCTCGATCGAGTGGATGGAGGACGCCGACGAGACACAGGGCGCGGGGGAAAATGCGGCGTTTGAGACAGCGGGAACGCCCTCTGCGATCCTGAATACACTGATCACCTGGGGGTGGATCAGGAGCGATTACGATGAGCGGCTCAACACGTATATCCTGTCCTTCCCGGAGTACAGCCAGCTCTACGTGGAACTTTTCAAGAAGCTGCAGAGCGAGGACGACAGCAGGGAGCGGGAGAGCATACTCTCTGTTTACAGCGCACTGTTCACCTACCAGTCCGACCAGGAAAAGAACAACGAGATCTTAAAAAGTGCGCTGCACACGTCCAAAAATCTTGAGCTGCTGCTGTCCAGCATGCAGAACGGGATGCGCACGTATTTTGACGAGCTCTCGAGGAGCAAAAATTTCATCGAGATACAGCAGGTGCTGGTGAACGAGATCAACAACAGCGACAGCGAAAAATATGCCATACTCACGACCACGGACAGTTTCTATCGCTATAAGGAATCCGTGAAGGAGCTGATCAGCCAGATCCTCAACGACAGTGACAGGCAGAAATCAGCGCTCGAAATAAAACTCAGCCAGTGCGAGGCGGATTCGGCGGCGTATATCCGCGCCCAGAGGGCTGCGCAGTACAATGAAGAGGCGGAGGAGCTCGTGTACAGGATCGAGCGCGAGTTTGATCTGATCGAGCGCAAATACAACAAGCTCGTGGAGCAGAAGGCAGTTTTTGCAAAGCGCGCACTCGCCAGGATCCAGTATATTTTCCAGGAGGGGGCGTCGGGTGAGGACAGTGTGATCCGGCTGATCCATATGATCGACAGAAGCAGCGATCCGGACGCCATACTGGATGAGGTGCGCGGCAGGATATGCCTCACCGCGCCGTTTAAAATGTTTAATGATGACAGTATGTACAGAAGGCGGGACATTTCCGATCAGCGCTTTGAGCCGGTGGCGGTCGGGGAACAGAGAGAGACGGACCGGGAACTGATCACGGACTTTGTGCCGAGACCGCTGTACACAAAGAGACAGCTGAGGGCGTTCCGCGACAGGAACGTCAGGGACGGTGTGTTCCGGACCACGAAAGACACGGTGCAGTCCGTGGAGGATCTGGAGAAAATGATGTTTTTGTGGCAGGAGTCTGTAGGAGGACAGCAGGGCACCATAGCGCTCGGCGGGGAACTGCAGAGCGAGGCTGGTTTTACGTTTTCCGACCTGCGCATCGACATTGAGCAGGCGTAGCTGATCCGGCTAAAGAGCTGTCTGCGGCTGGAGGATTAACGGAGGATATATGATTGAATATATACAGGAGCTGTCTCCAAACGAGGCGGCAGGGATCAAAAAAACGATACAGGATCTGTTCCGGCAGACCTGTATCCTGCAGGTAAAGTGCGATCCGGTGACGCTGGTGCAGCGGGACAATCCACGCTACCGCATCTGTGCGAACCACAGAGAGTTTATCGCGGATTATCTGTCGGTGCTCGACTGCGAGCTGGTGCACGATCCGCATGAGCACATATTCCGCATCAAGGGTGAGGGGATGCCGACGGACAGGATGACACTGACCGGCACGCGGATCCTGCTCATACTCAAGGTGATCTACAGGGATAAGATCATGGGAGAGGGGCTGAACGCCACGGTCACAAGCCTCGAGGAGATCCGGGAGGTCGGCAGGAGCACCAACCTGCTCGCGCGCAGGCTCACAGTGCAGGAGTGGCAGGACACGCTGACGATGCTCAAGACGCATCAGATTATAGAGCTTCCGGGAGCGGTCGGCAGTCTCGAGGACGATACACCGATCTACATATACAGCACGATCAACATCTTCTGCTCGTCCGTGGAGCTTGGCGAGCTGATAAAAAATTATACGGATGTGCCGGAGGACATGGAAGATCCAACAAAAGATTCGATGGAAAATCCGACAAAAGATACAATGGAAGATCTGACAAAAGATTCGACGGAAGATTCGTCAGAAGATCCGACAGAAGATCCGATACAAGAACATCAGGATGTTGGAGATACAGAGGAGTTTACAAGTGAGGAAAGCAAAGAAAATATTTACGAGGATGTGCCTCAATAACTGGGGCGGGATCACACATCAGGTGTTGACATTTCACGAGTATGTCAATCTGTTCAGCGGAATGAGCGGCTCTGGAAAGTCGACTGTGATGGATGCCATACAGGTTATCCTGTATGGCAGTATTTCGTCCAGTTTTTTGAATAAGGCGGCGGACGATGCCAAAAACAGGCGGAGTGTCCTGAGCTATCTTAAGGGGGAGCAGAAGGATGGCACAGCAAACCGCGGCGGGAGTGATTTCTGTTCGAACATCGTGCTAGAGATCGAGGACACGGGCAGTCATCAGATCAGCTGTGCAGGGCTTGCCTTTGAGGTGCGGAAAAGCGATTCCGAGATCAGGAAGATGATCTATTTCAGTCACGCCGGCAGGATGCCGGATTCAGGATATCTCACGGCGGAGGGATATCCGTACACCAACCAGGAGATCAGGAAGCTTGTGGAGGAGCGCGCTGCCAGCGCCGAAAACAGGGGAAGGGACATCAACCGCATCTATCCCTCCAAGGAGGCGTACACCAATGCGCTCTACGATGTCCTGCTGGGGTATATCGACGGCAGGCGTTTCACGGTGATGGAGAAGAGTGCCATCGCGCTTAGGATGACAGACGGCACAGGGCAGTTCATCAAGAATTACATGTTTCCGAAAAACGAGGGGGATATCATCGGAAAGCTCAGTGAACAGCTCGGCTCCTACCGCGACATTCAGGAAAAGATCAAGGATATGCGCCATAGGATAGAACTGTTGTGCGAGGTGCAGGAGGCGGGAAAAAGGCGGCTTGCGGTCAGCACCGACATCATTCGCTCCCGCGCCATGATACGATGCACGGAAGTCCTGGAACTGCAGGACAAGATCGCAGCGGACGAGGATGGGATCCAGACGGCTGCGGAGGAGTTGGCGCGTCTTGAGACGGACAGGGCAAAGCTTGACGCGGATCTGGAAGACATCGAGCAGGAGCTGATCCAGGTTCTGGCGGATCTGCAGTCGAGCGATCTGGGGGTGAAGGAAAGCCAGCTCGAGGAGCTGGTGACACTCCAGAAGATGTACGCGGCGGACAGTGAGCAGTGGCGAAAGACCACAAGAGGGCTGCGGATGTGGGCGGAAGCCCCCGTGGTCACAGACTATGTGAGCAATCCTATGCTCAACAGGATCGAGGATTTCTGCGGGGGAAAGGTCGAGGCGGAATTGTGCGAAAGCCTCAGGAAGAGCATACAGGATGCGCGCGAAAATATCGATGAGATGCTCGAGGAGTACAATGAACAGCGCCGCGATCTCGAGAAGGAGATCAGGGAGCTGGGACGCCTGGTAGATGACCTGCAGAATGACAGAAAACCGTATCCGGCAGTGTTGAAGGAGGCGAGGGCGGCGCTCGAGCGCAGGCTCACAGACCGCTACGGGCGCACGATCAAGGTGAACGTGTTCGCGGACCTGTTCAACGTGGAGGATGCGGAGTGGAAGGACGCCATCGAGGGCAGGATGGGCAGGCTGAAGCTGTCGCTCGTGACCGAGCCGAAATACGCCCACGATGCGGCGGAGCTTTTTCGGGAGATGAAAAAGTACGAGGAGGTCGACCTGATCAACACGGATGCCATTATGAGAAATAACAGTCCTGTCGACGACAATGCGCTTTACGAGGCAGTCCAGACAGACATTCCATACATTGACGCGTGTCTGAAACGATATCTGGGACGGATCCAGAAGTGTCATACAGTGGAGGAGCTCGAGCGCGTCCGCGACGGTGTCACCCCCGATTGCTACTCTTACAGCAATTTTATCTTCCGCCATCTGCGGAAAAATGATTATGAGAAATATGCGTGTATCGGGACGAGGGTGTCGAAGGCAAAACTGGCAGAATACCAGGAGAAGCTGCAAAGGCAGGAGACGGCGTGCGCGGAGCTTAAACGATCGATCGAGAGCCTGAAAGCGGCGGCTGGTTTTGAGCGGCTCGATAACGACGCGGCGTACTTTGTGCGTCTGGCGGAGTCGGGCAGGGAGCTCGAGAAAGTCACGGGAACGATCACGAGGCTGAAAGCGGAGATCGCACGGCTCAAAGAAGGGGAGTACAGGGAGCTTCAGGAGCGGAAGCAGCGTCTGGAGGAGAAAAAGCGGGAGAAGAAGATACAGCAGAACCAGAATCAGAACCTCACCAACGAGCGCAACAGGATGATGAGCCAGAAAGAAGGCGAGGCAAACAGGCTCCGTGCGGAGCTGGCAGAGAAGCAGACCGGCTACAGGGCGGATCCCGGGATTGAGGCGGAGATCACGGAGCAGTTGAGGACGCGTTCCGGTCAGGCGATCCGGGGCAGGCTCCTTGACCAGATCAGGGCTCTGGAGGAGAGGGAACAGGCGGAAATAGAGACGCTGCAGAATGCCAGAAACCGTTTTAACAGGGAGTATCCGTCGGTTGGGTTTAACGGCGCGGAAAAGGATAATACTGTATATGAGCGCCTGCTGCAGGATTATCAGAATGACTATGAGCCGAAGTATGAGCGTGAGTTCGAACGTCAGTGTGATCTCATATACAGAAGTCTGCGCGAAAATGTGATCGCCACGATTCACGGCGACATCAAGGCCGCAAAGCGGCACACCTATGAGATCAACCGGCTGCTGCGCAAGACAAATTTTGCGGACAGTACGTACCAGATCAAGATCGAGCCGGCGCACGATGAGAAGGGGCAGTTTTATGAGATGCTGACAGCCCCGGAGCTCGACAGCAAGAATGTCGGCGCGGATGTGATCGAGGGGCAGCTGAGTCTTGGCGAGGACGAATTTTACCAGAAATACGAGCAGAAGATCAAGCTGCTGACCGACAAGTTTATGCCGATCCGCGAGGAGGACGGCAGAGTGCGGGAACAGCGCATGCGGGACATGGAGGAGTATGCGGATTACAGGAATTATCTGTCCTTTAGCATGTACGAGCAGGTGACGGACGAGAACGGGACTGTCATACGCGAGAATTTCGTGGATGAGATGGCAGGGCGCGATTCCGGCGGCGAGGGGCAGAACCCGAAGTATGTGGCGCTGCTCGCGGGTTTTGCCATGCTCTACAACGCGCAGGGCAACCGGGATTCCAGGATCAAATTGGTGCTTCTGGACGAGGCGTTTTCCAAGATGGATCAGGAGCGCAGCGCGGTCTGTCTGAAATACGCGCGGAAGATGGACCTGCAGCTGATCGTCTGTGTGCCCGACGAGCGGCTGCAGTCGCTGATCCGGAATGTCGACTGCGTGTACGGATTTCGCAGATACCAGAATCAGATATCGATGATGCATATCGACAAGGGGCACTATCTGGAGATGCTGGAGGGGGAGGATGACGAGCATGGAACAGATGACGCTGTTTGACAGGGAGATGCCGCAGCCGCTCGCGGCGCGGCTGCGCCCGCGGAGTCTGGAGGAATACGCGGGGCAGACACATTTGCTCGGAAAGGGAAAGGTGCTGCGCCGTTTGATAGAAAGCGACCAGGTGTCGTCCATGATCTTCTGGGGGCCGCCCGGCGTGGGCAAGACAACGCTTGCGCGCATTATCGCGGGCAGAACGAAATCCGCGTTTATCGATTTCTCGGCGGTGACGAGCGGGATCAAGGAGATCCGCACAGTCATGGAGCAGGCGGAGCACAACCGCCATTTCGGGGAGCGGACGATCGTCTTTGTGGATGAGATCCACCGCTTTAACAAGGCGCAGCAGGATGCGTTTCTGCCGTTTGTGGAAAAGGGGAGCATTGTCCTGATCGGCGCTACGACAGAGAATCCATCGTTTGAGATCAACAGCGCGCTTTTGTCAAGGTGCAAGGTGTTTGTGCTGCATGCGCTCACTACAGAGGAGTTGACCGGATTGCTGCACTGCGCCCTGAAAGATGACAGGGGGTTCGGGATGCAGCAGGTTCGGATCCCGGATGAAATGATCATGGCGATCGCGAATTTTGCGAACGGCGATGCGCGCAGCGCGTTGTCGACGCTCGAGATGGTTGTCCTAAACGGTGAGATCGGTGAGAACGGGGAAGTCACGGTCACGGAGGAGACACTGGAGCAGTGCACTTCCAAGAAGTCTTTGCTGTATGACAAGAAGGGCGAGGAGCACTACAATCTGATCTCAGCACTGCACAAGTCCATGCGGAATTCCGATCCGGATGCGGCGGTGTACTGGCTTGCGCGCATGCTGGAAGCAGGGGAGGATCCGCTGTATGTCGCGCGCAGGGTGACGCGCTTTGCGAGCGAGGATGTCGGGCTCGCCGACCCGCAGGCGCTCGAGATCGCTGTGGCGGCGTATCAGGCATGTCACTTTATCGGGATGCCGGAGTGCACCGTACACCTGACGCAGGCGGTGGTCTACATGTCGCTCGCGCCGAAGTCCAACGCGCTGTACAGGGCATATGAGCACGCGAAGACGGATGCCGTAGAGCAGCTCGCCGAGCCGGTTCCGCTTGTGATCCGCAACGCTGTCACGGAGCTGATGGGGGAGCTGGATTACGGAAAAGGCTACCAGTATGCCCATGACACGCAGGAGAAGCTCACGAACATGCAGTGCCTGCCCGATACACTGGCAGACCGGGAGTACTATCAACCCACCAGCCAGGGGCGGGAAGCGGATTTCAGGGAGAGACTGGAACAGGTCAAGGCATGGCGGAGAGTGCATTGAGAGTGGATGACCATGGATCTGGAGGTGCAGTTATGGATATTAATACATTTGTGAACATAGGAATACAAAGGTATGACAGATTGAGGGAGCAGGATCAGTTTTATATCGATAAGACAGGCTTTATCAGGGAGTGGTGGGAGAACGGTTCGGATGTGACGCTCATCACCCGTCCGCGCCGTTTTGGCAAGACACTCAACATGAGCATGCTTGAGTGCTTTTTTTCGAATCAGTATGCGGGCAGAAGTGACCTGTTTGAGGGGCTTTCTGTCTGGTCGGAGGAAAAGTACAGGGAGCTGCAGGGCACGTTTCCGGTGATATTTATGACATTTGCGGATGTCAAGGCAGCGAAATATGCGGATATGGAGTACACGATCACAAAGGCGATTGCGGATCTGTACGAGCAGAACAGATATCTGCTCGCGGGGGATCTGTTGAGTGGCAATGAGCGGGAATATTTTGAGCGTGTAAAACCTGGCATGGATGCTAGGATCGCAACGGATGCTGTTCGCTCGCTGGCTAATTTCATGCAGCGTTTTTATAAAAAGGATGTCATCATCATTCTCGACGAGTACGATACCCCGATGCAGGAGGCGTGGCTTTCAGGCTATTGGAATGAGTCGGTTGACTTTTTGAGGAGTTTCTTCAACAGCACATTTAAGACCAACCGTTATCTCTATCGTGGCATCATCACAGGGATCACACGGATATCGAAGGAGAGTATTTTCTCTGATCTGAATAATCTGGAGGTCATCACAACGACGTCGGACGCGTATGCGGCAGCCTTTGGTTTTACGGAGGATGAAGTCTTTCGGGCGCTTGACGATGTGGGGCTTGGCGCACACAAGGAGCGCGTAAAGAAATGGTACGACGGCTTTACATTTGGCAGACACACGGATATCTACAACCCATGGTCGATCGCGTCATTTATCAAAGAAAGGGGAAGGTACGAAGCGTACTGGATCAACACGAGCGGAAATGGTCTTGTAAATTCGCTTGTGCAGCGGGGCAACGCTGGCGTCAAACGGACGATGGAGGCGCTGCTGCAGGGAAAGAGCTTCCAGGCGGAGATCGACGAGCAGATCGTGTTCGACCAGCTGGACTATGACGAGAATGCGGTCTGGAGTTTGCTGATGGCGACGGGGTATCTGAGAGTGCTGAAAACAGAACCAGAAGAGTGCGGGGACGGTGTCGGACAGGATAATGTCTGGTATACGCTTGCGCTGACGAACTGCGAAGTTCGGCAGATGTTCCGCAGGATGGTAAAGCGCTGGTTTAGCGGAAACGCGGGCATGGCATACAATCACTTTATTGAGGCGCTCTTGATCAACGATGTGGATGCGATGAACGATTATATGAACAAGATCGCGATGCACAGCTTCTCGAGCTTTGACGTGGCGCAGGGCGTGTCCGACGACGATGCGCCGGAGCGGTTTTACCACGGTTTTGTGCTTGGTCTGATGGTGGAGCTCGCCGGCAGGTATGAGATCACATCAAACCGTGAGAGCGGTCTGGGGCGGTATGATGTGATGCTGAAACCCAAAGATACAGAGCGCGATTGTGCCTATATCATAGAGTTCAAAGTGTTCAAGTCCTACAGGGAGAGAACACTCGAGGAGACGCTTGCAAACGCCCACGTCCAGATCGAGGAAAAGCAGTACGAGGCAGGGCTCAGGGCGGAGGGCATCGCGCCGGAGCGGATCCGCAAATACGGGTTTGTGTTCCAGGGAAAGAGATGTCTGATCGGGTAAAATCAGGTCATCATACGCATCAGACAAAAATGCACTTTGATTTACAAAGTGCATTTTTCCGACCGGATGATCCGCTGTATACTTTTTTCTGAGAGATAATAGTCCTCCGCCAGCTTGTGGACTGTTTTGCCGGACAGATAGTCCTGGTAGATCAGCTGGTTCCTGCTCTGCAGTTCTTGCTTGTAGGCGGTCCTGGTGCCCCACTCCTGTCTGTGCTGCGGTTTTCTTGGTATGTATATGTTGGTTCCGTCGATGTACTGCTGTATCAGTTCGATTATCTCGTTGGGCAGAATCTCTTCTGCTCGAATATAGCCCATAACTGCCTCCTAAATTCATATTTTATTAGGAAAAGCATTGGCTATAACAATCATATTCTCTTTTTTATATCATTGCAATAGCCAGTGCTATGCAGTCATAACATATCGTTTCAAAATAAAAGCCCCCCCTTGTGATAGAATAACCTCTGGGAATCTCCCCTGTACCCGATTTTTCGTCATAGGCACACTAATATACGCATCGTGCGTTCTGCGCATGTCTTATATATTTGTGATCATCTGACAAAAATTTTCCTGTGATATCAGGCACAAAGAGACCCCGAGAGCCTATTTTGCAGTGCCATGTCAATTGTGTTCCCTTCCATTTTAGCACAATGTTTCTTGGAATACTACCTGTTTCTTTTTAAAGTGTTTGTTGTATAAATGCATTTTCTTTCATGAGCTGTACATAGTGCACAGCGTTTTGCTGATTGGCTGTGATCTCGTCCGCAGTGACAGCGCGGACTACTTTTGCGGGGTTGCCAAAGGCAAGTGAATTGTCGGGAATCTGCATTTTTCCGGTGACGAGCGAACCTGCGCCAATGATGCAGTTACTGCCGATGACTGCGCCGCTCAAGATGATGCTCCCCATGCCGATGACGGTGTTGTCCCCGATCGTGCACCCGTGGACGATCGCGTTGTGCCCGATCGTGACGCCCTGACCTATATTGACTTGAAAATCAGTGTCGGTGTGCACCGTAGTGTTGTCCTGGATGTTGCTGTTGTGCCCGATCGTGATCGTGCTGGTGTCGCCGCGGACGACGGCATTGTACCAGACTCCTACGTTTTCGCCCAGATGGACGTCGCCGACGACATGTGCACCCGGCGCGATAAATACATTTTTGTTCATGATAAATTTCTCCTGTCACTATTTTCAAACAGATACCTTGATCGTCCGAAAACTATCGTTTCATTTCAACAAGATATTCCGTTGTATCTTCCTCAAGTCTTTTCTGACCTGTCAAACAAAAACCATGTCTCTGGTAAAAGGAGATCGCCCCGGTGTTTTTTTCCAGTGCCCATAGATGGTCTGCATGAAGTTTTCTGATCGCAAATTCGATCAGTTCATTGCCGATTCCTCCGCATTGAAAAAATGGATCTACATACAATTTGCAGATCTCCGTCCCATTCATCAGAAGAAAACCTTTTATCAGTCCATTGTCGTATACATATAAGTTTTGGCGTATGTCGTCTTTTGCGAAGTAGTTATCTATTAGCGACACGACCTGCAGCGCACCAAAAGAAAAATGCGCATCCTTGAATATAGGATAAAAGTTTATCCTGTTATTGAATACATATATTTCGGATACCCTAGACAGATCGCCATTTTGGGCTTGTCTTATTTTCATTCCATACCTCCGGATTCCGATTGCGGCATCGCACGAATGTAACATGATGTTAAATACCAAACAGAATCCCATAACACATTATAGCACAATATTTACGGGCTGTGTGAACTGATCGTAATTTTTACCTGTTCGTGAAACGGAGCGAAAAGTAACATGGACCGACGCAAAGTTTTTGTTTTGGTGAATTGATGATGGAATATCTGTACTCGATATGATAAAATAAAGAAAAATTTCAAGTTCTGGTGAACGGAAAGGGAGAGATGATGCGAATTATTGCCGTGATCAAAAAATGTCTGGAAAACGAGAAAAAACAAATATTATCTTCAGTGGAAGGAGAGGATAAGGTTCTGTTTTTTGACGATGAGAAAGAACTTCTGAAAAGCAGGGATTGTGCGGACATAGAGATCATATTGGGTGAGCCTGAAAACAGTACGGTTCATTTGATGAAAAATCTCAGATGGATTCAGATGACTTGGGCAGGTGCCAACAAATACACTTCCGCTGTGGATTTTCCGGAGCATATTACGCTGACCAGTGCTTCGGGTGCTTATGGGTGTGTGATCTCTGAATATATTGTTTCCGGAATACTTGCATTGTATAAAAATCTGTTCCCATATCGTGCGCAAATGCAAAGCGGCACCTGGAACCAATTGGAGGGGGACGATACCTTAGAGGGAAAAAGAGTACTGATCCTGGGAACAGGAAATATTGGACAGGAAACTGCGGCAAAGCTTAGATGCTTCGGGGCACATACGGTTGGAATCTGCCGTACGCCTGGCAATAGGCATGTGTCTTTTGATGAGCTATATACAACAGACAATGTTGATGCGCAGCTGCAGCGTGCGGATGTGGTGATCATCGCGCTTCCGGGTACAGCGGAAACGAAGGGAATGTTTGATGCACAGAGGTTTGAAAGAATGAAGGCAGGCACCATATTCGTAAATGTTGGACGCGGATTTGTCGTGGATACGGACGCTCTCACGGCTGCCCTGCAGAAAGGATTGCTCAGAGGCGCCGTTCTTGATGTCACAGATCCGGAACCTTTGCCTGCAAAGCATCCGCTCAGATATATGGAAAATGTGATATTGACGCCGCATATATCAGGAATAAGCTGGGGAGAGAACAAGTTTACAAGAAAGAGGATCTTGGACATATTCTGTGAAAATATGAAGCGGGATCACAATCATGAGCCGAAAAAGAACAGGATCGATTTCAGCAAAGGGTATTGAGAGCTGTAAAAGTACTGCGAAACTATGATGGACAAGGTAAGGGGATGAACAAAAGAACATGACGAAAAAACGTCTGACACAGGTTGAGGAACGAAGTATCTGAAGCAAGCAGCGTTCTGACGAAGTACATAGACGAAAAAGTATCAGAAAATCAAGCGCTCAGACACGATGATCATTGGGAGTTGCGAAACCTGCCACGATACACCTCGAAACACTTTCGTATAATCTCCAGCAAATACTTGTTCACCTTTGATATATAACATTCATGTTTGCTTTTCACTTCTAAAGCATTCTAAAAATTTATTAGAAATCTGTTGATATGCTAATCTTATATACCGTATAATGGAGACATCAATAATATAATAAATGCATCACAGAAAGGAGCACACAGATTCATGAAAGATCTGTATCTCGTCAGCAGATGGGCATTGATACGGCGCAATGAACTGGTAGACATACCCGATCATTTTGAGATCCACCCCGATTTTTTACATGAGATTTCCCGCGAGGAGTTCGAGAACGCATTTCGGGAAATCGGAGCGATGTTTTATCAGATGTACACCGACATAGCAGACGCTCCTCAGAGATTTGGTCTGCCGTTGTATCGGATTGATGAATACGACTATTTCTCCAGTCAGGCAAGGGAGGCAAGGAGTGCACCGTGGAATCTGTTCCATCTCCTGTTCTGCCTGTTTGCCTGTGGCAGTTTTAAGGGCGGGATGTTTGTCACTGACACGGCAGAAGTCCGAAAAATAAATAAAGCCAAAAAGACAAATCAATTGCTGCAGGCGCTGTGCGATTACGGGTTTGTGTTTGACGGTATTTAGAAATTAAGTCTGTCGTCGGCGGACTATGCAGAGATCGACTATCCAGATAACAGGAACGTTTTGCGGGTGCTCTCCGACGCTGCCATAAAAGTAAGAAATACACAGCTTAAGGACATAAAAAATCTATATTCCAATGCGGTAGTATTCGGCAATGCATTGATCGGCTGGAATTACAGATTGTTTGCCGAAGGCGCACACACCTGCAGCGTGGGGGAAGGCTGCGACTATGTGGCAGACAAGATGCACGATGCGGCGGATAGGGAAGTGATATTTCTTCTGGATAAGCTGTTTACAGAGCGCGGTGCCGCCAGAAAAAAGGGAGATCCGAACGAAGGTCCGTCAATACGGTATTTATTCAAGAAATCCGCCCCGTACGATTATGCGCTGACTTCTGATACCGGAATACTGTACCTCGAACTGCGGATCCGGAATGCTAAAAACTGTCTCGCGTATGTTGACGGGTGTCCTGAGCGGATCAAGGAAATGTTCCGCCACAGTGACCCTGGATGTCAAAATCGGATCGATCAGACCTGCAGATCCGGTGTAAGATACGAGTTTGAAAAAGAGGAAAGATGGCATTGCGGCTGCTGCGGTGCACCATTCAAGATTCATCCTGTAAAGGAAGATATCCCGCATTACCTAAAGCTGTGGGAGCTATCGCGCGCTACATAACGGACAGCGCAAAGTGAACGTTTGTGTTGAAATGAGGAAAACACGCAAAGTGCTGAACAAGAGGTAAGATTATGGACAAGAAAATGACCGTGAATGAAAAAGAGTACGAGATTCATCGTTTGCTGGGAAAGGGCAAAGGCGGCTATTCCTATCTGGCAAGCGACGGAATGCAAAAATTTGTCCTCAAGCAGATCCACCATGAGCCCTGCGATTATTATCAGTTTGGCAATAAGATCGAAGCTGAGGTCAATGATTACAACCGTCTGCAAAAGATTGGGATCAGGATTCCTGTCATGATCGATGTTGACCGCCCGAAGGAGCGCATCCTGAAAGAATATATCGACGGAGATACCGTCTGCGAGCTGATCCTGCAGGATCGGATGAAATCCTCCTACATAGACCAGCTGCGCGATATGTGCCGCCTGCTGTACGCCGCCCACACCAATATAGACTATTTCCCGACAAATTTTGTCGTGCAGGACGATGAGCTATACTATATTGATTTTGAGTGCAATGCGTACATGGACGAATGGAATTTTGAAAACTGGGGCATTCGATACTGGTCAAAAACGCCGGAATTCCAGCAGTATGTGAAGGAACATTATTAGAGTATCAGGAAATAATGGTTATTGTTCTACGGTTCTTTATGAAAAAAGTATTTGGTTTTCATTATAAAATGTGCTTGTGGTACAGCGTGAGAGAATGTATGATCAAAATCAGCAGCGGACAGGAGGAAAGGATCAAATCATGTACACAGAGACTGAGCTGGTGCGGGTCGCCAGACGCGAAAACAACAACAAAAGAAAATATCTGGTAGTCAACAGACTGCAGGGAAAGCACATTCCGGTAAAGCCTTGTGAGGCGCTTGCGATGTTCCGGGCTTTGGCAGATCTTGTGAAAGGCAGATCCGAGCGCGAAAAACTGCTGGTGATCGGGTTTGCGGAGACGGCGACGGCAGTCGGTGCGGCGGTGGCAGCGGAGCTTGAAGCCGACTATATGCAGACGACAAGGGAGCAGATTTCCGGGGTTGAGTATCTCTATTTTTCGGAGGAACACAGCCACGCGACGGAGCAGAAGCTTGTCAAGGATGATATCGACAATGTGATCGATACCATAGAGAGGATTGTTTTTGTGGAGGATGAGGTTACGACAGGCAGGACGATCCTCAATATTATCAATATTCTAAAACAACGATATTCTCAGGAGATAAAATATAGTGTTGCTTCTATATTAAATGGAATGGATGAGACAGCACTGGACACTTACCGCGGGCAGGATATTGAACTTTTCTGGCTTGTGAAGACGGATCATGCCGCTTACACGGAAATTGCGGAAACTTATAGAGGCGATGGCAGTTATATCGTATGTAAAAACAATACCGCATCTGAAAACAGGGAATCCGTTCACAATCTGCCGCAAAATGACATACGTGTCATATATCAGTCCGGGGAAAATGCGGCAAAAAATGACATAAGTATCGCAAAACGATCAGAACATCGCGCAACAGAATATGACACGCATGTCATAGAGAATCACGGGAAAAATACGTCGGAAAATGACGCAGGCTGCCCTATGCCATACAGTGCGAAACACATCAAAATAAAGAAACACATGGATACCCGCCGGATCGTCAACTCCGCCGAGTATGCGGAATACTGCTCATCACTGTATCAGGAGCTTGTCAGTCAGGTGGACTTTGGCAGTGTACAGAATATGCTTGTACTCGGAACCGAGGAGTATATGTACCCGGCTCTTTGCGCTGCCAGTCAGTTTGAAGTGCGGGGAAAAGATGTTCGGTTTCACGCGACGACCAGAAGTCCGATCGCGGTGAGCACGGAGGACAGTTATCCGCTGCACACAAGGTATGAGCTCAACAGTCTGTATGACAGCGGGCGGACTACATATATCTATGATCTGCAGAAATATGACACGGTTGTCATTTTTACAGATGCAAAGAGCGATATCGGAGAGGGGCTCCGTTCATTGATCCGCGCGTTGCAGCTGTGTGGTAATGACCGGATCATTTTGGTGCATTAGCCCTGTACATTGTGGACAGACAATATAGCCTGGCATACCGCCAGCCTATAACATGGATCTACATCTGAACTTAAATTGGTTTTTGGACTAAGTACAGCGGAATCGTATCGATGATATTGATCTTGTTTCCGCATTTCATAAAGGCGTCTCTGATGCCATTATAAAAATTGGACTTATTAGGTTCCTCTAACGTAATATGCATACAATGTGTGCTGATATAAGAGATATACGCCTCCACGTCAAGTTCCCTTTGCTTTTTCCATTCTTGATAAGTATAATTTGTAAAGCCATAATCAGTAACATTTTCGTAATGCATCTGGCAGGTATACTGCTGTTTAACATGAAAATACTTTTGATATACCTGGTCGATCTCACCCCTCAGCTCCTGATTTAAACTGTTCTCATCGGCACGTGTCATAAACATGGCCAGATAACCGCCTGGTTTTAACATGTCATATGTTTTAGAGAAAGCGATCTGTTCAGGGATCCACTGGATCGTCGCCGCGGAATAAACCAGATCATAGGCATCCTTTTCAAAGTCGTGCTTCTCGAAATCAGCGTTTATGATATGAAAATTTGAATAGCTCGCAAACTTTTCCTGCATAAATGCAGTAAAGTTTTCTCCAAGTTCTATTGCAGTGTAATCGCATCCTGTCTTCAATATTGGCTCTGTGGCCTGCCCTGTACCCGGTCCGATCTCAAGCACTTTTTTATTGGGGTCCAATTCGCATTTTCTTGTCAATTCTTCAAATAATTCACCACAATATCTCGGCCTGTATTTGTCGAAATCTTCAGGTATTTTGTCAAAAGTTTTTCTGAAATCCATGATCCTTCACCTCCATAAAGTTTAAAACTGGCACAAATGACTGGATTAATTATACAGGAGTTTGATCAAAACGCAAGGGTTTCTGCAAAGTAAATATGTCAGAACATTATGTAAAAGAATTCTGGAGGAAAGAGATCCAAAAACAAAAGTGGCGGGATTTACTGAAATATGTTATAATCAATGCGACGGAGAAAACGGTATTTGTGCTGCTCGGGATTGAGAACCAGAGTGATATCCACCATGTGGGCTCATTTTGGAACAGAGCGAATTTGCGATGAAAGATCATGTGCGTGTATTTGAGGGAGGTGGACGTATGGGGAGTTTTGAAAACGGCGGGAATCAGAGTTTGGTGAGGGCAAAAAGACAGTCTCATATGAGAAGTTCATACAGGGACGAGGATGTCACGCTATTGTTAAAGGACATCACAGGGCTGGTAAAGCCGCAGCCCACCCAGGAGCGCGAGCGGCTGATCCAGTCGGGGAAGCACTACAGCGAGATGCTTCCGATCGAGTATGTGCCGACGCAGAAGTATATGGAAGTGTACAGGGAAGCGCTTGAAAAGTATGCCGGACCGACAGCGCGGGCAGTGGGTATACTGTCGGACAGGATCATACAGGCAAGAGGGCAGGATGTTGTGATCGTATCCCTGGCGCGGGCGGGAATCCCGATCGGAATCCTTGTGAAGCATTTTATTCGCCGGAAATACCAACTGGATGTCCCGCATTATGCCATTTCGATCATAAAGGGCAGAGGTATCGATGACAACGCTATGAAATACCTGCTGGAGCGGTATGAGCCGAAGCAGCTTCTTTTCCTGGATGGCTGGATCGGGAAAGGGGCGATCCTTGATGAACTGCGCAAGGATATCGCGGCTTATGATGGGGTCTCCGCGGATATAGCGGTGGTCGCTGATCCGGCAAATGTGACAGAGCTTTGCGGCACCCATGACGATATACTGATCCCAAGTTCCTGTTTGAACTGTACTGTGTCAGGTCTGGTCAGCAGGACGTTTCTGAGGGATGATATCATAGGGACGAGAGATTTCCACGGTGCGGTCTACTATGGGGAGCTGGCAGACTCAGACTTGTCGTACGAGTTTATCGATGCGATCGAGCGGCATTTTGTGATCGACAGCATTGCGGCGGAGGGCTGCGGGAATAGGATCAGCGGCTATGGCATTGATGAGGTGAGAGAGATCGCTGCGAAATATGACATAGACGATATCAATCTCGTCAAGCCGGGAATCGGAGAGACGACACGCGTTCTTTTGCGGCGTGTGCCGTCGATGGTTTTGATCGACGAGAAATACAGGGATGATCCAGAGCTTAGTCATATCGTAAGGCTGGCGGAGGAAAAAAATGTCCCCATCGAGTATCACACACTAAAGCATTACAAATGCTGCGGCATCATCAGGAAGCTGGCGGAGGCATGAGCATCATGTCAGTGATTGACGGAACGGAGAGTACATTGCTAAGGAGGTCGGATATGATAAGAGTATGGTTTAACCACTGGTTCAGCACGTCCTATAGATTGATCGAGCTGATGAAGGAGGGCGCTGACGGGCAGGTCTGTGTGATCGGCAGTAACCGACAGAAAGATTCCGTCATTCAGCTGGTTTGTGACGAGTGGTATGAAGAGCCGGATATCGGCGGAGAGGAATACATTTGTTTTTGTCTGGAGTTTTGCGCAGAACATCATATAGACGCGTTTGTGCCGCGCCGCAATATGGTGGAGATCAGCCGGAATAAGGCACGCTTTGAACAGGCTGGTGTGAAGGTCATGGTGGACGACCATGCCACGATAGAGCTTTTGAATGACAAGGCAGCTGCCTATGCGCTTTTTGCAGACTGCAGGGATCTGCATATTCCGGATTTTTATATTGTCAACAATGTGTGCCAGTTTGAGCAGGCATATCAAAAGCTTCGTGAGGAGTATGGTCAGGTGTGTGTCAAGTTCGTGAAGGATGAGGGGGGGATGAGCTTTCGAAAGATCGCAGAGCAGGTGGATCCGTTTAGACAGCTGAGGGTTTACCAGGGAAGCGGGATCTCTTATGAGATGCTGGCAGAAGCGCTGGGCAGTGCCGCGGGATTTGACGATCTGATGGTGATGCCGTATCTCCCCGGAAATGAGATCAGCGTGGATTGTCTCCAGACAAAGAAGGGGCTGATCGCTATACCGCGCAATAAGGGCGCTGCGCGGCATGAGCGGGTGGAGTACAACCCTGAGATCCTGCAGATGACGGACACCATCATGAGGCGGACCGCACTGGAATATCCGTGCAATATACAATTCAAGTACAAAGGGGATGTGCCGTATCTTCTGGAGATCAACACCAGAATGTCCGGGGGGCTCCAGATGAGCTGTCTTGCGGCGCAGGTCAACATCCCCCGCATCGCGCTGGGCAAACTTTTCGGCCGTGATATTGACTGGGCGATGGACAGGACGGAGAAAACAGTTTCCTATATAGAGATACCCCAAATTATCCACTAATAAGTTTTTATTCCGAAATATTCTGCCATGAGCAGTGTGCGCAGTGCCCATCGGGAGTGGGTCTTGTACTCATTCATGCGTTCCTTGCCGGCACTGCCAGCCACCAGCGAGTGCGATGTTTTATCCCAGTTCAGGATCGCAGAGGCGTCCTCATAGTCATTTTTTGACACTTTGTACGCTTCATTTACGACTGCGATCTGGCTGGGATAGATGACTGTCTTTCCGACAAAGCCGCAGAGCTTGTCGTCGGCGATCTCATGGTACAATCCCTTTTCCCAGTTGTGGCTGTGATAGTACTCCCACACCGGACCGGAAACGATATAATCCATGCCGTAGACCGTGATGATATCGGAAAAGAGGTTGGCGATCGGGCGGATCTGATGGATGGATTCGTCGTCATGCCTTCGTAACCCAAATGCATGGCAGAGATCGTTTCCGCCGACACGGATATTCAGTACCCGGTCTTCAATCTGATTCAGTTTGTCTTTTAGTGTATATAAGATCTCATATCTGTTTCGCAGGTCGATCATGCTGGTACTCTCGTAGATCGGCATGGTGTATACCGGATCTGTCGAAGCCTCATTGATCTTGATCATCTCCTGTATGTACTCATCGGCATTTTCCAGTGAAAATTTTGGAAGGATAAAACCTGTGACAAGGCGTGTACTTTCCCCGAAAGCCTTGATGAGCCTTCCGATCTGGCGTGCGTTTCTCACGCGCACAAAAATTTTGGGCAGGTAAAAATCTTTTGATTGTAAGTGTTGTCCCAGATGGTGCAGTGAGTCGGCCAATATGTGTTCTGCCTCTGCAACACAGTCGTCTCTTATGGTGTCCTCAAGGCACATTGCAAGCGAGTATTTTGTGCCAAACCGGTTGTCGGTGATAGAATCCAC
Source organism: uncultured Lachnospiraceae bacterium (assembly GCA_910588595.1). GTDB lineage: Bacteria > Bacillota > Clostridia > Lachnospirales > Lachnospiraceae > COE1. The sequence goes on along the minus strand of CAJUQU010000011.1, from coordinate 8,581 downwards.
GATGGACCTTTTGTTAGCGGGGCAGTACAATAATGCGCCGACGCTATAGTGCAGTAAAGAATTGTTCATGATAAATATCTCCTAAAGCTACCCTATGTTTATATTAGAAAAGAAAAAGGGTGATGTTCCAAACAGATACACTATAACACACATTTGTACAAAATGGTAGTAAATATTGACTTTATAATGTGAAATAGGTAGAATATAATTACGTAATACAAGTAGAATCGTGCGTGCCAGAGCACGCAAGGGGTATGAAAATGGGAAATGGACAGATGAACAATCAAAATATCAAGGTGGTCATTCCGCCACGGCCTGACAGGAGGTCAGCGTCAAAGCCGTCTGTGCAGCCTCCGGCGGATGTACTGCACGAAGGTACACAGCCAGTGCGTGTCTCGATCCCTCCGCGGCATGGCAGGCAGTCGACACCGCCACAGCCGGTTCCAGAGCCGCAGAGACTAGAGAGGTCAGTGCCGGTGCGCGTCGCAATGCCGCCGCGGGGAGGCAGGAGTCATGACAGTGAGAGTGTGAATCACAGAACAAGGACAGAGATGAGTTTTGAGCAGCTTGCCCAGCTTGCATCGTCTGTCGTGATGATCATGGTTCACGACAAAAAAGGGGAACGGTTTGCCTCGGGCTCCGGCATTATGATCGGCAGGAAAGGTTATATCCTGACCAATAACCATGTGCTGAGCGAAGGCAGTTTTTTTACAGTCAGGATTGAAAACGACGATAACTGTTACAGGACGGAGCAGATCATCAAGTATAACCAGCTGCTGGATCTAGCAGTGATCAGGATCGACAGGGAACTTGACCCGCTTCCTATATACAAGGGACAGCAAAAACTTGTCAGGGGACAGAAGGTGGTGGAGATAGGAAGTCCCCTCGGACTTTTTAACTCTGTGTCGAACGGTATCATAGCTGGATTTCGTGTGCTGGATGATGTGGATATGATACAGTTTACCGCGCCGACATCACCGGGAAGTTCCGGCGGTGCGGTTCTCAACATGTTTGGCGAAGTCATAGGTATCAGCACTGCCGGGGTGCCCGATGCGCAGGCGATTAACTGGGCTGTCGGATACGAGTTCATCAATCTTTTTACGAAAGGGTTTACTACCTGATACATAAAAGATTAAAAACCGATTAATAAAGAATTAATATTTGAAAGTATGTTCTGTTCGTATTGAATAAATAAGTTTCCTGTGCTATAATTTTATTGATTGCGTTGGAAATATTAGACAGGAAAGAGTTCCTAAACATTGTGAGGAGTAAGGATGTTTACGCATAATAAGATAAAAAATCTAAATGATTTTTTTGTGGAACGTGACAACAGACCTGGGAAGGGTGTGTACTTTTATAGGATCAACGGATATACCGAGGAAATCGGACAATTTATACAGAGATACTACGAGGCTGCCCGGATGTCCGGCGTGATTATCGAGGGCAGGATTCCCAATCCGGACGAGAGAAATCTGGCCTACTATGAGGAGATCATGGGACTGGATTTTCGAATGAATCCTGAATTTATCTCACAGAGCCTGAAAAGGTGGCTGCCCCGCATGAACGATTATCAGAGAGGTAATGTCGCGAGGTCACTCTATGAGACGCTTGACACACTGCGGAAAGCTGGCAAAAATGACAATATGCTGAAAAATGCATACATAAAGTTTATGTGCTGGCTGTACTATAAGTTTGAGCGCATCATCAACATGCTGGGTGAAAACAAAATTCCCAAGATATTGTACGAGGGAGAGATCAACAGCTATGAACTTCAGCTCATCACGGTCCTTTCAAATGCGGGATGTGATGTTGTGCTCCTGCAATATGGCGGGGATGTCAGATACCAGAGTCTTGATGGGAACAACAGGATCTCTGACAATCTCACACTGCCGGACATGCGTGAGTTTCCGCCCGATTTCAGTCTGAAACGGGTTCGGTCCGATATACAGAACGCGTTGAACAATGAAAGGATTTACGGGATCAGACCACAGATCATCAACTGTACGAATGCATGGATCGAGGGAAAAGGGCTTGCCGATCTGAGGAAAAGCGTCACTGCAAGAGGGGATGATCCAAAGCTTTATTACAACTGTTTTTACAGGATAAACGGGGTGGAGGATAAAGGGACTTACGCAAATGAACTGTATCAGTTCCAACAGGAATTGACAGGCGGCGGCCGGCGTGTTGTCATTGTTGACGAGTGCATACCAAAACCTGAGATGGAAGAGATCGCGGCTGTAAAACGCAAAAATTATTCGCGCCAGGATGAGATGTTGATGGATCTGATCACAAATATCCAGTATACTGCCAATATTGAATTGCAGCGGGCGATGGTGAAAGCTTTTTTGGACGTGATGCTCGCCGAGGCGAAAGCGGCGGACATGAACCTCAACAAACTCACCAACAAGGCGGTTTATATGCTCTGCTGGCTGAAACGCTACCAGAAGCGGCTCTTTTCAAACTGGAAGATCCCAGATATCAGCTGTTTTATACACATGGGACCATGCAGTGATGAAAATGAGGCATTGTTTCTGCGGATCCTGGCAAGACTGCCGGTGGATGTGCTGGTGTTAAATCCAAATCTGAACGCGAGATGCTGTCTCGAGGATGCGCTGTTGTATGAGATCAAGTTCCCGGAGTCGCTGTCCATGGACCGGTATCCGCAGCAGAGTGCAGATGTGCAGGTAGGGACAGTTGCTTTTCATGCGGAGCGCGAGCTTGACGGACTGATGTATCAGGATACGGGGATGTACCGCAATCGCCAGTATGGAAAGGCGGTTGCCATCACACTGCAGACTATGTATGAGGAGATACAGATCCTATGGAAGGAAGAGCTGAAGTTTCGCCCTAATTTCAGCACGGAGAACGGCATTGTCACGCTGCCGGTGATCTTTGCCAAGGTGTCGGGCGTCAAGGACGGCATCGTACAAAAGTACTGGAGTTCGATCAGGGATCTGATGACTGAGGACACTTTTGTCGTAAAAAATGTTCCTTATATTGATTCCACGGCGCCGAATCCCATGAAGGTGCACGCGGTGGAATTTTTTAAGAACGGGCGTCTGCAGAGGAAGAAGATCAAGGAGAACCCTAACTATTCATACAGCTTCCTGCGGGATGATGTGCAGGAACATATTTTTGACAAATTGCAGCTGCTGATCGAGAGCAAAGTGATCAAGGGAACTTTTGAGAACGGTACGGAGTACACGATCATTGCGACGATCCTGAATATGCCCAAAGAGATCGTGCGGCTGATCCAGAAATTTGATTTTACGAAAAAGAATCCGAAGTTGATCTATATCAACACCGGGGAAAAAATAATTTCCCTTGAGGATTCCATACTGGCGGCATTCTTGAATCTGGCAGGATTTGATGTGGCATTTTTTGTGCCGACAGGGTACCAGAATATAGAGAAGCACTTTAATAAGAGATTGATGGAGGAGCATCAGATCGGTGAATATGTGTACGACCTGCAGGTTCCCAATATGGCGCTGGTTCCACCAGGCACGCGGCTGTCGTGGCGTGATAGATTGTTTAGAAGGAGTTAAATTTGCGGTATATGCAGAATGGAGGATTATATGGGACTTGATTTTAGCAGAGTGGCGACACAGTCGCCGGTGATGGCAAACACTGTGGACACCAAAAATGAGATTGAGGTGGTTGAGACGTATGATATCGTTGAGGACAGGCAGCAGATGAACGAGGTGCTTGTCGGCTCGCAGGAAGTTGATGATATCGTGAGCACGATCGAGGTCAATAACCTGGAGACGATCGTGTCGTTTGGTGCAAATGTCGCGGAGGAGATCTCGAAGGCGTCGGATGTTGTGCTAAACAACGTGAACATGTCCCAGCTCGATGATTCGAGTGAGATGCTCAATGCGCTTGCAAAGGTGATGGAGAAGTTTGATATCGATGAGCTCCAGGAGAATCCTTCCCTTTTCGGAAAGCTTTTTGGCAATATGAGAAAGCAGCTCGACAGGATATTGGAGAAATATCATACAATGGGGGACGAGGTTGACAAGATCTATGTGGAACTCAGGAAGTACGAGTCAGAGATCAAGCAGTCCAACCGTAATCTCGATAAAATGTTTGAGGCAAATGTGAACTACTACCATGAACTGGTAAAGTATATTCTGGCTGGTGAGCAGGGCTGCAAGGAGATCGAAGCATATATTGCACAGAGAGAATCTGACATGCAGACAACGGGGGATAGTTCCATACAGTTCGAGATCTCGAGTCTCAATCAGGCACTGATGATGCTTGAACAGAGGACGCAGGATCTGAGAACAGCGGAGAGTGTGGCGATGCAGTCGATCCCTATGATCAAGGCGATGGAATTCAGCAACATGAACCTTGTCAGAAAGATCAACTCGGCATTTATCATCACGCTGCCTGTATTCAAGCAGGCACTCGCGCAGGCGATCATGCTCAAACGTCAGAAGATACAGGCGGAGGCGATGAGTGCACTTGATGCCAAGACCAACGAGATGCTGATCAAGAATGCACAGAATACTGTCGAGCAGACCAAAATGACAACAGCGATGGCGGCAGGCAGCTCGATCAAGATTGAAACACTGGAAACAACCTGGAGAACGATCGTGGATGGTATTAACGAGACGAGGCAGATTCAGAATGATGCGAGGCAGAAGCGCGTCGAGGATCAGGCGAGACTTGAGAATATCAAGCAGGAGTTTAACAGGATGTATCATATGCCCGACAAAAAGAACTAAAATTGATTCATATGAAGGAGGAAAAAAGTATGCCAATTAGTTTATCAAAAGGACAGAAAGTTGATCTGACAAAAGGAAATCCAGGACTTAAAAAGATTATGGTAGGACTTGGATGGGATGTGAACGCGTTTGATTCCGGAGCGGATTTTGACCTGGACGCAGCAGCGTTTATGGTGGGAGCAAGCGGAAAGTGCCCGACAGAGAAAGAGTTTGTATTCTATGGAAATCTGGAGCATCCCAGCCATTCTGTCAAGCATATGGGAGACAACCTGACAGGAGAAGGAGAAGGGGACGACGAGCAGATCGAGATCGAACTTGAAAAAGTTCCTGCAAATGTTGAGAAGATCGCGTTCACTGTTACCATTTATGACGCTGATGTCAGAAAGCAGAATTTTGGTCAGGTTGCCAATGCGTTTATCCGCATTGTGGATGAGACGACGAACACAGAGCTGATCCGCTATGATCTTGGCGAAGATTTTTCGATCGAGACGGCGGTAGTTGTCGGTGAGCTCTACAGACATGGCGGTGAGTGGAAGTTCAATGCGATCGGAAGCGGATTCCAGGGAGGACTTGCAGCACTCTGCGGACATTACGGGATTGAGGTAGCGTAATATTTTATTGAGAAGGAGGGCATAAAAGATGCCAGTTAATTTAAAAAAAGGTCAGAAAGTCAGCCTTACGAAAGATAATCCGGGCTTAAAAAATGTCGTTGTAGGACTTGGCTGGGATGTCAATGCGTTTGATACAGGCGGGGACTTCGATTTGGATGCAGCAGCGTTCCTGCTGGAAGATACAGGGAAAGTTGGCGGCTCTAGTGATTTTGTATTCTATGGAAATCTCTCTCATCCTTCGGGGAGTGTCGTTCATCAGGGTGACAACCTCACAGGTGTCGGCGACGGGGACGACGAGCAGATCAAGATCGACCTGTCAAAAGTCCCTGCTAACATTACAAAGATTGCATTTACTGTGACGATCTATGAGCCAGAGCAGAGAAAGCAGAATTTTGGACAGGTCAATAACGCGTTTATCCGTATCTACAATGAAGAAAATGGCGAGGAGATGCTCCGCTATGACCTCGGGGAGGATTTCTCGATCGAGACAGCGGCAGTGTTCGGAGAGCTCTACAAGAATGGCAGTGAGTGGAAGTTTAACGCGATTGGAAGTGGTTTCCAGGGAGGACTTGCAGCACTCTGTGAAAACTTTGGTGTAGTTGTGGAATAATAGGAGGGAATATAGAGATGTCAGTTAGTTTACAAAAAGGTCAGAAGGTAAGTTTGTCCAAGGATAACGCAGGTCTTTCCAAGGTGATCGTAGGTCTCGGATGGGATGAGGCAAAGCCGGCAAAGAGAGGACTCTTTGCACCGAAGCCAGCGCCGATTGACTGTGACGCGTCTGCGATCATGCTGATCGATGGGAAACTCCGTGAGAATGGTGATGTGATCTTTTTCAACAATCTCAGACATAAGTCCGGCACGGTGCAGCACATGGGAGACAATCTGACAGGAGCAGGAGACGGGGATGACGAGCAGATCATCGTCGATCTGGCATCAGTTCCACAGGAATATGACAAGATTGTCGTTGTTGTCAATATTTACCAGGCGGTTCAGAGAAAGCAGCATTTCGGGATGATCCAGAATGCATTTATCAGGATCGTAGATGCCAGGAACAATACAGAGTTGTGCAAATACAACTTATCCGAAGACTATTCTAACATGACAGCAATGATCTTTGGTGAGATATACAGAAATAACGGGGAGTGGAAATTCAATGCTGTGGGTCAGGCGACAGCGGACCCAGGGCTTGGAGAGCTTGCAAATAGATTTATCTAATAATGAGGAGAAAATGAATAATGAAATTTAATGGACTTAGTGACAGAGAGGTCGAGCAATCACGCGAGCAATATGGCTCAAACGCGATTCCTGATTCGGAACCTACAACCTTCTGGGAGGAGTTTAAGGAGACTTTTGGGGACCCGATGATCAAAATCCTTCTGGCGATCGCAGCACTGATGATCGTGATGTTCTTTTTTGGCTATGCGGAGATCTATGAGCCATTGGGGACGATCGTGGCAGTGCTGGTGGTGGCATTTGTATCAGCCAAGACCGGTGTAGCGAGCGATACGAAGTATCGTGAGCTCAAGGATAGCACTGAGAAGGACCAGTGTAAGGTATACAGAAACGGAGTCGTGACGGTGATCGAAGTCGACGATGTTGTAGTCGGAGACAAGATCCTGCTTCAGTCTGGCGATAAGATTCCGGCAGATGGTATACTGATCGATGGAGCGCTCAAGGTGGATAACTCTGCATTGAACGGAGAGGCGGAGGAGTGCAAGAAGACAGCGGCAGATCCAGGTGTGCAGCTTGCAGATGAGATCACCGGTGATACTTTCGTCGACAAGCATTCCCTGTTCCGAGGTGCGGTGATCTTTGACGGAGAGGGTATTCTTGATGTCAGGAAGGTCGGCTTAAAGACCATGATGGGGCGGATGGCTGAGGAGATGCAGGAGGACGAGCCGGATTCGCCGCTCAAAGTAAAACTGGCAAAGCTCGCAAAGCAGATCTCGACATTTGGCTACATCGGCGCGATTGTGATCGCACTGTTTTATCTGGCGCACGCGGTTCTGGTATTCGACGGTGGCGTTGCAGGATATTTTGCACAGCCGATCCCGGATATTATCAAGAATGTGATCGCGGCGGTCTCACTTGCGGTCGTGATCGTTGTCTGTGCGGTGCCGGAGGGGCTTCCGCTGATGATCTCTCTTGTGCTGATGCAGAATACGAGCAAGATGCTTGACCACAATGTACTTGTCAGAAAGGCAGAAGGTATTGAGACGGCTGGTTCATTAAATATTCTCTTCAGTGATAAGACGGGTACGATCACAAAGGGTTCGCTTGAGGTAGTTGATTTCTTCTGTGCGGACGGAAATTCGATCGATATACCACAGTTGAGTAAACACAGTAAAGTCAAGGGACTGATCGATCTTGCGATCGGTAAGAACACACAGTCCATGTTTGATGCTTCCCATAAAGTCATTGGCGGTAATGCTACAGACCAGGCACTGATGAAGTTTATCGGGGAGGATACTTTCAGGGCGCTTGCGGCAAACACAGAGTATGTGGTCAATGCGCAGCAGAGCTTCAACTCTACAAACAAATTCAGCCAGGCAAGGATCGACAATGTGGGCAAGACTTTCTATAAGGGCGCACCTGAGCGGCTTCTTGCAGCAGCAACAAAGTATCTGGATGCGGATGGCAATGTCAGGGATATGGACAAGGCTGTGCTCGACAGAAAGATTGACGAGCTGGCAGCGAAGGCTATGCGCGTGCTTGCGTTTGGATATTCGGAGAGTTCGCTCGTGGAGAGCAAGATCAACGACGATATCGTCATTATCGGTCTGGTAGGCATCAGGGACGACGTGAGACCTGAGGCGAGAGATGCGATCAAGGAGGTGCAGGACGCAGGCATCCAGGTTGTAATGATCACTGGTGACAGGCTTGAGACGGCGGTGGCGATCGCAAAGGATGCAGGTCTGTTGAAGAGCAATGATGATATGGCGCTCTCTTCCGCGCAGTTAAACGAGATGTCGGACGAGGATGTAAAGAAGATCATACCAAAGATCAGGGTGATCGCCAGAGCACTGCCCACGGACAAATCCCGTATGGTAAGACTCTGCCAGGAGATGAACCTTGTTGTCGGCATGACAGGCGACGGTGTGAACGATTCTCCGGCGTTAAAGCGTGCTGATGTCGGTTTTGCTATGGGCAGTGGCACAGAGGCGGCAAAGGAAGCCGGTAAGATTGTTATCCTTGATGACAACTTTAAATCGATCAAGGATGCGATCCTCTATGGACGAA
>CAJUQU010000010.1 GCA_910588595.1 uncultured Lachnospiraceae bacterium | reverse complement strand
ACTGGAGTTCAGACGTGTGCTCTTCCGATCTAGCTTGCCCACATGTCAGAGGAATTGAACGGTCAGTCAAGCCAGCTGCATCAGGCGTCCATGGAACAGAACCAGTCCACAGAGGCGCTGGTCTGTGAAGTTACCCATGTGAAAGAACAGCTCTCCAATGTTTCAGAGAGCACCAGCCAGACACGCAGCAAGACTGCGGAGATCGCCCAGTGCATACAGGACGCAAACGCCCATATGTCCTCCTTATCAAGCGCCATGGACAGCATCAGCTCCAACGCCGAAGAGATCACCAAGATCGCAAAGGATATCGAGGATATCGCATTCCAGACCAGCATTCTCGCGCTCAACGCCTCCATTGAGGCAAGCCGGGCAGGAAGTGCCGGAAAAGGATTTGCCGTCGTGGCTGCCCAGGTCAAGGCTCTCGCTTCCAAAAGTGCTGAAGCCGCACAGAACGCCTCGGAGATGGTTTCCCACACCAGCAGTATGATCCAGACGGGTGTGAGACTGACTGCTGACACCGCTGATTCGATTCGCGTTATCTCCGATGTCTCTGACCAGATCAGCGCGATCTCTGACCGGCTGGTCGCCGCAGTTCAGGATCAGGAGAGCGCACTCTCCATCATGGATGAGCGGATCGAGGCGATCTCCGGCATTGCAGACCAGAACCTCCAGAATGCCAGCGAGATCGATCAATCCAGTGGAATGCTCGCGCGGGAGGCAGAGGTTCTTCAATCTCATGTGAGAAAATTTGTGCTGAAAGGGGAAAATGACAAATGATACAGAAACTGCGGCTAACGCTGATCTCACTGGTGATCCTGACGCTGCTGTGCGCATGTGGCAGCACAACAACTGATGCAGCGCTCCAGGACGGTTATTACACCGCACAGGCTGCGGAGTTCAGCCACGGCTGGAAAGAATATATCACGATCATGGTCAAGGGGGGCAACATCGTCTCCGTGGAGTACAATGCGTTGAACGCCAGCGGTTTTATCAAAAGCTGGGACAGCAACTACATGCAGAACATGCTCCACTCCAACGGAACCTATCCCAATGAGTACACTCGCTACTATGCAGGGCAGCTGCTCGAAGGACAGGGCGAGGGCGCGATCGACGCGCTGACTGGCGCCACCTCCTCCTACAATTCCTTCCAGAAACTGTCCGCCGCAGTCGTCGAGCAGGCTCGGCAGGGCGACTCTAGTATCGTGATCGTAGATACTTCCTCTTAGGAACTGTTCAGAAATTACTTGTGACAAGTAATTGTCATGAGTAATTTATTAACAGGTCCTTAGCTGAGGAGTTCACTCAATTAAAGGTACAATGCGATAGGAACGATTCCTTCGCATGTGCAAAAAGAAGGGATGTCACATGATCGGTCGCATGTGACATCCCTTCTTTATGACTTTTCGTTCTCATCCAGCGAATCAAGATATGTTCTCAGCTCCTTGATCTCCTCTGCCGAAAACTTTTCCGCCTGATAAAGACTGGCAATAAATTTTGTAATTGATCTATGAAACAGTTTGTCTAAAAGCTGTTCGCCCTCATCAACCTTGTACTGCTGCTCCCCCACCACCGCATTGTAATAATTGGTTCGGGTACTCCTGTCACAGTACACATATCCCTTTTCGACCATCCGCGCCAGGACAGTCATCAGGCTTGCAAGCTTCCAATCGCGATGCCCTTTCATCCCGTCCAGGATCTCATTGGAAGTCATGGCGTCATCCCTGCTCCACAAAATCTTCATAATTTCAAACTCTGAATCTGATAGTTTTTTCATCGTGTATTGTCCTTTCGTAAAAGCCGAAATCTGTCCGCGCAAAAATGCATCATTTTTGCATCATTAAGTGATAGTATACACGAAGATAATTTTATGTCAAGCTAATTTTGAAAGTTAAATCCCGACACCATTGACCGCGATCAAAGAACAGGGTTGGTTCAGCGTCAGCGCGCCTCCCTCTGCCGTCGTCACCCTGCCGCCCGCTTCCTCCACGATCAGCGAGCCCGCCGCAAAATCCCACGGACACAGCCGCAGCTCGAAAAACAGCTCCGCCCTGCCCGCCGCCACGCTGCACAGGTCGAGCGCCGCAGAGCCGCTCCGCCTCACGTCGAGCGCCTGCCTGAAATAGTCGTACGCCATCTCGAAAGATTTTCTGCTCAACTCCTCGTAGTAGGGCGCCGTGCCAAAGAGTACCACGCCGTTGCTCAAAGGCTCTGACGAGACGTGGATCGGCTCTCTGTTCAGATGCGCGCCCTGTCCCTTCACCGCCGTGAACATCTCATCGAGATACGGATTGTAGACAACGCCCATATACCGCTCCCCGTCCCGGGCAAGCCCGACAGAGATGGCACTCATGTGATAGTCCTTGATAAAATTGGTCGTCCCGTCGATCGGGTCCACGATAAAGGCATATCCCTCCGCGACAGCGGCGTGGCTGTCCTCCTCCTCCCCGACAAAGACCGCCTCCGGCAAAATCCTGAGAAGCCTCTCCTGCAGCTGTTGCTGCACCTTTCTGTCGTAGGTCGTGACAAAGTTGGCGTGCCCCGCCTTCTCGTCAATGCAGCCCTTGCTCCGGTCAGCCTGTAAGATGATCTCACCGCACGCGCGCACTGCGTCTGTGATCCGTTCCAGCAATTCGTTTTGTTCCATGATCTTTCTCCTCCTGACCCAACTTGGCATTTCTGCCATATCATACTTGTTTCCAAAGTCTGCAATGCATATTTATATCTGAATGGATGCTGCCGCCTTCTGTATATACTGTAAGGCAAGTTCTTCCTGCTCACTGCTCCTGCGCAGCATCTCGATCATCTGATTTCTTTTTTCTTTCAGGGAGTCTTTTGGCAGCGCATCACGATGATGCGCGATCGTCGCTATTTCCGCTGCCGAGGCGACAATGTCATGATATTGATCGACTGCCAAAGCCATTAATTCTTTATCGATACCGTGGATCACGCTGCCGCACAGTTCCAAAAACTGTTTCGTTCTCAATTTATTCTCATAGTGAATGAACGCATGCGGAAATACACACTTGATCTGGTCTGCATCCCTTTGATTTTCCTCCCTTAACAAACCGCGCCAATTTCGGTAGATGACCCCGCCGTACCCCTGCATTTTATCTTCCCCGCAATGAACATTGTTTGATAACAGTTTTATCCCTCGAAAGAGCGCATTGGCACACGCCTCAGCCAACGGCATTGTTTCATCTGAAGGTTGAAGGATCATCAGATCACAGTCAGACTTGTACCAACCGGCATATTGATCAAGCTGGTCAAAATTTATTTTTGCATTCTTTTGATCGTCTCCCTCCAAAAAACCCAATCCGATCAAACGATGTCCATGGTCAGAAAAACCGACGGCAAAAATAGTATCCGTATACGCTTTCGGAATGATTATGACAGGATATCCGTGTTCAATCTGTTTGCGGGCGAGTGCTATAAATTCATCTTCTGGATAATCTGCCCTTGAATGCATCTCATAATCCAAACCGTATATCAAAAAGCTGTCATGAATATACTGGTCAGGTGCATAGGAATATCTAAAACATACATTCGTGATCGCCGACTGCAAGATATACTCCTCGTCATCATTCATCTGACAGCCCTTGCTGTCCCTGCGCTGCTCCAATCCAAAAAACAATTTAACTGCCGTCAAAAAAGAGGCAGATGCGATGCTTTTTGGCCACTCGGGTCCTGCGTAATCAGCTACAGGGATCCGCGGCTTGACAAGGAATTGATAATCAAAATCCATATTGCGCAGAACGCTTGACGACGGATCAAGGATCCTATCCACAGAGCAATTGAAAATTCTGGATAACTCACAGAGTATCGCTGCCTCGGGCACTGCTCTTCCGTTCTCCCATTTGCTGACCGCCTGAGGTGATACCTTCAATTCGTCCGCAAGCTGTTCCTGCGTGTAGCTGTGTCTCCTGCGCAGATGTGCGATCTGCTCCCCCATTTTTTTGACCTCAAACATATTCATTTTCTCCTTTGCCAACGCGATTCTATGTCACGAAATCATTATAGCTGATGCAGAATGCCAAGTCCATACATGACAGGTTGTTTTTTTCAGCAAAACGCAACCCACAGTTGTGTACCTACGAAATTCGCATTCTTTTGGTTTTTGGTATGATGAATATCGGAACCGAAATGGCAAAAAAACTGACGACTGTCGGCATCGACTCCGCGGAAAAGCTGAGCGAGACCGGCTCGAGGCAGGCATTCCTTAAATTGAAAGCCGCCTATCCCCAGCTCTGTCTGGTACATTTGTACGCATTGGAGGGCGCGATCCTCAACACTGAATTTAACTGTCTTTCGGAAACAACGAAAAAAGAACTGAAAGAATTCAGCGACTCCCTAAAGAAGTGAGCCCCTACAGTGCCGTCCCTTTCGTCGGAACAAAAAGCTTTGACAGATCTGCCTGCTCGAGTGTCAGGAGGCGCACCTTTTTGTCGATGCCGCCCGCATAGCCCGTCAGACTGCCGTTTGCCCCGACAACCCTGTGGCACGGTATGATGATCGAGATCGGATTGTGACTGACTGCGCTGCCGACTGCGTGCGCCGACATCTGCCCAATCCCTCTCTGCGCTGCGATCTCTTTTGCGATCGCGCCGTACGCCATCGTCTGTCCGTATGGAATCCTGAGCATGATCTCCCACACAGACTTGCGGAAGGGTGTCCCTTCCATGGACAGCGGCGGTATGAAATCCGGCTCCTGCCCCCTGAAATACAGGTCAAGCCATTGACCAGTCTGATCAAAAACAGGAAGTTTTTTCAGTTCCCTCTCTTCCGAAAGCGTACTTCCATAATATTTCTGATTCTCAAACCACAATCCCGACAGTTTTTCCCCGTCACTTGCAAGCGTGATCCTGCCAAGCGGCGAATCGTAATACTGTATATACTGCATGTCATCCTGTCTCCTGTTTTTATTGATCAATGCTCCAGAGACACCCCGTGCTCAACAAGAACCTGCCTGATCTCCGTTTCCGATTTCTTCATCACTTTCGCCAGACGCTCGACCGAATCGCCATCCATATAAAAGCTTATGATATTTTCAATCTCTTTTTTCTTCTCTCCACGCGCTTCTCCGCGTGCTTCTCCGAGCGCTTCTCCCTTTTCTAATAGCCCCTGTCCTAAATTGCACATTGTTCTCACATCCTCCTTCAGATCATTGTCTACCGTCACCTGAAAATTATCCGTCAATCTTTCAAATCGCTCGCGATCATTGAGATTCGTCGCAAAGAGTGTATTCAGCATATCACACAATGCCCTGCCCGCTGGTTCTCCGCTGACAGGTTCCCTGGCGTGTTCTCTCACTTCATCAACTCATCGATCTCCGCCAGGATATCCTTCTTGCGCTCTGTGAACAGCATGTCCTTATTGTGTTTGAAATACTCCTGACAGCCATATTTCCCGATATAATGTGCCGCATAGCTGTTGGCAGTGAGCTCTGTCACCAGGATCAGAAGCTCCTGGCTGCCCGCCTCAAATGCCTCCTCGCAGAACCGGAACGTGTTTGTCAGATCACTGTCTGTCCTGGTGACAAGTTTGGTGAGCGCCTTTTTTCGCTTATCAAAATCAGATTTCAGCAGCTTGAACGCCGCATCCCCGCTTGCCGGCGCTTTCTGGGCAGTCAGTTCGAGCTGCTCGCCCAGGGCAGCGATCGTAAGGTTCAGTATGTACTCGCGGTCCGCGGAGAGATTGCCAGCCTTTTTCCCGACTGTGACCGCGTTCTTTTCCGCCTCGATCTGCCGGCTGACGACTTCCAGGAAATTGCTCTCGACAACGAAATCCGCCCGCATCAGCCGCAGACAGTTTACCAGCTCCATGACTGCCCCCTCCTGCGCGGTCACTTCCCGCAGCGCGCCGACCAGCGCATCGACCAGCAGTCCCAGCAGGGACAGGCGCTCGTCAAATTTTGCCGCCTTTGCGCGCGCCGTGATCTCCTTTCCGGCTTTTCCGGCAAGGATCTTGTCGACCTGGTAGTCGGACCGGTATTTCCTGAACAGATCAAAGTACACTGCAAAGTTCTTGGCGATCTTCTTGTTCTGCAGGTACTGAACGACAAGCTGCTCCGTGACCGCAATCTCCTTCTGTTCATACAGCTTTACCATGTCGGAGAGGTCGCTCCAGCCCCGGGCGGTCACAAAGCTCTTGCCGTCCACAGTGGTCTCTATCCTGTAAAAATCATCTTTTTTGATATCCAGGTACGTCGTGACCGCAGGGTGGATCCCCCTGGCGTAGGCGTACTCTTTCCAGACCTCGTAGTCCGCCTCCACGTCGATCCGCTTGAGCCTGTCCCATGTCACGATGTCAAACTCGCGCACGGAATTGTTGTACTCCGGCGGATTTCCCGCAGTGACGACGATCCACCCGCCGGGAACGCTGTGACGTCCAAATGTTTTGTACTGCAAAAACTGCAGCATCGAGGGCGCGAGCGTCTCCGACACACAGTTGATCTCATCGAGAAACAGGATCCCCTCCTTCAATCCAGTCACTTCCATCAGGTCATAGATCGACGCGATGATCTCGCTCATCGTGTACTCACTGACGCTGTACTCCTCGCCGCCATAGTTTTTCCTGACAATGAACGGAAGCCCCAGCGCCGACTGCCGGGTGTGGTGCGTCATGGAGTAGCTGATAAGTCCGATCTGCAGCTCCTGCGCGATCTGCTCCATGATGGCTGTCTTGCCGATGCCCGGCGCCCCCATCAGAAAAACGGGACGCTGCCGCTCAACCGGTATCACATAGTTTCCAAACTGGTCTTTTGTAAGATAGGCAGATACCGCGTTTTTGATATCTTCCTTCGCCTGCTTGATATTCATTTTCTACCTCCTTGTCCTCAGCCGCTTACCAGATCCATACATGGGATCCCCTTTTTCGTGCAGTACGCTTCTGTCCTGCTCCCTCTCGGGCAGGATACCGTCAGCTGCCTGCATTGTGCAAAGGTCTCGCCCAAGATACGGTTTGGTATAGCGTTCCAGATTTTTATCACTTTCAGATTTGGACAGTCCGAGAATGCTTCTGCCCCAAACTTCTTCACTTCCCCGCAGATGCAAACCTCCTCCAGATTCCCGCAGCCTATAAACACACCCTTTCCGATCTCTGCCACATTTTCGGGAATCGTGATGCTTTTCAGGGAAACACAGCCGCGGAAAGCAAAGTCTCCTATCTTCTCCACGGTCTCGGGAACCGTAATATCCACCAGTGCACTGCAATTGTTAAAAAGATATCCACCAAACTCCCTCACGTTCCCACCAATATCCAGCCCGACAAGCGCCTGACAATCCGAGAATACATACGCTCCAATGCTTTCCACTGTTTTGGGAATCTCGATGTATTTCAGCGCAGTACAGTCCTGAAAGGCATGATCACCGATCTTTGTTACTCCCTCACGGATCTGCACATCTTTCAGTTCGCGGCATCTGTCAAATGCATAGTCCCCGATCTCCTCTACGGTTCGGGGGATGGTGATACTGGCCAGCAGACAGCATCCCTCAAAGGCGCACTGTCCGATCTCCCTCACGCCCTCGCTAAGATCCACTTCTTCAAGCTGACTGCACATAAAAAATGCCGCCGGGCTGATCCGGTCCACTGTTGTGGGAATGGTGATGCTTTTCAGTGAACTGCAGTTCCAGAACACCCTCGAACCAAGCTTCTCCACACCCTCGGAAATGGTGACATGTTCCAGCATACGGCATCCCTCGAAAGCCGACATGCCGATCGTTTTCACCTGGGCAGGGATGGTGATGTGTTCCAGCATACGGCATCCCTCGAAAGCGCTCTCACCAATCCTTTTCACCTGATCCGGAATCGCGATATCCTTGATCCGTTCACATTCATAAAAAGCGAAATCACCGATTGCCTTCACCCCATCAGGTATCTGAATCTCCTCCAATCCCCAGAGGCGGTGAAAAGCACAGCTTTCAATATATTGAAGCGTTTTGGGAAGCGTGATCTTTGGCGTTCCATCACCAGACATTCCTGAGAAGGCGCTGCCGACTGCCGTGACAATGCTTCTGCCGATCTTTTCCGGGACAGTGACCTCAGTGTCCGTCCCTTTATAGCTGGTGATGATCAGCGTACCGTCCTCCTGTTTCTTGTAGCTCCACAGTTTCTTTAATGCGTCGACAGCGTCCGGCGCTCTGTTGAGCTCCCGCATCAGCTTCTTTTCCGCCTTCCTCTGCTCAGCCGCAAGATCCGCAGTGCGGTTCTTGTATTCAAGCAGCCACGCCACGATCTCCGTCCTTTTCTTCTCTGACGCGTATGCGATCATCTCATCCCGTTTTTTGGGCATGGCAAGCCACCCTTCCCGCTCCAGGACCGGAAATGCTTCCAAAGCCCCCTCATCGATCAGACCGCGCATGACCGCACTCTTATTCATCTTCTCCGTGTTGAAATGGGCATAAAAAAATTCAAATACCCCGCCGCTGCAAAAATGATTTCTGGCACTGTCAAAAATACCTTCTGTATAGCGAAATAACCTTCCATCAAGCTCCACAGCGAGCTGCTGCATCACTTCGAGATACTCCTCGCCGGCAAGCCGTCGTGTCAGTGCAACATACTCATCCCAGTACCAGCTCGGTGAGAAGGCACCGTCAGCAATGATACAGACTCGTTTCCCGGGAATCTTTACATTCTGCCTTTTCAGCTCGTTTACAAGCGCCGTATCACGGTAAAAAATCGCATAATACAACAGTTCTTCGGGCTCAAATGCTATTTTTTCCCTGTTTTCCAAAAGAAATCTCAGCACATCGGCACGTTTTTCATCAGGGAGAAACGACAGCATACTGCCGTCTTCCCTTTCCATCTGCTGTTCCATTATCATGCCTGCCAGACTGTACATCGGCAGCTTTCCAAACGCTTTCAGCAGGTACACGGAGTAATTGGTGCGGTAATCCCCTTTTTTCGTCCCGATATAACAGTGATACGTCTCTGCTGCCTCCTTCGTCGACGGAAAACCAAACGAGGCTCCCTTCCGCACGAGAAGCCTTACCACATCAAGCCCCCGGAACCTGCAGGCCAGACCAAGCGCAGGCGCTGACATCTCCACATAGCCTAACGCATCATAAATTTTCGAAAGCTCCTCCTCAGAGCCATTGATCACCGCCCTCTGCAAAAGCGCGGCTTTTTCCTTTTGCGCAATCTCCATCCTTATACTCCTGCATGCAGCTCGCTCTTTCATCCATACCGAAAACCTTTTTCCCTGCAGTACGCCTCCGCCCTGCTGCCAGACGGACAGTACACCGTCAGTTCCGGACAGCCGCTGAACACCTCGTACCCCGCGCTGCCATACTGGACTGTGGCAGTTGTCAGTTCCCGGACAGACTCCGGCACATGAACCTCCTTCAAACTGCGGCAGTTCAAAAATGCCCGCTCCCCAATCTCGAGAACCCCCTCGCAGATCTGTACTTTTTCAAGTGTACTGCACTGCGCAAAAGCGTGTTTTCCAATCTTTTTCACTGTCCCGGGAATCGTAATATTTTTCAGGAAACTGCAGGCAAAAAAGGCGAACTCGTCAATCTCCTCCACGCCCTCGGGAATATTGATCTCCCTCAATGCCTGCAGTTCGCTGAAAGCGCCTTTACCTATGTGCCGGATCGTGTGCGGCAGTGCGATCTTCGTGACGTTTTTTTGGCGGTGCTTCATCTGCTCCCATGTCGCATAGATCGTGATATCGACTCTCCCTGCTGCCCCCGCAAAAGCACCCTTCCCGATCGCTGTGACGACGCTCTTGCCGATCCGTTCCGGCACTGTGACTTCGGCGTCCGTACCTTTATAGTTCGTGATCACCAGCGTTCCGTCGTCCTGTTTCCTGTAACTCCATATCTTTTTTAGTTCGGTGACAGAATCCGGTGAGGGCATCCTGCCCAGATTCCCACTCAGCCCGCGCATCATCTTCCTCTCCGCCTTCTCCTGCTCGGCGGCAAAGTCAGCCGTGCGGTTCTTATAGTCCAGCAGCCAGGCAAGCGCCTCGGTTCGTTTGTTTGCGGAAGCGTACTCGATCATCTCGTCGCGCTTGTGCGGCGCGCCCAGCCAGCCCAGCCGCTCGATGACCGGCAGCGCATCCAGGGCACCTTCATCGATCAGACTGCGTATGATCTGGAATTTCTTCATCTTTTCCTGCCTGAAATGAGAGAGAAAATATTCAAAGATCTCGATATCGTGAAACCGCGCCTTCGTGATATCAAACATCTTCTCCGTATAGTAAAACGGCTTTCCGTCAAGCTCCGCGGCAAGCCGCTGCATGACCTCGAGATAGTCCGCATCGGCAAGCTTTCCCGTCATGGATCCGTATTCATGCCAGTAGCCATCTGTGGCGATGCCGCCCTCCGTGAGCATCCCGACACGCCTCTCAGAGAGCGTGACACCGTGTTTTTTCAACGCCTCATAAATGACCGTGTCCTTGGCATAGACCGCGTAGAAGAGCATCTCCTCCGGCTGAAAAGAAAGCTTTTCCTTATTTTGTATAAGATACTCGAGCACCTTTAGCCGCTCCTGATCTGCAAGGATCGGAAGCGGCTTTCCCGTCTCCCTCTTTGCATTCTGTGTGAACTTCATCCCCTTCACACTGCAGGCGCCTTTCAATCCGCCCCTGAGGATCTTTAGCAGATACAGCGCGTAATTCGTGCGGTAGTTCGCATACTTCTGTCCGATGTAGCAGCGGTATTTTGTCTCGATCTCCTCAGTCGACGGAAAATCGAAAGTGATCCCCGCATCGACCAGCACCTTCACCGCATCGAGCCCCCGGAAACGGCAGGCGAGCCCCAGTGCGGGGGCTGCCATCTCCACATACCCAAGTTCCTCGCATACGTTGGAAAGCTCCTCGACAGCGCTGTTGATCACCGCCTGCTGCAGCCGGACAGCCTTTTCCTCCTGTGAAAGTTCCATCTTCATACCCCCCATACAAATTCGTAGGCTCCCGGAGTGTTTTTGTGCCTTTCCGAGAGTCTATCTATTTTTTGTTTTTTGTTAATTGTCATCGCTGTTTTTAAATTGGATCTGATTTGTTCTGCAATAAGCCTCCGCCCTGCTCCCTTTGGGACATACTACAGTAAGATTCTGGCACTTGTCAAACGCCCCCTCCTCGATTTCTTCCACACCATCATAGATCTGTACATTTTCGAGCATCTCGCAGAGGGCGAACAAATTTTCTCTAATGACTTTCACAGTGCTTGGGATCGTGAGATTTTTCAGAAGGATACAGCCAACAAATGCACCCTCGTCGATTTCCTCGACACCCTCACCTATATGCAGCTTTTCAAGCAGCGGGCATTGTTCAAATGCCCTTTTCCCTATTTTTCTGACATTTCCAGGGATCGTAACCTTTTTTAAAAAGCTGTTTTGCAAAAAAGCCATCTCTCCTATTTCACGAACCTTTTCAGGAATCGCGATCTCCTCCAATCCTGTGCGGACAAATGCCCAGTCACCGATCCTTTCCAAGTTTTCAGGCAATATGATCCTTTTTAGAGATCTGCATCCCACAAACGCCGAAAACCCGATCTCCTTGACTCCTGCAGGTAGATTGATTTCTTTTAATGAACGCATCGTGTCAAAGGCACCTGCTCCAATATACTGAATCGTCTCTGGCAGCTTGATCCTTGTGATCTCCCTGTGCTGGCTGATCTGCCCGTCTGTAACTTTGGGATTATAACGATCTTGTACCTGATATCTGCGTCGTTCTTGTGCTTTCATATATTCGCGTCCCGTAAAAGCCGCTTTTCCGATCGCTGTGACAATCCCTTTTCCGATTTTCTCTGGCACAACGACCTCTAAGGCAGTACCTTTGTAGTTTGTTATAGTGAGTGTGCCGTCATCCTCCTTCTTATAACTCCATATTTTCTTAAGCGCACTAACAGAATCCGGCGCCGCATTCAGTTCGCGCATCACCCTCTTTTCAGCCTTTTCCTGTTCGGCAGCGAGATCGGCAGTGCGGTTTTTGACTTCGAGCAGCCATGCCAATACTTCTGTTTTTTCTTTCTGCGCGGCATATGCTATCATCTCGTCGCGCTTTTTCGGAAGATTGAACCAGCCTTCTCTCTCGGTCACTGCCAGCGCATCGAGAGCGCCCGCATCTATCAGTTCACGTATGATCTGATATTTTTTCATTTTTTTCTGGTTAAAATGGGATAAGAAAAACGCAAAGATCCCAATATCACCGAAACGTTTCCGAGTATTGCCAAACATATTTTCTGTGTAACGAAACTGCTTTCCACGCATCTCCATATAAAGCTTCTGCATGACCTCGATATAATCCTGATCGGCAAGCCCCTTCGTCATGCTGCCAAACTCAAACCAATAACCATCTGCCATATTCCCCTCTGTAAGCGCATAAATACGCTTCTCTGAAACAGAGACACCGCGCTTTTTCAGCTCCTCATAAATGACAGTATCTTTGGCAAATATTGCATAGAAAAGTAACTCCTCCGGCACAAAAGACAGTTCATCCTTCCTTTCGATCAGATACGCAAGCACTGCGATCCGTTCCTGATCCGCAAGAAATGGCAGCATACTGCCGTCTTCCTTCTTTGCATTCTTCGCAAATTTCATACCTTCCAGACAACGGGCACCCTTTATCCCTCCACGAAAGCTTCTGAGCAGATACAGCGAATAATTGGTGCGGTAATTCTCCCTGTACTGCGCATGTTTTTCGCCGATGTGGCAGTGATATCTTATCTCCATTTCCTCGGTCGACGGAAAATCAAAGACCGCTCCTTTTTCGACCAGCACCCTCACCGCGTCAATCCCCCGGAAACGGCACGCCAGTCCCAGCGCCGGCGCCGTCATCTCCACCTCGCCGAGCTCATCACACACTTTAGAAAGCGCATCGACAGAGCTGTTGATCACCGCCTCCTGCAGCCGCGCGGCTTTCTCCTTCTGCGCAAGTTCCATTTTCATTCCCCCTATACATCCTGACACCCTATTCTGCGATCAGACAAGCTGATCTTCTATATCTCCTCTTCCCTCAGCACCAGTCTCATTGCCCACGACGGAACGTCGTAATTGTTGTACGATTCTTCTATGAACACAAATGCGGTTTCGTAAGGCGGTTTCTTCTGCGGAAACACGCCGTACCCGTCGGTAAAATAGATCAGCCCCTTCAGATTTTCAAATTCGCCATTGTCCACCATCGCGTTGACATACCCAAACACCGGGCGAAAATCTGTCCCGCCCAGACCGTGGAGCTTCATTTCTTTCAGATAAGCGTCAAATTCCTCCTGGGTCGTGATCTTCACATCCTCCTGGATGACCGTGTCGCACTGTATGATATGTATGTTTATCCTGGTGAAAAAACTTTCCGTACTCTTGAGGATATTGTACGTCTTCTGCACAAACGTCTGCACCAGCTGCCCCGACGTCGATCCCGATGTGTCGATCGCGATCACAAACTCCCGGATCCGCTTCACCTCCCTGTACTCCAACGGCTCGATCAGCGGCATGTTCTCATAGAGCTGCAGGCCATAGGTGTAGAAATTGTGATCAAACTCATCCGGATCGAGCTTCATCACCTCGCCCCTGACGGCAAACTTTTTGAGAAATTCCGTGTAATCATAGCGCTCCCTGGTCACTTCCCGCAAATTCTGCGTCAGCAGCCCCGCCTCTGTCCCGCGCTGTTTTACAAACATCACCAGCTCGGTCTGCATCCGCAGGGCAATGTTCTCCCAGCTCTCCAGGAGCGCTGCCCTGTCTGTCAGAAGGAGTCTGTTTTCCACGGCGGCACCGTACAGCCCCATCCTTTTCTTCTGTTCCTCCGTGAGAAACCAGAGCACATGATCGTCACCTTTGAACAGACGTGACAGTCTCTCCACCAGATCGTCGGAGAGCTTCTCGTCCAGAAAATAGCTGTAGATCTTCTCCGCGGTGATGGTCTGGACCTTTTTCTTAAAGAGTTCAAAAAACTGGATCTGTTCTTTGGCTTTGCTGATATTCAGATAGTTCAGGTTTAGATCGTTGATCGTGCTCTCCACCGCGATGTCGCACGCCAGATCCCACATCTTATGATTCACCAGCGTGCTCACAAAGAAGTGCTTGAAAACGCAGTGCAGGACAGTGTGCAGGAAATTCCGCACGGGAAGGTTCTCGTCGAGCATGTACGCCTTTAAAATATGTTCCGGGGCGTAGATATATATTTTCCCGTCGCTTGCAGTAAAGGGTGTGTATTCAGGTTTTGGAAAAATCTGAAACTGATTGAGCGACATATCCATAAACCGCATGTTGACGAGCAGTTTGTTCTTTGACATCTGGAGGATCTCAGCCGCTATTTTTTCTGTCTTCTGCCGCTTCTCCTGATCATTTGCCTTCTCCGTCAATTCGTTTTCATTTTGATTGTTTTCGATTTCATCTGACACTTTATTTTACCCCTCGTGAAATGTTTAGAAATTCTTCTTATTATGGTACAGTATACCATTCAGACACTGTTAGAAAATAACTTATTCTTTTATTTTACGCTGACATCCGCTCTCCGTCAAGGTATCAAACCTTCCAATATATCGTCTTTATTGTTAGTGTTCACTCGTTTCTTCTAACTCTTATTCCCTGTTCTCCCGATTCGACTCGCGCGCAAAAAAACGATGGATCTCCTCCGCAACATTCGCTGTGATCCCAGGCACCTCGGAGATTTTGGCAGCATCGGCAGCACGCAGCTCCTCAATCGACTTAAAATACCTCATCAGTGCTTTTCTGCGGCTTGGTCCCACCCCTGGTATCTCATCAAGAACAGAATGTACCTGCGCCTTGCTCCGCAGCGACCTGTGATATGTGATCGCAAAGCGGTGCGCCTCGTCCTGTATGCGTGTGATCAGTTTAAACCCTTCACTGTGCGTGTCGATGGGCAGTTCGACATTATTAAAATACAGCCCCCTTGTTCGATGGTTGTCATCCTTCACCATGCCACAGACCGGGATGTTGATGCCAAGCTCATCAAGTACCTGCAGTGCGATATTGACCTGGCCGCGTCCGCCGTCCATCAGCAGCAGATCCGGAAATTTCGTAAAACTTCCAAAATCCTCTCCGACACTGTTCTCATCCAGACGCATCTCCTCGCGCTCGTCAAGTCCGTGCCGAAACCGTCTCGTCAAAACCTCCTGCATGCAGGCATAGTCATCTGGTCCCGCAACCGTCTTCATGCGAAACTTTCTGTAATCGCTGCGTTTCGGTTTCCCCTTCTCATACACAACCATGGATCCTACATTTGCAAAACCGCTGGTATTTGAGATATCAAATGCCTCCATGCGCGTCAGTGGTCTGATGCCAAGAATCTCCTCTATCTCCTTCACCGCGCCGATGGTTCTTCCCTCCTCGCGCTTGATGCGCTCCCTGTCCTGACTCAAGACAAGCTGCGCATTCCTTGCTGCCAGGTCTACCAGCCGCTCCTTCGATCCCTTTAGCGGCACTTTCAGATGTACGCGTGTTCCCTTTCTGCTCGTCAGCCAGCGCTCCACCAGCTCCATGTCCTCAATCGGTTCCTGCAGCATGATCTCCCTTGGTATAAACGGTGTGCCCGCATAAAACTGTTTCACAAAACTCGTGAGGATATTGTCCGCCGTCGGCTCCTCAACCTGCATCATATAAAAGTGTTCCCTGCCGATCAGCTTTCCGTTCCGCAGGAAAAACACCTGCACAACCGTCTCGTTTCCATCGATCGCAAGCGCGATGATATCCTTGTCCTCACCCACATTGTCCGACATCTTCTGCGTCTCGCTGACCTTCTTGACACTTTCGACCAGATCGCGGTACCGGATCGCCTCCTCGAAATCCATCATTTCCGAAGCGCGTTCCATCTTCTCCTTCAACTCTTTGATAACAGGCTGCTGCTTTCCGTTCAGAAAATCGATCGCCTGGTCGATCCTCTGTGCATATTCCTCCTTGGATATATTTCCCTGACAAGGGGCACAGCACTGACCGATATGATGATTCAGGCAGGGACGCTCCTTCCCGCAATCTCTAGGCAGCTTCCTGTTGCACGTCCGCAGCTGGTAAAGCTTGTTGATCAGATCAATACTCTCCTTCACACCCCCGTTTGTAAAAGGTCCAAAGTACTTTGCCTTATCTTTCTTCATCTGCCGCACGGACATGACGCGCGGATACTCCTCCCCCAGTGTCACCTTGATATAAGGATAGGTCTTATCATCCTTTAGCAGCGTATTGTATTTCGGCGAATATTCTTTGATCAGATTATTTTCCAGAACCAGCGCCTCCAGTTCGGAATCTGTCACGATATACTCAAACCGCGCGATCAGAGAAACCATCTTGTCAATCTGCGGTCCGCGCCCGATATTCTCCTTGAAATAAGACCGCACTCTGTTGTGCAGGTTCTTCGCCTTCCCCACATATAAGATCGTGTCGTCCGCATCGTGCATGATATACACACCCGGTTTATTTGGAAGCTTGTGCAGCTCTTCCTTCACGTCAAATTCCTTATTTTCAGTTGTTTTTTCCTCATCTGTCTGCAAAGATATATCCGGCATCCTGTTCCCCCTTCCGCAAAGACAGCAAAGCTTACCCCCGCCAAACTGTGCCTATAGAAAAACTGATGCAGCTCGTTCCTTGCACCAGTCCCTCTTCTATTTCCTAATTCAAATATTCTGCTAAACCATGTATGCTCTGCCGCAATATTCTGATCCTACCATCTGTTATCGCTATTCTGGTTGCCATGATCGCGGTTCCCGTTCACATTTCTGTCCCACACAGAACCAAACCGTGACGTCTCACCGTTGCTCCCATTATCTTCCGGCAGACTTGCATTCTGTGGCGTCTGCGGATTCTGATAGGGATATGGACTCTGCTGCGGAGGATTTTGATACTGCTGCTGCAAATCCGGATACTGCTGTGCGGCAGGATTCTGTAGCTGTGGATTTCCGTACTCCTGGCATGGATCCTGCGGCTGTGCTCCCTGGTACTGCCCCTGCTGCATGTTTGCAGGATTCCAGTCATAGGCAGGCGGCATACTCCACCGGCTGCCCTGCTCATCTGGCTGCTGTGCCGTGCACGCTGGCTGCTGCACGACATCTGGAATCGATACAGATTCCTCCTGCTTCCCGCCGCCGGAAGCTTCGTCTGTGCGATCTGTCTCCTGAGCAGTCGTTTTTGCATCCTCTGCATTCTCAACTGTTTCCTTTTTCTCCTCAGGTTCAGGAAGTCCCTTCGCCTCGCGGTAGATCTTCATGAACTCCTTGCCTGTGATCGTCTCTTTTTCGATCAAATGCGCAGCGATCTGATCCATCACATCGCGGTTCTCGCGGAGCAGTCCGAGTGCTTCCTCATAACATGATTTGAGCATGATCATGACCTCTGTGTCGATCTCCGCTGCCGTATTCTCTGCACAGTTCAGCGAACTTCTTCCATCCAGATACTGACTCTCGACAGTTTCCAGCCCCATCAAACCAAACTTTTCACTCATACCATACCGCGTGATCATCGAGCGCGCAATACCCGTCGCTTTCTCGATATCATTCGATGCGCCTGTCGTGACAGTATCGAACACGATCTCCTCCGCCGCACGTCCTCCCAGCAGTCCCACGATCATATCGTGCAGCTCATCCTTAGAGTTCAGATATTTCTCATCCTCCGGCACATGCATAACGTAGCCGAGCGCCCCCATGGTACGCGGAACGATCGTGATCTTCTGTACAGGCTCAGAATTCTTCTGCAGAGCACTGATCAGCGCATGGCCAACCTCATGATAAGAAACGATCTTGCGCTCCTCCTTGCTCATGATGCGGTCCTTTTTCTCCTTTCCGACAAGCACCACTTCCACTGCGTTGAACAGATCCTTCTGGCTGACAAATTCCCTGCCCTCTTTCACTGCATTGATCGCAGCCTCATTGATCATATTGGCAAGATCAGCACCGACAGCGCCGCTCGTTGCAAGTGCGATGGCATCAAGATCGACTGTCTCGTCCATCAGCACATCCTTTGCATGTACTTTCAGGATATTAACACGCCCCTTTAGATCGGGCTTATCAACAATGATACGTCTGTCAAAACGTCCTGGACGCAGCAGCGCCTTGTCGAGGATCTCTGGTCTGTTGGTCGCCGCGAGGATAATGATCCCTTTCTTGCCGTCAAAACCGTCCATCTCAGAGAGCAGCTGGTTCAGGGTCTGTTCGCGCTCCTCATTTCCGCCGCCGTATTTCGAATCCCGGCTCCTGCCGATCGCGTCGATCTCATCGATAAAAATGATGCACGGTGCATTCTTCTCCGCTTCCTTAAACAGATCACGCACACGCGATGCACCGACACCGACGTACAGTTCGATAAAATCAGAGCCGGCAAGCGAGAAAAAAGGAACCTTCGCCTCACCGGCGACCGCCTTAGCAAGCATCGTCTTACCAGTACCAGGCGGTCCCACGAGCAGCGCGCCCTTGGGAAGTTTCGCGCCGATCTTTACATATCTGCCTGGATTGTGCAGGAAATCAACTACCTCCTGCAGAGATTCCTTCGCCTCGTCCTCTCCAGCGACATCCCGGAATGTGATGCCGGTCTCCTTCTGCACATATACCTTGGCATTGCTCTTCCCCATGCTGAATGCGCCGCCCCCGCCGGTCATCTTCCTAAAGAGCAGGCTCAGCAATCCCCACATCAGCAGAATCGGTACTATATAATATAGAAGGGACAGAATGATACCCGAACCGTCAGGGACCGTGCCCCGCACTTCCACCCCCGCATCGAGCAGGCGCTGTGTGAGCGTCTCATCGTCCTCCACTTTTCCCGTGATATAAGTCACCCTGACTGCGGAGGCGAGCAGACTGTTCGGACTCTGATTCTCCTGGGTGCTCGACACCGGCGTGATCTCGATCTGGCTCGACTCGATCTTCACTGATTCTATCGTTCCAGCGTCCACCATCTCGATAAACTTATTGTATGAGATCTCAACCGTCGTAGCCCCCGACACCGCGCGCGTGAAATAGCTGATACAGAGCAGCGACAGAACTGCCGCAGTGATCATGATGATGATACTCTGCTTTTTCGGATCCCTGCCATTATTATTGTTGTTACCATTCCCGCCACCGCTGCCGTTTCCTGAGCCTCCGTTATTACGATTGGAATTGTTGTCGTAATTGTTGACTTGATTATTGTCCATTTTCCTATGGTATCCTTTCTATTTATGTCATAATTCATCTGTCAAAAGTCACATTAACTCCCGTTTGCCCGCTCCGGCGGGCTTTTTTATCAGGATTGTGAAATCTCTGATTTCACATTAACTCCCGTTTGCCCGCTCCGGCGGGCTTTTTTATCAGGATTGTGAAATCTCTGATTTCATATTAGCCGTAATTATAATTATAGAGACTAAAGTGGTATAAATCAACATAATCTTTGTGATTTCTTTGTGAAATGTTTCTAAAACGCCGCCTTTGAACATTTTCTACATTTTCGACATCAAATATTCCTGTTGCTTTTTGTCACTGCGCCGTTGTATAATAATATTATTGTTCAATCGGCCATCAACACAGTGAAAACATGCCCTGAGCTGCATGGCTTGATACAGTTTAAGTTCAAAATCTTTAACAGGTAGCAAAACAGGCAGTGCTGTTTACCATGAATTACAAGTAGTATGTTTCATGATAAAACACAACAAAAAGATGAAAGGAAAAATTAGGTTATGCCAGTTAAGTATGTATTTGTGACCGGCGGTGTCGTCTCCGGTCTTGGAAAAGGAATTACTGCAGCTTCGCTTGGACGGCTGCTCAAAGCCAGAGGCTATAAAGTAACCATGCAGAAGTTCGATCCCTATATAAACATCGATCCCGGCACCATGAACCCGATCCAGCACGGAGAGGTTTTTGTCACAGATGACGGTGCCGAGACCGATCTGGATCTTGGCCACTACGAGCGCTTTATCGACGAGAGTCTGGACAAGAACTCCAATGTGACCACCGGAAAAGTCTACTGGACGGTTCTCCAAAAAGAGCGGCGGGGGGATTACGGAGGAGGCACCGTACAGGTCATCCCCCACATTACCAATGAGATCAAAAGCCGCTTCTACCGGAATTTTACCGATCCCGATATGCGCATCGCCATCATTGAAGTCGGCGGCACCGTCGGCGATATCGAGAGTCAGCCCTTCCTGGAATCCATACGCCAGTTCCAACACGAGGTCGGGCACGAAAATGCTATCTTGATCCATGTGACGCTGATCCCCTACCTGAGCGCCTCACAGGAAATGAAAACCAAACCGACACAGGCAAGCGTCAAAGAATTACAGGGAATGGGTATTCAGCCGGACATCATCGTATGCCGCAGCGAGCACGAACTTGACCAGCCGCTGAAAGATAAGATCGCCCTTTTCTGCAACGTGCCAAACTCCCATGTACTCCAGAACCTCGATGTCGAGTACTTATATGAGGCACCGCTTGCGATGGAAAAAGAACATCTCGCGGAAGTCGCCTGTGAATGCCTGCATCTTGACAGTCCCGAACCGGATCTTGCCGACTGGACAAAGATGGTTGACGATCTCAAATCGCCCACCCAGGAGGTCACGATCGCACTGGTCGGAAAATATACCCAGCTCCATGACGCCTACATCAGTGTTGTCGAAGCCCTAAAACACGGTGGCATCCCGCAGCATGCCACTGTCAATATCAAGTGGGTGGACTCGGAACATGTTGACGCCGGCAATGTCGAAGGAATATTAGAAAATGTCGATGGCCTCCTCGTTCCGGGCGGATTTGGCGACAGGGGCATCGAGGGAATGATCGACGCGATCCGCTACGCGCGCGAGAACAATATCCCGTTTTTAGGTCTCTGCCTTGGGATGCAGCTTGCCATTGTTGAATTTGTCAGAGATGTTGTCGGGTACAATGACGCGCACAGCATTGAATTGAATCCCAACACGACACACCCTGTCATCGCGCTGATGCCGGATCAGAACGGCGTGGAAGATATCGGCGGAACACTGCGCCTTGGCTCCTACGAGTGCCATCTCGACATCACCTCCAAAGCCTACAAGCTCTACGGCAACGAGGTGATCCATGAGCGCCACAGGCACCGCTACGAAGTCAACAACGACTACCGCGCTTCTGTCACAGACAAGGGCATGCTCTTATCCGGACTCTCTCCTGACGGACGCATTGTGGAGATGGTGGAAATCCCGTCACACCCGTTTTTCCTTGCCACACAGGCACATCCGGAACTCAAGAGCAGACCAAACAGACCGCATCCGCTGTTTCGCGGACTCATTGAAGCGGCGATCAAATACAAGAACCATCAATAAAACAAAATATGATATTAAGGAGTTCATTATATGTCAAAAGGTTTCAGCACGGAAGTAAAGCAAGCACTAAAATATATTTATTATGATACCGCCGCACAGAGAGGCAAAGAGGGCTTCGCCCTGTTAGAAAAAGCCTCTGCTGCCGGGGACGGTGATGCCACCTGCATCCTTGCCAGATGCCTGTGCGGCAGTCAATACGTATGGGCATGCCACGGATTTCCGGAAGATGACGAGCGCGCAACCCGCCTCCTGCACAAGTCCGTGGAACAGGGAAGCGCCCTCGGTGTACTGATCTGCATGCGAACCGGCGAGCTGACGCCGCAGCTGATTCAAAAAATGCCCTTTTCCAGCTTGCAGGAAGCCTTTGACATGATACTTGATATTGCAGAGAGCGGGGACGGATTCTGCCAGTATGTTGTCGGCAATACATACTTCTGGTGGGATTTCGTTGACATCCAGGGACGAGATGCATCTTCCTTCCCAACCCCCGCAGCTTTCAGACAATATTTGATCGAAAACATCTCAAAGTGTGAATCCTGGTTCCAGAAAGCTTTTCACAATGGAATGTACGCCGCTGCGGACAATCTCTACCAGTACTACACCAAGGGCGATGAGGATCTGATCGCTCCCCAGCCCAAAAAGGCAAAGGATCTGTGGAAGACAGGCGCCGAGCTGGGCTATCCCGTCGACCAGCACTTTTATGCGGACGATCTGTTAGATGCCGGCAAAACCGCAGAAGCAGTCGAATGGTACAAAAAAGGCGCCCAGAACGGGCAGCCCGAGTGCTGGTATCACCTCGGCGAAATGTACGAGAATGGAAAAGGCGTTGCCAAAGATCTTTCCTATGCCGCAGAGTGTTACGCAAAGGCAGTGACTCCGACAAACTGTGCCAGCCACCACTCTGGTGCCGCTGAAAATCTCGGCGCTATGTACTATGAGGGCAAAGGCGTCGCGCAGGATTTCTCCAGAGCCTTCTCGCTTTTTAAAATAAGCCAGGATTTAGACTCCGATGCATTTAACCGTCGATACCTCGGAAAGTGCTATTTCTATGGCAGAGGCACCCAGCAGGATTATCGGCAGGCACGCAGTTTCTTAGAACCGCTGGCGACTCCGGAGGACGAAACATTTTACATTCTCGGAATGATCTACTGCCGGGGACTGGGCGTGCCGGAGGACATTGCCAAAGGTGCAGAGTACCTCAAAAAGGCAAAAAACTACCCTGCCGCAAAGGAGGAACTGAAAAACTACAAAAAAACTCTTTTTGGCAAATGGGTCCGCCGATAACACGATAACCGAACAGGAATGCAATCGAGCAGGGAAGAGCCATCTTCCCCTACTCGCGCGCCGGGCACCCGTCAGCGAACCGATTTATCGGTTTGATGACGGGTGCCCGTATATACATAAAAAAGGTATGGATAACCATCAAGTTATCCATACCTTTTTATGTATACACGGACGCGGAAAAGAAGCCTACAGCACCAGCTGCCCACGTCCGGCGTGATCTTTATCTGATTTACGCCTTGCCTACAGATCCGAACAGGTTCATCTTGATCTTGACGATCTCCTTGATTCCTTCGCAGCCCGGTGCAAGGAGCTTACGGGGATCAAATCCCTTGCCCTCGAGATCCTTTCCTGCCTCAATGTACTTGCGTACAGCTTCCTGGAAGTAGAGCTGGCACTCTGTGTTGACATTGATCTTTGCAACGCCCAGAGAGATCGCCTTCTTGATCATATCGTCAGGAATACCCGTACCACCGTGAAGAACCAACGGCATAACGCCTGTCTTCTGCTGGATCGCATCCAGTGTCTCGAAGCTCAGTCCAGCCCAGTTTGCGGGATATTTGCCGTGGATATTGCCGATGCCTGCCGCGAGCATGTCAACGCCCAGATCTGCGATCTGCTTGCACTCATCCGGATCAGCGCACTCGCCCATACCTACAACGCCGTCTTCCTCACCGCCGATCGCGCCTACCTCAGCCTCGATCGAGAGACCAAGCTGATGCGACACTGCAACGAGCTCCTTTGTCTTAGCGATGTTCTCGTCGATCGGATAATGAGAACCGTCAAACATGATTGATGTAAAGCCTGCCTTGATGCACTTGTAGCATGCGTCATACGTACCATGGTCTAAGTGGAGCGCTACGGGAACCGTGATGCCAAGATCGCTGTCCATCGCCTTCACCATCGCTGAAACGGTATTAAACCCTGTCATGTATTTGCCAGCGCCCTCTGACACGCCGAGGATAACAGGGCTGTTCAACTCCTGTGCTGTCTGCAGGATAGACTTCGTCCACTCAAGGTTGTTGATGTTGAACTGACCTACCGCATAGTGACCTTCTTTTGCCTTTTTGAGCATTTCTGTAGCTGATACTAACATAAATCCAAACCTCCATCATTCAATAAATATTATCTTCGCATAATGACTTGGGAACTGTTCCAAAAGCAGCTGTGCACAGTTCCCTGCCGCCGATATGTTAAGTATATCGCTATTGGTGATAAATGTCAATTTTTTAACATATTTTTTTGGATATTTATTCACTCTGCTGTTATAGTAAAGTCATGCAAAACCTAAACTGTACACCTATACAACCGTGGAGGCGATCAGCTCCATCTTACCCTGCAGCTGTGCCCTGCCAAAACCGCTCGGCAGGATAAAATGATCGCCCTTTTTGATCAGCTGCCCGTTGATCAGCCCGTCGCCCTCGACGACACTCATGATCAGGAACGGGTACTCCTGTGATACCTCCATGCTGCCGTCCACATCAAGCTTCCACACCTGGTAATAATCGCATGTGATCAGCGGATCCATCGCATTCTTTGCACCCGAAGAAATGTTGATGACACTCTCCTCCACCGACTTTGCAGGAACCGTGATGACATCGATGCTCTTCCCGATATGAAGCTCACGGGGCTTGCCGTCCTGCAGACGCCCGTAATCGTACACGCGATATGTAATGTCGGAGTTCTGCTGTGTCTCCAGGATCTCGATGCCGCCCTTGATCGCGTGGACAGTGCCAGGATCGATCTGTATGAAATCCCCCTTCTTCACGGGAACCTCGCGCAGAAATTCGTCCCATCTGCCGTTGTTGATCATATCCTCGAGCTCTCCCTTGTCCTTTGCATTGTGACCGATCACGAGCGTCGCCCCCTCCGGCGCGTCAAGGATATACCAGCACTCTGTCTTTCCAAAGGAACCGTTCTCATTCTTTCCGGCATACACGTCATCCGGGTGCACCTGAATGCTCAGATCGTCATCCGCATCGATGATCTTGATCAGGAGCGGGAAGCGGTCGCCTGCCACATTGCCAAAAAGCTGCGGCTCCTCCGCCCAGAGCTGGCTCAAAGTCTTTCCGGCATAAGTGCCCTCCTTGACCGTGCAGTCCCCGTTGGGATGCGCGCTCACCGCCCAGCACTCCCCGGTATTTTCTCCCGGGATCTCATATCCCCACTTGCTGCCGAGCTTGTTCCCGCCCCAGATCATCTGCTTGAATACGGGATTCATAAATAAAATTTCCTTGTTCGCATCCGCACTGTTCATACTCAGTATCCCTCCATTTGTCTCCATCACCTTCTGATACCAGAATGCCGAATCCTTCGCGATGCGCTTCTGCGTCGCAAAATCCACATACACAATACCAAAACGCTCATTGTATCCCTTGTCCCACTCAAAGTTGTCCAGGAATGTCCACAGAAAATAACCTCTGATATCGACGCCCTCATCAGACGCCCGCTGCAGCTGTGACAGGTATCTGTCAAGGAAATCGATCCGGTTGCTGTCGTGCACACACCCGTCTGCGGAGATCTGGTCATGGCATGACATGCCGTTTTCTGTGATGTAGATCGGCATCTGATACCGCTCATACAAAAATCTTGTTCCCCAGTACAGGCACTCCGGCGTCACCGGCCAGTTGGCAGCTGTCCTCGGAAAACCTGCCGGCCTGTCGACATACTCCGGTTTCTTGTCCGCACCCATTCTGATATAATAACCATTGTATATGTTCTGCCCCATAAAGTCAATCGGCTGGTGGATCAGTTCCATATCTTCGTCTGTGATCTCGGGCAGATATTCCCTGTATTTTGCAAGCGCCTCATCCGGATATCTACCCAGAAATACAGGGTCGGCAAACCATGACACATTCCACGTCCAGTTGCCGATCGGCTGGTCAAAGCCAAAATAAATGCTCCTTGCCGCCTCGATATCCTCCGGCTTGTCCGTGCAGGGATACGCTACGCCGCATGTCGGCGCAAACCCGATCTTCAAAGGCTGCCTCGCGTATTTCCGAAGCTCCTTTACCGCATTTCCGTGGGCGCGCAGCGCATTGTGCGCGATCTGGAACACCTCTGCCGGCTCGAGCTTTAGCCCCGGCGCGTGGACGCCGCTCAGATGCCCCAATCCCACAAAGCACTGCGGCTCATTCAACGTGATGATATACGCTGACAGGTCACTGAAATTTTCTGCGACAACCTTCGCATACTCCCCGAACCATTCAATGATGTCCTCGTTGAGCCACCCACCCCTGTCCTGCAGCGCCTGCGGCAGCTCCCAGTGATACATGGTGATATACGGCTCGATGCCGTTCCTTTTCATGCACTGTATCATGTCACGGTAGAGCGCGACCGCCCTGCCGTTGACCTCCCCGGTGCCCTGCGGCATGATGCGCGACCAGCTCAGCGAAAAGCGGTATGCCTTCACACCCAGAAGCCGCATCATGGCGAAGTCCTCCTCATATCGATGGATGTGATCACACGCCACATCTGCATTCTGGCGGTTCAGCACTCTGCCCTCCTCGGCAAAAGTGTCCCAGATGCACTTTCCCGCTCCGTCCTGCGCATCCCTTCCTTCGATCTGATAAGCGCTGCTCGCCACGCCCCACACAAAATCTTTCTTGAACATTGTTCAACCTCCTCTTTCTCGATCATACCGCTCCGCAAAGACAGACGCCGTGACGCCTGCCCGCACGGGCACAACACCGCAGTATCACAAATATTTCCCGATGTACCCCGCCAGCATCTCCGCCGCCTGTCTGTGGCACAGATACCCCGGGTGCTCCCTCGAACCGACACTCTCACTCGTCGTATCGGGAAGCTGCAGATACGACACCTTGCTGTCTCCCGTCTCCCGCGCATACGCCGACACCGCCTCACAGATGTAGAGCTGGAGGTCAATGCCGATCATCCCATAGCACCATATGATGTTTGCCCCGGGATTGCACTCCCTGATCAACCCCAGAAAATCTTTCACCGCCTGCTGGAACGCGCCGATATCCTCCCTGCAGTACGTTCCGTCAAGCTCCCTGCGCATCTTGTGGCGCTCTCCTGTGAGCTCGTCCACCCACTCCGGCTGGTCGAACGATGACGCATCGTTGGTGCCGAGATTGACCACCACGAAATCCGGCTGCCAGCTGGCAAAATCGTGCGGCTGATTCCCGCCAAGCCGCTCATTTTCGGGACCTGGCATCAGGCTGCAGATCTCTCTGTAATAGCGCGGCAGCGCCCCGTGCGGATTGTTGTCCCATGTGTTGTGCACCCCCCAGCCGCTCTGTGAAAAGATGCGGTACTCCGCGTCAAGCTTTGCCGCTGTCTGGTACGTATAGCCTCTCACAGCCGAGAAGAACATCGGGATCCAGTCCCCCTCCTGTTTTGCCCCGAAGAGTCCCTCTCCGGAAGTGATGCTGTCCCCTATGAATTCGATCTTTAGCTTTTTGTCCGCGACCGGGCTGAAACTGCCGTCATGCCGGAGCGCATGGATATGTATGTATGAGTTCCCGTCGCCGCTCATTGCCTGCAGATCTTTGTAAAAGCGCACATTCTTGGTACTATCAGGGCTCATGCCGCGAAACAGCGGGATCCAGTACCTTCCCCTCTGCAGCATCTGCCTGCCTACCCAGTCCCCGTTCACCGTATAGCTGAACCATGGCTCATACATATCATACGTCACTTCCAGCTCCACCCAGAGTTCCGAGCCTGTCACATTGCACTCAAACCCGCCCGCCGTCCAGAAAAGCGTCAGCGGTTCGCGGCACGCTGTCGTCCGCCCATGCACTTTTAACTCCGGTATATCCTTGATCAATGTCTCTGTGAGCATCTTATCCCTCCTCTTATCGCTCGGGTATCGGACTGACCTTCTCCGCTGCCCGATGCGCTGTTAATTCATTGTATCATATCATCACTTTGCACCTTTGTAAATACCAAATAATTGCACTTTTTTTCATGCTTTTTTCATACATATTTTCTCCGCATCGGCGTGTACGAAAAGAACGCCGGATATCGGCGCTCTCTCTCCTGTATCGATCATCTCTTTCCGATCTCGGTATCTGTTGTCGTCACCTTGCTGTTGTTCTTGATGTAATCAACGATCTCATCAAGCTGCGTGAATGCAAGACCTACATAGCTGTCCGCCGCACCGTAGTAGATCGCGATCCTCCCTGTCTCCGAATCGTGTATCGTCGCACAGGGGAAGCACACGTTGGGAACAAATCCCCTCTCCTCATACCACTCCTCCGGCGTCAGCAGGAAATTCTCACAGCGGTATTTCACGACTGACGGATTGTCAATGTCGAGGATCGCCCCGCCGATCGAGTACACATATCCGTTGCAGGTGCCGGACACACCATGATAGAATAACAGCCAGCCCTCGCTCGTCTCGATCGGAGCTGCACCGCCGCCGATCTTTAAGGACTCCCACCACTCATTGCCTTTGCCCATCACATGTCTGTGCTTACCCCAGTAAACCAGATCCGGGCTCTCGCTCACGAACACATCGCCAAACGGGGTGTGCCCTGAGTCGGAAGGACGGCTCAGCAGCATGAAGTTGCCGCCGATCTTGCGCGGAAACAGCACTGCATTCCTGTTAAATGGAAGGAATGGGTTCTCAATGCGTGTGAACGTCTTGAAATCCGTCGTCTTTGCCATACCGATCGCTGCCCCGTAAAAATCCTGGCACCAGATAATGTAGTATGTGTCCTCCACCTTTACCAGACGCGGGTCATACGCGTACACCGGCATGAACGGCTTGCCTTCCTCGTCCACAAACGCGATCTTGTCCGCCTCAAAATCCCAGTGGATCGCATCCTGGCTGTGTCCCAGATAAATGTAAGGAATCCCGTTTGTCTGCTCACCGCGGAACACGCCGATAAACGCTCCCTCATACGGCATGACGGCACTGTTGAAGATCCTTGCCACACCTTTTACCGGGTTTCTGCCGATAATCGGATTCTCACTGTATCTCCAGATCGGTGCGTCAGCTGCACCTGTTGTCTTTCCGTCTGCTCTGTCCTGCCAGGGCATGTTGGGAACCGCCGGACTCATCATTTTTACTTTGCTCATTTTAAGATCCTCCTTTTTTCTTATATATAACATATATAACAATATTTATATAACACTATCCGATAGCATCTAACTGATCTTTTCAGCTTGTGATCACCGACACAAGATAAAACGGTACTTGATCGTCCTCGTGTGTCTCGACCAGCTCTATCTCAACATGGTGCTTTCCGCACGGCAGATGTTCTGCGACCGTCTCCAGATACAGCATATCCCCCCATGTCTCCCCGAAATTGCCGTCAAGTATCTTTGCATGCTCCATATCACCGTCAACCACAGCTCTCGCAATGCATGTGGGCTGCACCACGGATTTTCGGTACTGCACGCCGATACAGCTCCCCTCTATGTCAAAGCCGATCCGTGCGCCCTTTTTGTCCGCTGTCCAGCCGCGCCGGAAAATCTCCCTGATGTCATCCTGCGGCTGTTCATCTATCACAAAACCGTCATTTTCTGTCATGACCGATTCACAATTATCATTTTGATATCTCACAGAGTTCTCGTAGGCATTGGGCGTCACAGGCGTGATCCCGCGCACGTCCATATGATTGTCTGCATCCTCATTTCCCGCCTGCAGTTCCCCGTATACCATGTCAAGAAAGCTGATGATGACTTCTGCCATCAGTCCATGTCCCTCGTCATTCGGATGCAGGTCGTCCTCCGTGATATCCCGGCTTTTGTATGTACCGTCCAATATCTTCTCGTATAATGTCGGTTTCATACTGACGCACGGCAGATCATAGTGCTCTCCGATCCTGATGTGCTGCGCCTGTGCATTCCCGCCGTCTCCATAATATACACTGTTCACGATCAGGATAGCCGGCTCTGTCCGGCTGCTGTATATTTTCCTGATAAGACCTTCGTAGGTCTCGAGAAAATGTTCATTATCCTCATCATTCACACTAAACTCCACGATCGTAAAGTCAATATTCTTTGACAGCAGATCGCTGTCAGCCCTCGCTGCACCAAACTGGGAAGTCGTTCCCCCGATCCCGGCGTTGACATACGTCACCGCCGCATCGGGAAATGTCTCACACCACCATCTGTACACCAGATAGGCATAGCAGGTCTCCGGAGACGAGGACAGACAGCCTTGTGTGATGGAACCGCCCAAAAATCCCACGGTAATACTCTCTCCGCGCATCGCTTTCTTCATCGCTCTCTCAATTCGATAAAGATTTCCTCTATTCATAACGCCCTTGCTGCAATCGATCCCATACTCTTGTGCCCTCATATCCCGCTCCTTCTATATATAAATACTATCTGTAACGACTCGCCCCATACTATCTGCACGGCGATTTTCCGATCATATCCTGCCAGTCAACACTACGTACTTCCCAGCACTGCTGCCTATATCAACACTGAACGGTTCCTTTCCTGTTCATGTATTCCAGATTTTTTCTGATGAACTCGCATCTCTGCTCCACGCACTTCACCGAGCGGAGCGGATCCTCAGGTGTATTGAACACATAATCCACAAGCCTGTCTATCGTCGTCGTTGCCACATGGAGCCGCGTGTCGCTCGATGCGTAGTAGATGTACACTTCGCCGTTCTCCCGCGCGACTGCGCCGTTTGTGAACACGACATTCGACACATCGCCGACCCTCTCAGCCCCGAGCGGTGCGATGAGGAATCCCCCCGGCTCCGCGATCACCTTCGTGGGATCGTCGAGCGCCGTGGCAAACGCATACACGACATAGCGCAGTCCCGCCGCCGTGTTCCTGACACCGTGGGCAATGTGGATCCATCCCTTCTCTGTCTTGATCGGCACTGCTCCCGCACCGTTCTTAGCCTCCGTGATCGTGTGGTACTTGCGCCTGCTCGTGATGATCTCCTCGTCGACAACCGCGTGCGTGATATCTTCGCACAGCCCAAATCCGACGCCCCCGCCGCTGCCTGTATCGATGAAGTCATCCATCGGCCTGGTGTAGAACGCGTACTTTCCGTCCACAAACTCCGGGTGCAGCACGACATTCCTCTGCTGCGGGGAGTTGAGTGTCTTGAGATTGTCAAGCCTCTCCCATGTCTTTAAGTCCTTCGTCCTCACGATGCCCGCCGCCGCCACTGCCGCCGACAGGTCGTCCACCGCCGTGTCCTTGCTCTCGGAGCAGAACACACCGTAGATATAGCCGTCCTCATGTTTCGTGAGACGCATATCGTACACGTTTGTCTCCTCAGGACACACATCGTCGAGCAGGATCGGATAATCCCAGAAGCGGAAACCGTCGATTCCGCTGTCACTCTCCGCCACTGCAAAAAACGATTTCCTGTCATTGCCCTCAACTCTTGCCACAAGATAGAACTTGCCGTTCATTTCAATCGCACCGGAGTTAAATGTACAGTTCACACCGAGCCTTTCCATAAAATACGGATTGGTCTCAGGGTTCATGTCATATTTCCAAAAAGGCGGGATATGATCACGTGTCAGCACCGGGTACTCATATCGGTCATAGATGCCATTATAGAAATCACTCTTTACATTTTTGCGGTTTACGGTCTCCTCGTACCGCTTCATTACGTTTGCCTTGTTCTCCTCAAAATTGATCATACACTCAACCTCCTGATCACCTCAAAACACATTCTGCCATTGTGATATGGACACTTCCACTGCTCCACGATCGGCTGTGTCTCATCCGGCGTGCCGTCCGTGTCCACTTTCCAGTACCACTCCCTGCCCGCCGCATAGCCATCACGCCAGTCGATCAGATGTTCTCTGATAAACGCCCAGACATTCTGCGCTGCATGGAGATATTCCTCACGTCCTGTCTTGTCATAGCCGTTTATAAATCCTACGACCGTCTCCGCCTGCACCCACCAGATGCGCCAGTCATCCACGATGCCTTTCTCACACTCGTTGGCAAGGGAAGAACCATTGAACGCTACTTTGTAGATCTGATCTGTCAGATCCTGCGTGACAGGAGACATCTTTCCGGCATAAACATCATCGCCTAGAACCTCGACACCCCTGTCCACAAGCCATGCAGTCTCGATGTCGTGACCATAGGAGTGCAGATCGATGATCGGATTCCACTTGTCATCAAAGAACACTTCCTGGCGGTGCAGTTTTGGGTTGTAAACCCTGGCGGCGATGATTTCCATCATCCACCGGATCTTGTCCGCTACCTTCTCATTGTGATCGACCCTGTACAGCTCCGTGTACGCTTCGAAGACATGGAGCAGTGTGTTCATCGTCCTTGATGCCATCACACCGTTTTCCGAGAGTTTATCATTGTCGATCTCGTTGAACGCCTCATCGAATGCCTCTTTATATCCCAGCTCGTCACGCATCTTCCCCTCGATGATATTGTAGAGCTGGTATGCCATATCCAGCGCCTCCCTGTCCCTGCTCGCCTCATAGTAGGAAGACAACGCATAGATTGAAAACGCCTGATTGTATGTATGCTTGAGTGTCTCTGCTGGCATTCCGTCATAGTTGACAGACCAGTACACGCCGCCATTTATTTTGTCCCAGCAGACATTTTTCAAAAACGCAAAGCCGTGTGATGCCTCCTCAAGAAGGCTGATATCTTTCAAAAGGGTGTATGCATTGGCAAAAAACCACGTGATGCGGCTGTTGAGGATACAGCCCTTGACTGCTTTCCTGTCCGCTTTCAGATCATACCCGAGATAACCTGTATAACCGCCGTTCTCATCATCCCTCAGACTTTTCCAGAATGGTATGATATCTTTTGTAAGATGTCTTGTCACCTCCATGCGCATTTCCGAACGCATTTTTGTGTTGTCCATAATAAGCCTCCTTAAATTTAAGTAGCTAAATTTAATCAATATTTATCTTAACAATTAATCTCTTAAACTGCAATTAGGAAATGTTCCAAAAGTATTTGTGCACTTTTACCTAATTGTTTACTAAAATAATCTTTTGCATTTGTGTTTTGGGCATAAGATATGCTGTACCGCTTTTTTCGCATAAACGATACAGCATATTTTATTCTCATTCATTATTTTTTAGTTAAATATTTAATCATTTTTAGCCTTTGACAGCGCCTGCCGTGAGACCTGAGTAGATCTGCTTCTGGAAAGCGATAAAGACGATCAATGCCGGCAGCAGCGTGATGATCACGCCCGCACAGATCAGGTTGTACTTGCTTCCCAGCGGTCCCGTGAAGGTGTACAGGGAGATCGCCACCGTCTTGAGCTTCTGGTCGACCAGGTACAGGTTGGCACTGTAGTACTCGTTGTACACGCCCACGCCCTTCAGGATCATGCATGTCACGATCGCCGGCTTCAGGAGCGGGAACAGGATCTTAAAGAAGATCGTGAAGTAGCTCGCGCCGTCCATATAAGCCGATTCGTCCAGCGACGTCGAGATGTTCTCGAAAAACTGGATAAAGATATAGATCGACATGACATCCGTACCCATCATCAGGATAATGTAGCCGTACAAGTGATTGATGAACCCGATCTGGTACATCAGCTGGTAAGTCGACACCTGCATCGCGATCCCCGGAAGGAGCGTCGCGAACAGAAAGAGGTTGCGGATCAGACCGTTTCCCGGAAACTTAAAGCGGTTCAGCACATACGCCAGCATGGAACCGATCATGACAGAGCCCACCACGACCACGACCACGACGATGACCGAGTTCAGAAACGCCCTTCCCATGTGCGCCCTCGAGAAAGCCTCCGTAAAATTCGAAAAGTTCAGCCAGCTCTCCGGCGGTGTCATGACATTGGTATTCTGATACTCCACATCCGTCTTGAAGGCAGTGATCACGCACGACACGATCGGAAGTATCGACACAAACGAGAAGAACAGCATCGAAAAATATTTGATGAAGATCCAGAGATACTTTTTAACCATTTCTACAATTGTCATTATACACTGCCCCCTTATCTTGATCTTGAAAGCTTCTTTTCACGCCGTGCCGATGCTCCCTTGTCCTCGTCCTCCGCATCCTTGAAGACATACCGGAAGAAAAGCTTCTGCAGGATCGTAGCGGCAAAGATGATCATCAGCAGCACGATCGCCATCGCCGATGCCAGTCCGAGCTTCTGGCTTGTGTGTGCGACCTCGTGCATCTTCACAAAGTATGTCGCCGTGCCATTTCCGCCGCCTGACATGATAACAAACGGAGGTTCGAATGCGCTCAGGGAACCCGTAGATCGGAAGAGCACACG
>CAJUQU010000009.1 GCA_910588595.1 uncultured Lachnospiraceae bacterium | reverse complement strand
TACAGCAGGCGATGTAGGTCCCGGCAGAGACGTCGCCCTGGATCGTACAGCAGCTCACACTGCATCCGCCTGTGGTTGAGCGCATGCTGCTGTAACAGTTCAGCCTTCGGCTTCCTGTTACAGGCATCAAGCTATGCAAAAACCGCTTCGCGGTTAGCTTGATGCATCTCAGCCACTATGTATTCTCACGGACTTTGCAGCGTAGTGCGAAGTCCTGGGCTGAACTATTACATGCTGCTCACATATTTTCTGCCAGCGCGTTGACATACTATGTGCAAGTTTTTATAATGATAGTATAGCAAAATGGAAGGAGAGTATTACAGATGCCTTTTGTTTTTCGTATTTCTGTGGTAGTTGTATTGTTTGCGGTGCATGCGTATTCTGTCTTCTGGACGACGATGGCACTGGTGGGGGAGAGAGCGCGGTGGCGGTGGTACGCCGTGTACTATGCGGGGTACTCTGTGGTCATGTGGGGGGTGGTACTGCTCATGATCGCGCTCGATGTGTTGGATGAAGACTGGCTCGAGCCGCTGGGACTTTCGATCGTGGCGTTGATCTTCAGTGCGATCCTCAGGCTGCGGTACCGCGTACCGATGGCTGCGGCACTCGGTGCGGCGATGCTGGGACATTTTCTGATCTACACGATCTTTGACTTTCTGACAGCGGCGGCGTCATACTACTCGCCTGTCTTTGACGGGAAATATCTCTATGTGGCGACATCCCTTTTGCTGCCGTACATGCTGACGCTGCTTTTTTCCGGCGGGATCGTGTTTGTTCTGAACCGGTCAGAGTTTGCGCAGTATTTTGCATATCTGTTCCACGGGCGGATGCGGACGGCGGTCTCGCTGCTGGTCTTTTTCCTGCTGATGAACCTGAAAGCGCTGCTGGATCGGTTTTTCCCGGGTGTGACGACCGATTTTTCCTATGGGCTGTTCTGCTGTGTGCTGATCCTGTTTGCGCTGTTCTGCATCCAGTTTGGCGCCATGTACGCGGCGAGCAGGGACAAGGTCAAGGCGCAGGAGGAGACGATCGCGCAGCAACAGGCGCACATGGCGCTGCTCGAGGAACTGCAGGGGGAGATCCGCGCGTTCCGCCATGACTTTACCAATCTTTTGTCCGGCATGGCACTCTCCGCGCAGGAGGGGGATGTGGAGGCGATCCAGGAGTTCATGCGGCGCACCAGCGGGTATTTTGACGAGAAGCTGGGCAGCGAGATCCGGCAGATGGAGGGACTGTCCAACATCCGGATCTATCCGGTGCGCAGCCTGATCTCCACGAAGCTGAATCTGATGCGCCAGCGCCATATCCAGGTCGCGCTCGAGATCATGAACCCCGTGACAGGCGTCCGCATGTCGACGGAGGATCTGCTGCGCTGCCAGGGGATCCTGCTCGACAACGCGATCGAGGCGGCGTCGAAGTCGGAGGGGAAGATCCGGGTAGTCCTATTGCAGGACGCAGGGGAACTGTACATAGCGGTCGCCAACAATTATGACGAGCAGCCGAATCTGGCGGCGC
The DNA here is from genome assembly GCA_910588595.1 of uncultured Lachnospiraceae bacterium. Classification (GTDB taxonomy): domain Bacteria; phylum Bacillota; class Clostridia; order Lachnospirales; family Lachnospiraceae; genus COE1. The sequence goes on along the minus strand of CAJUQU010000009.1, from coordinate 32,625 downwards.
TCACAAAGAGCGGCTATACCACGAAGGGAAAGGGACATGGGACGGGTCTTTCGAGCTATCGGAAGATGGTGTCGCGCTGTCCGGACTGCATGACGCGCACTTATATCAAGGACGACTACCTGGTGCAGGAGCTGCGGATCCCGGTGTAGGATCTTTCCGGGCGGGATATTGGATGCAGAGCGGAAACAGGCTGCGGGAGTCTATTGGGGATGACGAGGAGGAATGACGATGATCCCAGTGTATATATGCGACGACGAGCCGGCGATCAGCGCGCAGCTGGAGAGACTTGTCGGCGATCAGATCATGATGATGGAGCGTGATATGGGACCGCTGCAGGTGGTGGACAATCCGGTTTCGCTGCTTTCGATGCAGAAAAAAGCGGATGTTCCGGCGATCTATTTTCTTGATATCGACTTTCCGGGGTACATGAGCGGTCTGGAGCTTGCGGTAAAGCTCAGGCAGTATGATCCGAGAGGGTTCATCGTGTTCATCACGGCACACGACGATATGATGTTTGAGACATTCCGGTATCGGCTGGAGGCGCTGGACTATATCGTGAAGGGCGAGCCCTCCGTGATGGCACAGCGCGTGAACGCGTGTCTGGAGAGTATCTGTGAGCGGCTGATGAGTGAGCCGGACGGGAAAAGTAATTATTGTTCTTTAAAAATATTTGACTCGGTGCGTCACATTCCGCTGCAGAAGATCCTGTATTTTGAGGCGGTGGGAAGCCGCCACACGCTGGTGCTCCACATGGATGATGAGGTGCTGGAGTTCAACAGCAGCCTGAATCATTTCGAGGAGAAGCTGGGGGAGGCGTTCTGGCGGTGCCACCGCAGCTTTCTGGTAAACCGTGCCAGGATCGGCAATGTGCGGCTGAAAGAAAACATGGTGGAACTTGACAACGGGGAGACGTGTCTTTTGTCCCGCAAGGCGAAGGCGGAGTACGCCTCCGCCCTGCGCAGCTGAGAATCGCTGTCAGCACCGCCACCATTTCATCGGGTTCATCGCGGAGAGGGATTTTTTTTCACCTGCATCCTGACGCCCCGGAAGTGTCCACTTCTCTGAGATGAGCGAGAAGAAAAACAGACAGGAGACCGAGAACATGAAATCCAGCGGGCTGAGACTCCAGGGAATCGCGGCGGTCTCAATACCGTAGAGGGCAAGAACTTCGAGGAAACAAAATATGAGTCCGAGGCTCATCGTGTAGCCCAAAGTGTTTGTCATGAGTTTGCGGAAGCGCTCGGGCTCTTTTCTTGAGATGTTGCCGGAGATTGCCAGCGCTGCTATAAAGATCCAGAAATTGGCAGGTTCTTTTCCTGCGATGCAGTCGGTGATCACCAACACTGCCACAAAGATTCCAAAATAAACCATATTTTTTGTTTTCATACTGTTTTCTCCTTTTCTAATGTGTATTTGTGGTTTGTTGCTTGTTGGGATTACTATATCACAGGAGGCTGTCAGATGGAGAAAAGTTTCGCCAGATGCCGGTTTGGGTTCGCGAACGGGAGAAGGCATTCATTCCCAATAAGGATATTGATGAGATTTTGATGAGCAGGACAGTTTGTATTGACGATGATCACTCGGAATGATATAATGAAGTTACCCAATGGGTAATCCGGATGTGCAAGGAGGGCATAGGTGGAGCTAATCTACGCAGCTGAAAAGCTTGAAGATCAATGTACAAGTGTCAAAGCGGCAAGTAAATTATTTGGAGGGGATGCTGTTCTGGCGAGAAGTCTATTAGCAAGGATCAATGCACTGAAGCAGGCTGAAACGATCAAAGATATCATTGTTCAGCCCACATTTCATTTTCACAAACTGGAGAAGAAAGGTGGAAGAGACCTGGAGGGATATTTTGCAATAGATGTAAAATCAAGAAGAGAACAGTGGAGGATCATCATACAGCCTTTAAATGAGGAGGGAAATCCCTACATTCCCTGTCAGATCGATCAGATAGCCGGAAGTGTCAAAATTGTGGAGATTGCGGAGGTGAGCAAACACTATGAGTAACTATATAGAGTATAATGATATGATTGCTTTTCACCCAGGGTATTATATAAAAGAAATTGTTGATGAAAGTGGATTAACACAGGAAGATTTTGCCAAGCGTCTCGATACCACACCCAAAAATCTCAGTCTGCTGATCAGGGGAGAGCAGAGCTTGTCTATTGACATTGCGATGAAGCTTTCCAGAATGATCGGGACAAGTGTAGGCTACTGGCTGAATCTGCAAAATTCTTATGATGCATTGCGGGCAGAATTTAGATCACAGGAAGAGCTTATGGAAGAACGCAAAGTCTTTGACTGTCTGGATTACAAATATTTTAAGGATCATTTTGGATTACCGGATCTGCCTAGGAAAATAAATGAGCAGATCAAGCAGGTTCGGGAGTTTCTGAATGTGGCAACACTTTCTGTATTGATAAAACGTGATATGGCAGTGAGTTTTAGAAGTACGACGGAAGAATTGACGCAGGTCAATACGATCAAAGCAAATACAATGGTTCAGATAGCAGTCAATGAGGCATTGAAGACTGATGCGCCCAGATTCAATAAAATGGCATTTGAAAAAGCAGCCGAATATGCGTTAACGCTGACGAGAAATCATGAGGAGTTTTATCCGATCTTAAGAGAGACATTTCACAGGACTGGTGTGATCTTTGTTATTTTACCCAATCTTTTAGGTTCAAAGATAAACGGAGCGACAAAAAAGATTGGAAATAATGTGATGTTAATGGTAAATGACAGAAGGTTAAATGCAGATTCCTTCTGGTTTACGTTGTTTCATGAAATTGGTCATATTATGAATGGCGATTACGGAATATCTTTTGAGAGGGAATCTGGAGCACGGGAAGAGGCGGCAGATCAATATGCAGAAAATGCCCTGATACCGCCAGAAAGGTATCAGGAGTTTGTTCGCGGGAATCGATTTGACCTGCAGGCGATCAGTGATTTTGCAGATCAGATTGACCGCGATCCAGGGATCGTCTTGGGAAGATTGCAGAACGATGGAAAAGTCAGATTTGATGATTGGACTTTAAAGCCATTAAGACACAAATATAAAGTGAAATATAACATTTCACGCTATTGATCCGGAAGTTCGCCTCGGCGGGCGAATGGGGTTAGATGAAAGCAGTTATATGACGCTCCATAGGGGGCGTCTTCTTGTGTAAAATGAAAAGGGATTAATAAAAATGCAAACGATACTGGTAGTCGACGACGCGGAGATGAACCGCGAACTGTTGAGGGAGATACTCGAGACCGATTATGCGGTTGAGATGGCTGCAAACGGAGCGCAGGCGCTGCAGAAGCTGCGGGAGTGCCCGGATGAGACGGCAGCGCTCCTGCTGGATCTGCATATGCCGGAAATGGACGGCTTTGCCGTGATCGACAGCATGCGGGAAAGCGGGTGGATGGACGATATCCCGGTGCTGATCATCAGCGGCGAGAACGCGGTCGAGGTGGAAAACAAGTGTTTTGAGCTGGGGGTTGCGGACTTTATCCACAAACCGTTTGTGGACTCGATCGTCAAGAACAGAGTGCGGAATACGATCGAACTCTTCAACTGCAAGAATCAGCTCGAGAAAAAGATCGAGAGGCAGTCCGAGGCGCTCAGAAGGCAGGAGCAGATCATCAAGATACAGGCGGAGCAGCTGAGCACCGCGGAGGCGTTCAGCAAACTGATGATGGAGTACCGGTCTGTGATCATGGAGGTGGAGACGAGGCTCAAGGTGCTCAATGCGATGTTCTCCGAGGAGTACAAGCGCAATCCCTTTGAGTCGATCAAGAGCAGGCTGAAGAAGCCCGAGAGCATCTACAAAAAGCTGGTGCGCAAGGATCTGCCGGTCACGATCGAGAACATCAAGGAGCATGTTACGGACGTAGCTGGGCTTCGTGTGATCTGTTCTTTTCCCGATGACATTTACCGGCTGGCGGAGCTTCTGCTTAAGCAGGACGATATTATCTTATTGAAGGATAAGGATTATATCAGGGAACCAAAAAACAATGGCTACCGGAGCCTCCATCTGATCCTGAGTGTTCCGATCTTTCTGCCGGATGAGAAAAAGTATGTGAAGGCGGAGGTGCAGTTCCGCACGATCGCGATGGATTTCTGGGCGAGCCTGGAGCACAAGCTCAAATACAAGAAGAGCATCGACAACACGGAGGAGATTGAGAGGCAGTTAAAGGCATGCGCGGACTCCATTGAAGCGCTTGACTACCAGATGCAGGAGATCCGGGATAAGATCGATTATTCTGGCGGTGGTTTATAAAATCGAACTTTTATTTGGATATACATCGAATAAAACGCGGCTGTCTGGTAAAATAGTGGTATCAGCGCATGTATTGAACTGAATAATTTTTACTGTCAAACATGAAAAGGGAAAGGAGAATCCTGTAATGAACAACAAAATGAAAACAAGCTTCCTGGTAGTCACGCTGACTGCAGTGATGTGCTTTACCACGTCCTGTTCGGTGGTAAATACAATGATGGATCCGGCAGCCTCCCGGGAAGACAGCGCCCAAAAGGAGGCGCCCAGGGAGCAGAGCTTTGCAGAGGCGCATGACGCTTTCCAGACGACGCTTGTGGAACAGAACAGCGACAACGATCCGATCCCGGATCCGCCGGAGGGCTTTTTCGACCTGGTGCAGTATCCCTCCAAAGTGGGAGATCTGGCGGCGTACGTGTCGAGCGATCCCGATGATGGCAAAAAGCATCCGCTGATCATCTGGGTGGTAGGCGGCTGGGGAAACGGCATCGACGATTTTCCGTGGTGCTATCCTGCGTGGGATGACGACCAGACCGGATCGGCATTCTGGCAGGCGGGTGTGCTGATGATGTACCCGTCCTTCCGCGGCGGAAACGGAAATCCAGGCAATTACGAGACGCTTTTTGGCGAGGTGGACGATATCGTGTCGGCATATGATTACGCGGCGTCCCTTCCCTATGTGGATCCCGACCGCATCTATCTGGGCGGTCACAGCACCGGCGGGACGCGCGCGCTGCTCGCCGCAGAGTACACGGACAAGTTCCGCGCGGTGTTCGGTTTCGGGGTGGTGGACAAGATCGAGTATCACAATAACAGCCAGTTCACGTTCGACACGGACAACGAGGAGGAGTACAGGATGCGCTCCCCGATCTACTGGCTGGACAGTGTGAGGACACCGACTTTCCTGATCGAGGGGAGCGGCGGGAATTCTTCGAACTTAAAAAATATCGAACGCACTTCCAAAAATGAGAATATCCATTGCTACATCATGGAGGGGCAGGATCACTGGACAGTGCTTGCGCCGCTGACGCGGGTGCTTGCGCAGAAGATCCTCTCGGACACCGGGGCGGAGTGCAATATTGCGGTCACGCAGGAAGAGCTTGACGAAGCCATGGAGCAGGAGCCTGAGATTCCGATGCCCGTGATGCAGCAGTGTGTGATGGACGATCTGGGGATCACTTTTTCATATCCATATCTGTGGAATATGGAAGATGTATCGGAGAATGGCGAGGTTTCATATGGATTGACTTCCAGATATGAGGGGAACAATGCGTGGGATTTGTCACTGTTGTTTTTCGATGCTTACATGCCGGATGAGGACGTGGATCTGCAGCTTTTCAGGGATTTGTACACAGGGCAGGGGTTTGATGTGGAGGATAAGACAGTCGCCGGATTCCCGGCAATAGAAGTCGTCTCGATGTTGGAAAACGATAATGGAGATATTTTCAGGACGACATTTGTCGGGATACAGAGGGATGATATTCTCTTTACGTTTGATTTTTACATTTATGAGGATCTTGGCGATGATGCCGATCCGATGTTCGATGCGATCATTGACAGCATAATATTTGAACAGTAGATAAGGAACTGATATATACATATCAGTTCCTGGTACGGCATTGCCTAAATAACAGTGAAAAACAGTGCCTGATATTTGTGACAGGACAAGGCGGAGGAAGGAGGCAATGCGGTGGCATTGTTGACTGACGACAACGCAGGACTGGTGCAAATAGCAGGTGCTGTATTCACTGTTATTTGCGCAATGCTGTACTAGACAGTCCTGCAGGGAGGTACATATGAAAGCAGAAAGGCACCAGATTTCGAACCAGATCACCGAGGGGGTGATCTGGAAGCAGCTTCTCTTTTTCTTTTTCCCGATCTTGTTCGGAACCTTTTTCCAGCAGCTCTACAATACGACGGACGCGGTGATCGTGGGAAAGTTTGTCGGAAAGGAGGCGCTGGCGGCGGTGGGCGGTCCTGCGTCCACACTGATCAACCTGCTGATCGGCTTTTTTACGGGGCTCTCCTCCGGCGCGACGGTGATCCTGGCACAGTACTACGGTGCGAAGAAACAGGATGATGTGAGGCGGACGGTGCATACGGCAATGGCGCTCTCCGTCGCGGGCGGGGCTGTGATCATGGTGCTTGGGATGCTCTTCTCGGGTGCGGCGCTCCGCGCGATGAACACGCCTGATGAGATCCTGTCGATGTCCGCCGTGTACATGCGGGTTTATTTTCTCGGCGTCATCCCGTCCCTGGTATACAATATGGGTTCGGGGATCCTGAGAGCTGTGGGGGATTCCAGGAGACCGCTGTATTTTTTGATATTGTCCTGTTTGGTCAATATCGTGCTGGATATTTTCTTCGTGACGATACTGAAAATGGGTGTGGTCGGCGTGGCGGTGGCGACGGCGCTGTCGCAGGTGGTCAGCGCGCTCATGGTGATGATGACGCTGATGCGGACAGACGAGTCCTACAGGCTCGTCCTTTGCGAGATCCGGTTTCATCCGGTGCTCCTGCACAATATCATCCGCATCGGTCTGCCGGCGGGGATCCAGTCTACTATGTATTCCGCCTCCAACCTGATCATCCAGTCGAGTATCAATGCGTTTGGCACGGATACGATCGCGGCGTGGACGGCATACGGCAAAGTGGACGGTATTTTCTGGATGATCATGGGCGCCTACGGCGTATCGATCACTACCTTTGCGGGGCAGAACTTCGGCGCGGGCAAGTATGACCGGATCCGGAAAAGTGTGCGCATCTGTCTGGGCATGGCGGCGTTTACCAGCATTCTGTTGAGTATTGTCGTGCTTGCGGGCGGGCGCGTTTTCCTGCATCTGTTCACGGATGACCCGAATGTGGTCTCGATCGGGCTCGGCATGATGCGCGTGATCTCGCCCAGCTATATCACCTATATCTGTATCGAGATCCTGGGCGGCACGACGCGCGGATGCGGCGATGCCGTTCCGCCGATGCTGATGACCTGTGTCGGCGTCTGTGTCCTGCGCGTGATCTGGAATCTGGTGGTCGTGCCCATGCGTCCCGAGGTCTCCACGGTGGCGTTCAGCTATCCGCTGACATGGACGACGACGTCCATATTATTCATCATCTATTATCTGCGGGGCAGCTGGTTGAGGCGCTGCAGGGGGATCGCGCAGTAGGAAAGACTGAAATGGGATCAGTCTTTCCTGCTGCGCATCGCTCATATTATTCCGTAAAGGTATTCTCGATCCTGATACTTCGGAAGACTGCCTGGAGAGTGTCTTTATATTCAGTATAAACAGTCTCCGGCATGTAAAAGCGCACTCCGTATGATCGCAGATCGAACACGATATCGCCCTCTATATAAGAAGATCCGTCCTCGTCTGTGTGTATGTTCTGATAAAAACGTCCTTTTAAACCGCTCGATGTCTCAAAGTCTGTGGGAGCGTCTGTATAAAACGGTTCGACATTGACAGTTCCATACCGACCGTAAATACAGAGAGAGGCGTCTTCCTGACCGCTCACCTGAATGAGAAAGCCCCATTCAATGGTATCCTCGTCTATTGTATAGCTCCAGTCCTGGGGGATCTGGAAGAAAAAGTCTGAGGTCCAGCCGTCATTTGGTTGAAATGCCTTTGTTACAGTCACTGTTTCTGCTGCAGTGCTGCTGTCTGTTTTGGGTGTTTCTGCTGCAGTGTTGTCTGTTTTCGGCGCTGCTGCAGCGTTGCTGTCTATTTTGGGTGTTTCTGCTGCAGCGTTGCTGTCTGTTTTTGCTGCCTCTGGTGTGGCGTTGTCTGTCTGCGGTGCTGTCTGTGTGCCATCCTGGGATGTCGGATCTGTAGTTGAGGCCTGCTCCGGCAGGGGATCGACGGATGTTTCCGATAAGATATCCACCTGGATCGGCGCTTCCGATGAGGATGTCAGATCCGGCACTGTCCCTGGCGTGCTGTCTGCTGTCTGTTTTTCACACCCGCCGATGAGCAGCGTGCCTGTTATTGCTAACAATAGTATTGATACATTTTTGGTTCTCATAGTAAATTCCCCTTTCATTTTTATGCACAGATCCGTGCAGTCTATCCTGCCATATTTAAGCCTTCAAATACTTCCATAACGTTTTTCCCCAAATCCATGACCTCAAAATGCTCCACGTGTACCCAGCCCTGTTGCCCGTCGGCAGTTTCTGCGAGGACCCAGCGCCAGTCGGCGGAGGTCTGCAGGAATCGGAGCGATTGTGAGGAAGGGATCACAAAGGTCTCAGTGCTTCCGATCGAGACGTGCAGAGGGAGGTCTTCGGACAGGTTTACCCAATTTGGGTTTTGAAATTCATAGAGATCCTGTGGTATTTCTTCCAGCATTCCGTTTTCTCCAAACTGCCAGCGCACCGTGATCCAGTCTGTCTGTACGACATCCTGTCTGATCGCGCTTGTGATGATCCCTTCCGGGCTGATCCCGCACAGTCGGATATCGTCAGCAAAACCGCCCGCTTCGATGATCTGATCGTTTTGATAGCGGTAAAACCGTGTATAAGGGTCTGCGCTCGGACCATCCTCGTAGAGAACCAGCAGGATCGACTGGCCGTCAAGGCTGACAGCCCAGAGCGTATTTGACAGATTTTCGCCCCAGTTTTCCATTTCAGCGTTCCCGACTTGCAGACGGAAGTAGGATAGTGGGTCTGTCTCATCCCGGTATGCCATGTTTTCGGGATCCTGCGAAGGCTCCAGAATGATCTCCTCGGCGGTTCCGTCCCCGTCCATATCCAGATAGGCGGTGTTGCGCTCTCTGGTCCGGTGTGAGATATTGACCAGCGTACAGGGATTTTGCAGCACGGTCTGCGTGGTGTCCTGTCCGAGCTGTTCCCGCTCTGTCTCGGACAGCTGTGCGATGTTTTTGCCGTTGAAGGCAGGGTCCTCATCGGTGTAGAGCATGATCGTATCCGTGACATCCGGCGTGCTGTAGCGGATCACTGCAAGTCCCTCATAGACAGCAAAAAAGGCAATATTCTGGTTCTGACGTATAAATGGAAGGTCGCCTGTCTTTCCGGTGTTCAGATCGATCCATCGGATCGTGTTGTCTGACCAGTCCAGTGCGCCGTCGTAGTAAGATTGATCGGTGCGAAAGTACAGTGTGTCCTCAAAGACTGTCATCTGCGGCTCTGTTCCTGCGAAAATAGGATAAAGCTGCTCTTCGCTGCCGTCTTCCCCGATGCGGTAAATGCCGCCCCATCTTGCCTGAAACGTGACACCGTTGTCAGTTATTTCCTCGTAAACTTCTGTGTGGTCAGGTGTGGGTTCGTTATCGGGTGCTGTTTCTGTGTCAGAGTGTGCGCTGTCAGGTTCTGTGCGATTTGCTGCTTCCGGCAGGGGATCCGGCGTGTTCGTGCCGATGTCTGTAGGAAGTGCATTATCTTCCACCGGATCGGAAGTCTGTGCGCTTTCTGCGGCGCCATCTGAGGGCTCTGCCGTCGTCAGGAAGATACTGCAGCCCCCGACAGACAGAATGACAACGACAACCGTCAGAGTCACCATAGGTTTTTGGTAGGCAAGGATCCGCTTGATCCTGCCCTTGATGTTTTCCTCGCCGAAAGAGATCGGTGTCGGTCTTTTCCAGTTTCTGCTCACTGCGAGTGCCAGCAGGGATTCGCTGTACTCCTCCTTTTTATCTTCGCCGAGCCGTGCGAGCACCCGCTCATCGCAAGCTTTCTCCAGCTCGCCCTGAAACATGCGGTACATAAACCACAAAAAGGGATTGAACCAGTGTACGCTGATGACTGCAAAGGACACGATCTTCCAGATGTGGTCCAGGTATCGTACGTGCATTCGCTCATGCAGCAGGATATGTGTTTTCTGCATGTCTGTCAGACCGGGGATCAGATAGATCCGGGGTCTGAGGATCCCGACGACACATGGCGAGGAGACGGCATCCGTCTCGTACACGCCCCTGAAAAGCTGCATGGAAAACCGCAGCCTGCGCTTTAGCCGGACATAGGATATACCTGCCCAGAGCCACAACAGAGCCATGCCGGCAATCCACACGCGCGCTCCGATGCCAAGAAAGGACGCATAAGCTGTTTTTGCCGGCGCGATTCTGCCGTTTTCCCGCTCGTAATAGTACGCCATCCGGCTGCCTCCCGGGGTGGTGGACACAGGGCTTCCGGCGGCGACAGCCTGATCGAATTCCGCACTCCCCTCCAGTGCCGTCCTGTAAGCTCCGCCGTCATCAAGGGTGCGGTCGATCCGTGACGAGAGATCCGATATACCGTCCAGCCGGAACAGGCTTACCGCGGAGGAAAAATGAAACGGCACGATCAGCCGCAGTGCGACCAGCCCCCAGAGCGTCATGGAGATCCATCTGGGCGCCCGCGCGTAATTGACGAGCGCGCAGATCAGGATCACGCCGCAGCCGATCGTTCCGTAAAAGCTTAACTGCAGCACTGTTGCAAATAAAGATTCCAGTGTCATCGGGGTTCCTCCTCACTTTTATGCACACGGGCGTCCGGCGGAAAAATGTCAGCATGCGCTGACGGACGTCCGGCGCGGCTTTTGTCGATCAGCCGCTGGATCTCGTCCGCCTCCTCGTCGCTCAGCGTTTTTCCCTTTGTGAAGGTGGCGATAAAGGCGGGAAGGGAGCCGCCGAAAGTGTCCGACACAAACTGTTCGCTCTGTCTCTGGTGAAACTTTTCCTTGGGTATCAGGACGATGACAGTGCCGCTGTCATTCTCAAAGATGCCGCGCTGGCAGAGCCGTTTGAGCATTGTGTAGGTTGTCGTGCGCTTCCAGCCAAACTGCGTTTCGCAGACTTTTATCAAGTCGCCTGTGCTGATGGGGGCGGACTGCCAGATGATATCCGCAAAGCGCCCCTCCATCAATCCTAATCTGTTTTCATCCATAGCAAACTTTCCTCTCTGTGCATAAATCTAGAAGTATATCTGTGTACATTGGCACCGGCCCTGCGTTGTCTTCAGTCAACAATGCTATCGCATTGCCTCATTCTTCCGCGTTGTCCTGTCACAAATATCAGGCACTGTTTTTCACTGTTAGTTAGGCGATGCTGACCGGAGTGTCTAATGCTGTTAGACACATATAGTCTAATACTATTAGACACATAAGTCAAGATGGAAGGTGTTTATTTGTTGAAAATAGGGTTACAGTTCATCCTGAGAAAGCATAGCGGCCTAGATGCGTCAAGCCACGGTACGTGGCTTTGACATCCGCGAAGCGGTTTTTGCATGGCTTGACGCTTGTAACAGGAAGCCGAAGGCTGAACTGTTACAAAATTGGTGAAAATAGGTTACGTTATCAAAGGAACTGTGCTGCCGTAAAGTGAAAACAATTTGGTTGCGGCTTGTGAAAATGGCATATTTCGTGGCATTTCTGGATAGACTAAATCAACCGCAGACCACATAAAAGCGGAGTTTATAAATTGTTTAGAAAAATTGTTAGCACTCTATATTGACGAGTGCTAACAAGTGTGTTATAACACATATATAACAAATAAAACAACAGCTCTTGAAGCTGCCACACTTAAATTAAAATTTTAGGAGGAATGCATTATGTTATTACCAAGTTCAAATGTGATCAACAGTATTTTTGGAGAAAGTTTATTCGATGATTTCTTTGAGGATTTCGCCCGTCCGGTGAGGACGTCTTCCCGTTACAATACCTCCACAGGTATCATGAGGACAGATGTCAAGGAAAATGATAACGGCTACGAGCTGGATATCGATCTCCCGGGATGCAAGAAGGAGAATGTCAAGGCGGAGCTCAAGAACGGATATCTCACCATCAATGCCGAGACGAGCCAGAACAATGACCAGGAGGATGAGAACGGCAAATATATCCGCCGAGAGCGGTATTACGGAACCTGCAGCAGAAGCTTCTATGTGGGGGAGGACGTGACACAGGAGGATATCAAAGCAAGATTTGAGGATGGTATCCTGAAAGTATGCGTGCCGAAAAAGGAGGCAAAACCTGCGGTTGAGGAGAGCAGGTATATTCAGATCGAAGGGTGATCAATAAATTTTCCTAAGCAAATATAAAATAGCGTGCGGCAGGATCTTCAATCTTACCGCACGCTGTTTTGTTTTAATCTCTCAAGGATAGTTCACTCAGTATAGTGCTCCGTCTCACTGGAAATAGAAAATGTATCAGATACAGTCGGATATAAACCAAAACGCACGGTTCCTGTATGGATAAAGGCTGAATCCGGAATTGACATCGTGTGCCCTTTAGAGGATAATAAAATTAGGATCGTCCACTATAAATATTTTTGTTTTGGGTGCAGCTATCCTTTAGGTGCGTTTTTCACTATGGAGGTTTTTTATGGAAATATATATGTTGGAATACTATAAAGAGACTGACGACGGTGATACGATAACAGAAGAGTACAACCTGATCGGCTTGTACCTTTCAAAGAAGGAAGCCCAGAATGCAAAAAGGAAGTTCGCTTTAGAGAGGAAGATTGATAAGAATCTTCTATTTGTCAGCATGTCTGAGATCGGGAAGGTACAGTGGGAAGGAGGATTTGTCAGCAGCGATGAAATATACCAGAACACTGTAACGTTGACAGCATGCTTCAATGAATGGCTGGGCATAGATAAAAGCCCTGAGGAATCATGGGAAGACAGCGAATATTACAATGCACTTTGCGATGTTGAACAAGAGGTATACAACATCAAAGATATACAGGATATTGCGGAGCACATCAGGCAGGTTTGGAGCAGGCGGTTTCCTGACGAGAGAAAAAGTTTTGAGGATTTCATGCGGATAGCGGAGAGTCTTATCACGAGATTGTGTTTATAAACTGTAATGCGAAAAAGAGATGTCCGAAATGCAGGGAATATCAGCATTTGTGAGTTGTTGATAAAACCTTCGGGAAGGGTGAGTGCGAGTCAGTATGAAAATATATGCATTGTATCACATTTATGAAGAGACAGTCGATGAAACTGTTTATAAACAGATCAAAAGAATAGGCTATTTTGAAACAAAAGGGGAATGCGAGGATATAATAAAAGTATTTATAACATACGTTGGATTCAGGGATCATCCCGAATCATGTTTTCAGATATTTGAGTATGAAGTGGGAAGAGAGTACTGGCGGAAAGAGTTTCTGTCGTAAAGCACAAGGTGGATAATTGACAGCATATGTCTTTTAGAGGATAATGTGATGAAGGCTTTGCAGGGGATTCAAGGGAGGCGCTGCTATGAACAATCGAAATAAATTAAGACAGATCGTTGTAAATCAAAAGCGATATCTGTGGAATTTTTATTATGACGATATGGATTTTGCAAATTATCCATACTCTTATTATTTTTTTGAGCCGGAAGAGAACAAGCGGCTGAAGGTCCGGGTTTATTTTACCAAATATGCGCCGAATATGAATATAGATGTCTATCCAGCAGGAGGAACGCCTTGTTTATACAAAGGAGAGCAGTGTGTAATGAATCTGTGCAGACCGCATTTTGCCAGGCAGATGATAGAGTATGTTTTTGCGAACTGCTGTCATATCAAGGATTTCGGCGAGCTTGAGATCAGAGATGGGGATGCAGTGTTGGAGGCGCTGGGTTATTCGGATTTTTATTGAGGGGCAAAGGGGCGGATGTTTCAGCGCACAGAGAACATCGGATTTGTCACCCTCTGGTTGAAAATAGCAACTGTCTGCGCTGTGTCTCCTGCGGTATGTGGCTATATATGCCGGGAAAAGAAGATTTGCCTGTATGTCTCGAGGATTGTAAAATGGTAAAACAAATACCATTATGTCCCAGCTGTGCATGGGAGCTGGAGAAGGACATGGAAAATGAAGAGTTTGTCAGGAAACTGAGGGAGAGAAGTGTGTTTTGCAATCCTGATCTGAGCGCCCGCGGAAACGAATGAACAGAAGTTCGCGATCTGAAAATAGGAGGGAATGTATATGATTCAATTGATCAAAGGAGATATCACAAAAATTGACAATGTTGATGCGATCGTCAACGCGGCAAACAGCAGCCTGCTGGGCGGCGGGGGTGTCGACGGTGCGATCCACAGGGCGGCGGGACCCGATCTATTGTTTGAATGCCGACTGCTGGGCGGCTGCAAGACGGGACAGGCAAAGATCACGAAAGCGTACCGGCTCCCCTGCAGACATATCATTCACACAGTCGGACCCGTTTGGAATGGAGGAAGTCACAACGAGGATAAGCTGCTGGCAGACTGCTACCAGAATTCGCTCAAGCTGGCGGCGGAACACAACATCAGAACAATCGCATTTCCGTCCATATCGACAGGGATCTACGCGTTTCCGGTGGAGCGTGCAGCGAAGATCGCCATCGGAACCGTCGAGCGGTTTTTAGCTGAAAATCCAGAATTATTTGACATGGTTTTGTGGGTGCTGTTTGATGACAGGACCAAGGAGGCGTACGAAGAAGCAGTACAGATGATTAAAAATAGGGATCATATATGAATTTAGTGGGCATTATTTTTTCAGTGATCGGCGGAATTTGTATGGTGTTGTTGATCGCCCTGCCGATCGGTATGATCGGGCTGAATATATATGGCAGCGCCGAGGAAAAAAGATATATGGAGGAGCAGAGCCAGACGGGCAGGGACAAACAGCGTATGCTGGATTTCATGCAGATCGTGATGAAGGAATACTATCATGACTATACCTATGCTGTCGGAAATTACTCGATTCTGGTGGGACGCTACAGGAGGTACTTTTACCCGTATATCGTATGTTTTAATGAGCGTGATATCGTGGTCATTTCCTATAGAATGCGGGCAGATGGGACGCTGATCTGCAGGGATGTCCTTCCGGTTGACTGGAGCTGTATGCGCTTGAAATACCGCATACAAAACGAGGGCGTAAAGCTGGTATTTCAGCTGGGAAAGACAAAAATGCATATCAATGTGAACAAAACAGTGAGAGCGATGGAGACGAAACCGTGGTTTGATGAGACGGGGGACACGCCGCTGGGGGTCTATCAGGCGCAGGAGGTAGACCAGCTGATTCGATATCTGCCTCATTATGGATACCGCTCCAGACAAGGACACACAGAAAATATAAACGGCTGATTTTTGGTCGGATAGAGTATTGGGAAAGGGCAGGGACAGGATGTGGAACAGACTAAAGATCGTGCTTGTGATCACTGCGATGTGCACGGGAATCAGTATTATATTTTTGGAGGCGGTCTTCATTGGCTCCGGCATGTGGAGCGTACGGCTTGCGGCGCGGCGCGAACCGGTTGACCTGTTTTCGGGATCATGCGATGTGTCGCAGCTTGAAGAAATGGATGTGGTCTGCGGTACGATCTATGAACTGTGCGGAAGATATGACTATACATACGACGACTATGTCAGCGACATTGCATATTACTATGTATTGCCGATAGACACAGCCGGTACTGTCTGTTATATGGGGATCAGAGAGACCAAGGGGAGGAAAAGCCTGTTCCGGAAGTTGTCTGTGAAGACAGCGTTTGATGTCAAGGAGCGGGGGATCAATGTGAAAGACGACGCGTCAACGTATACGGATGCGCAAGGAGAACCCATTTTTGTGGAGGGATTTCTCTTCAGGATGAGTGAGCGTCAGTATAACACATTTCAGGCATGGCTGGAAAAGGCGGGTGTTGATGGGCAGGCGCTTCCATATTATATAAAAGAACAGGACATTGCAGGATTGAAGCGCGCATATACGAGAGGGCTGCTCAGCAGTATGGCGGGTGTTGTCATGGTCGCAGGAAGCATAACAGCGCTGATCCGCTGGAGAAGGAGAAGCAGGCGCCAGACGCATATATCAATAGGAGACACCCTGTATGAAAAATCCCAGTTGACGCGGGTAAATCAATTGATCGAGCATGTTGAGCAGATGCAGGCAGTATATGAACTGAGCCGGATCACGGGCATGGAGCTGCCGCAGGCGGAGCGGATCGTCAGGAAGTGGTATCGCTACTGGTATTAATGAGCAATAATACATATGCACAGGAGGGGATAAAATGGTGATCGACAGACAGAGGGCGTTGGCGGCGTTTCAGAAATATACCGGAAATTATGATATCACTGACGAGAAAGTCAAGTTGAAGATCGACCATACCTACAGGGTATGTGCGCTGTGTGAGCAGATTGCCGCACAGTCAGGATTTGACGAGGACGAGATCAGGTTGTCATGGCTCACAGGGCTGCTGCACGACGTGGGGCGCTTTGAGCAGTTGAGGCGCTACGGCACATTTATCGACGCGCAGTCCATAGACCACGCGGCGTTTGGTGCGGACATACTGTTCAGGGAAGGAAAGATCAGGGATTATGTGGAGGACGCGTCAGAGGATGAACTCCTCGAAAAAGCAGTGCGCTGTCACAGCGCATACCGTGTTCCCGTAGACTATACGCCGCGGGAGAAGCGGTTTGCAGACCTGCTGCGCGACGCGGACAAGATCGATATAGTAAAAGTCAATGTCATCGTGCCAATCGAGGAGATCTACAATGTGACAACTTATGACTTGACGCACTGCAGCGTGACGGAGGAGGTCCTGCAGGCATTTTACGAAGAGCACTGCATCCTTAGAAATCTGAAAAGGACACCTGTTGACAATGTAGTCGGACATATCTCGCTGGTGTATGAGCTGGTCTATCCCATGAGCTGTCAGATCGTGCAGAAACAGGGTTATCTGCACCGGCTGATGGATTTTCACTCGGAGCTGCCAAAGACAAATGAGCAGTTTGCGAAGATACGGGAGAAGATGGAGCAGTATTTGAAGCGCAAAACGTTGTCAGCATTGTCAGGATCTGTCCAGAGATGATTTGCGTCAAGGATGTCATAAAGGATCAGCCACAGATCAGTCTGCAGCTGGAAGACGATCGCGGGCGCATGATGAAAAGGCATAAGGGACAACGCGCTATAGCAGGATTGTCTGATGCCAACTATGAATAGGAATGAAGGAATGAAGGAACGGAGATTGGAATGAAGAGGACGAATCTGGACGCCTTGTCCGCGCATTACAGGATAGCTGACTATAAGGAGCTCTACACAAAGGTCATCGCACTGATCGACAGCCGGAAGATCAAGCCGGTGAAGGCGTCCGGAAAAAACGGAAAGTCGCCGGCTCTCTACAGGGAGTATTGGATCATCGAGGAGAAGCGGGATATATCCGAGTATATCTATGAGCTGAACTATGAGATCGTCCCGTCCATTTCCACGGACTATTACCGGGCGCACATTGACCAGTACATTCAGGACAGGCAGTGGGTCCTGCTCTTGAACGACTATATCAAAAACAATGATTTTATGACACGCATGTCAGAAAACGAGCGCAGTTTTGACATCTGGCACAGGGAGAAATTTTTGAAGCAGGAGCAGGGAAAGAAGATACTGAAGCGCTGCGGATTGGAGACAGCGTTCTTTAATTATTACAGGACGACAGAGCCGATCGCGTACTACACAGCGACGCGGCAGACGCCGCAGAACCTGCTGGTTCTTGAAAATAAGGACACTTTTTACAGTATGCGCAAGTGTCTGATGCACGGCGGGGAAATGCATACGATCTGCGGCACACCGATCGGGACTTTGATCTATGGGGCTGGAAAGGGGATCATCGCGGCATTTTCGGATCTTGATACCAGCGGCGAGCCGTACATGCTGGCACCGGAAAACCGTATTTTATATTTTGGCGATCTGGACTATGAGGGGATCCGAATTTATGAAAAATTTGCTGAAAAGTTTGCCGCGGCATACGGCGCACAGTATGATATCCGGCTCTTTCAGTGTGCTTATGAGCGGATGCTCACAAAGGCAGACCGCATTGGCATCGAGGATCTTCCGCGCACGAAGGAGGGGCAGAACCGGAATATCGGCAGTCTGTTTCTTGGCTGGTTCTCACAGCCGCAGCAGACAAGGATCAAGGAGATTCTCGAACAGGACAGGTACATTCCGCAGGAGATATTGAACATACAGGATATGGTGTGAGCAATACAGTGATGCAGATGGCGAGGGATATTCGGATCAGTTGTACATAAAAATGCTTTGCGCATGAGGAGAGACGATGCAGTATGAATTTTTAAAGCAGTTTGCAAGGAGGATGAAGCATGTCGGGATGTATGCCCTTCTCCTGCAGAACAGCATGGCGAAACAGACATGGAAGCAGTATGGATTTGCAAAAACGGACGAGCAGGTCAACGCGATCTTTGCGGTGATGCTGTATATCATGGAGCAGTCGCTCAGGGAGGAGAGCTGCACGATGGACGATATCGGCGCGTACATCGACAATCTCAACGCGGGCTTTTTTCAGAAAAACATGTCCTACGACGACTGCAAGAAGCTGGGGGATTTTATCGTGAACGTCATTTTGTCGAATGAGGGCAGGGCGATGTATTTTGACGGCTTTGACTTTGACAGCAGGGCGTACAGGAGCATGAATGTCAGCTATATCGCAAACCGCATCATCTACGTGGACGAGGGGGTAAAGAGAACCTCCTACTATCTGACGGAGGACGGCTATAATTTAATGCTCTCCACACTCGAGATCGAGAATAACATGAAGCTCACGATCCATGAGATGATCTTCAAGCTCCATCTGGAAAAGCAGAGTTATGACAAGGCGGTCGACGAGATCAAGAATGTCTTTAATTTCATGCGCATACAGCTGCAGAAGATCGAGGAGGCGATGCTGCGCGTGCGGCGCAATGCGCTGAGCTACTCTGTTGCGGACTACGAGGCACTCATGCATGAAAATATGGAGACGATCGGCGACACGAAGGAGAAGTTTACAGGCTATCGCGAGAT
This sequence comes from uncultured Lachnospiraceae bacterium, assembly GCA_910588595.1. GTDB lineage: Bacteria > Bacillota > Clostridia > Lachnospirales > Lachnospiraceae > COE1. The sequence goes on along the minus strand of CAJUQU010000009.1, from coordinate 13,626 downwards.
GGTCAGGCTCAGGGCGTCCGAGCTGGAACAGCAGAATATCAACGTGCAGAAGCTGGATGCCAGGGAGGAGGAGAAGCTTGAGAACCTCCGCATCATCGAGGGATATCTGAACAGGACGATCGACGAGCACCAGAAGATATTGAACTTGCATTTTGACTTGAAGCTGCTGTATGACCGGGAGCTGCAGTCGCTCGCCCAGATGTCGCTGATCCGGCGGTTTTCCATACGGACAGAGCTCTACGACAAGGTGCTGGAAAATCCGCAGTATCTCGAGAATCTGGATATTTTTTTAAGGCCGCTGTTCCATCAGCAGATCCCCAGGATCTACAATCTGAACAAGTGTACGGAACTGCAGCGCCCGATCCGCAAGAAGGCAGCGGAGGAGGCGGAGGAGCTGCTGGACTTTGACGAGAAGCAGTGGCAGGATGAGCTCGAGCGCAGGAAGCGGGAAAGGCTGAAAACGTACGAGGACGCGCTGGCGTTTCTCCTCGACGCGGCGCTGAGAAAGGGAAGTCTGTCGCTGGAGGAGCTGAGAGGGATCCTGGAGGCGGACGCGGCGGCGCGGGAGATCTGCATACCGTCGGTCGACGTCTTTAAAGAGATCATGGTGGAACTGATCAGAAACCGCGAGATCGTCATGGACACACTGCGCAGAGAGAAGAGCGAATTCATAACGGAGCAGGCAAACGATTTCCAGCTGAACGATATGCTGCTGGGGCTTACCGGGAAAGGTGCCAAAAATTTTGAACAGAGGAAAAGGATCCAAAAGATATTCACGGAGCGGTCGGAGGACGGAGCTGTTGTGACGTTTGAGGGTGTGAAGGACGGGCTGGGCGCAGAGAGAACGATCCGCTGCACGAACGTGGTCATCACCCTGGAGCTGGGAGATATGCGAGAGATAAGGAGGGATCAGTATGGCGTATGAAATGGAGGAGATCCGGCTCAGCCAGCAGATATTTTACTACCTGTTAGAGCACTTTGAGCTGCGGGAGGACGATGCTGCGGGACTTTACCGGGCGTATGTGGAGAATGAACAGGTGCAGCTGCTGGTCAAGAGCCAGGGGGACGAGGCGCAGAGCAGCATTGAGCGCTACGGGGATGTGATCTACCTGATTCCTAGGGAGGAGAACGTGTTTCTCGGATTCTCCAAGGCAAAGCTGAAAGAGATCCTCTGCAGATCCGGCGGCACGGACAAGGATTTTTACCTGTCGCAGTTTGTCATACTGACACTCCTGTCAGAATTTTATGACGGGCAGGGAGCGAGCGCCAGGTCGAGGGACTATATCCGGGTGGGTGAATTGCAGAACTGCGTGGCGGACCGGTTAAAAAGCGGCGTGGAGCATACCACCGACGAGGAGGAGGAAAAGAGCGGTCTGGCCTTCCGGAATATGCAGGAAGCGTACGAGGCGCTGAAATCCGATGAGCGCGGTTCGAGGGCAAGGACGACAAAGGAAGGTTTCCTGCATCACATTTTCACATTCCTTGAGAACCAGGGACTGGTCGAGTATGTGCAGGAGGACGAGATGATCAAGACGACGAAGAAGCTCGATAACCTGATGGACTGGAATCTGCTCAACCAGAACAATTACCAGCGCATACGGAAGGTGATCCAGGGAGATTTAGTATGAGTAAAATAAACGCGGTGAGATTTATCAATCTCAATTACAACAACAATACCATGCGCATCAGCGACGACACGTTTCAGATGCAGGGCAGGAGTACGCTGATGTCGCTGCAGAACGGCGGCGGAAAGTCCGTGCTGGTGCAGATGATGACTGCCCCGTTTGTGCATAAACGCTACAGAGACGCCAAGGACAGACCGTTTGACAGTTATTTTACGACCAGCAAGCCGACGTTCATCATGGTGGAGTGGAAGCTCGACCGCGGGGCGGGGTACTGCCTTGCCGGCATGATGGTGCGCAGGAGCCAGCTGACGGAGGACGAGACGGACAATCCGCTTGAGATGGTCAATTTTATCTGTGAGTACCCGGGACGATGCGCGCAGGACATCTACAATCTGCCGGTGGTCGAGAAGCGCAATAAGGAGATCGTGCTCAAAAATTACCGCGAGTGCAGGCAGCTTTTCGAGACGTACAAAAAGGATCATGCCGTGAAATTCAACTGCTATGACATGAACAACAGCGCCCAGTCAAAGCAGTATTTTGACAAGCTTGCGGAGTATCAGATCTATTACAAGGAGTGGGAGAACATTGTCCGCAAGATCAATCTCGAGGAGTCGGGGCTCTCGAAACTTTTTGCCGACTGCAAGGACGAGAAGGGGCTGATCGAAAAGTGGTTTCTCGACGCGGTGGAGAGCAAGCTCAACAAGGAGAAAGACCGCATGAAGGAGTTCCAGAATATCATCGAAAAATATGTGATCTCCTACAAGGCGAACCAGTCCAAGATCGAGCGCAGGAACACGATCCGCCAGTTTAAGGAGGACGCGTCAGAGATCGCCGCGTCCGCAGGGGAGTACAAGCTTGTGACGGACAAGGTGGAGGAGCAGGAGAACCGCATCGCGGGGTTCAGGGATCTGCTCGCGCAGATGGAGAGGACGCAGAACGAGGCGAGGGACAGACTCCTTGCGGACAAGGCGGAGTGCGGCAGGGAGCTTGCGCGGATTGAGTACGAGAAGTATTCCTGCGAGATCATAAACCTTGTGGAAGAGCTGCGTTTTCATGTGGGCAACCGCGATATGATCGGCGTGGAGCGGGATGCGCTGGAGACGGAGATCGCGCAGATCGAGACACTGCTTCGCAGGATGGAGCTCGCAAAACAAAAAGAACAGGTGGAGGACGCAAGGCAGGACGAGAATCTGATCAGAGAACGCCTGAGCGTGATGCGTGAGGGGGAGAGCCGGCTCGAGCCTGAGCGCAGGGCGCTCGGAAGGGCGCTGGGGGCGCATTACGGGCAGCTTGTGACGGACACACAGTGTCAGCTTGACCAAAACGAGTCCGCCCATCACGAAGAAAGCCAACGGATCCAGGAACTTGCGGAAAAACAGCAGTGGCTTGACGAGACGATCGTCCGGCTCATAGCGGATATCAGCACTTACTGGGAACGGCAGAATGGGTTCAACCGGGTCGAGGATCGATTGAACGATGAGTTTGGGGAAACTTTCTCCAGAAATATCGTCGGGGAGTACGAGCCGGGATATCTGGATATCAAAAAAGAGCAGTATCAGAAGGAGCTTGAGGAGGAGACAAGGAGCTGTACTGCGCACAAAAAGCAGCTCGAGAGCGCAAATGAGCGCCAGCGGTCGCTGCACCGCGATATCGAGGACAGGAAACAGGAGCGCATCAGACAGGATTTCCAGATCGCGGATCTGGAGCGGGAACAGACGGCGTACGAGCGGGAGCTTTCCGAGCGGCTTGTCATGATGCGGTATTTTGGCATCGAGTCAGGAGAGCAGTGGGACATGGAGCGGATCCTCGCCGCGGCGGACAGGAAACTTGCCGAGTGCGAGCAGGCAAAGCGCATGCTCGAGAAGGAGGAGGACGAGCTGCTGAGGGAGTTCACACGCCTCACGCAGGGAAAAGTGCTCGAACTCCCCAAGGAGACGCTGGCGCTGTTTGACCGACTCAACATCAATGTTGTCTACGGCATGGACTGGCTCAAGAACAACGGTTATCCGGCGCAGCGAAATGAGGAGATCGTGCGGAGGCAGCCGTTTCTGCCGTACGCGCTGATCCTGTCGAGACAGGATATGAAGATCCTCGCCGGGCACGACAGGGAGGTCTACACCTCCTTTCCGATCCCGATCATACCGCGGGAGCAGCTGGAGGAGACGCTGTCGGCGCAGGCGGGCGGTCTGCTGGAGCTGTCGGGAGTCAGCTTCTACATGTGGTTCAACGAGAAGCTGCTGGACGAGGAGTCCCTGCGCCTGCTGATCCGGGAAAAGGAAAAGCAGGTCCGGCAGAAGAAAGAGCAGACCGCAGTGCGCAAAAAGGAGTACGAAGAATACTTCGAGAAGCGGGAGCGGCTGAAAAATCAAAAGCTCACAAAGCAGGCATACGACAAAAATATGACACGGCTGTCAGAAATAAAGGCGGAAGCGGACGAGACAGCCGGCGCGATACAGGCATTAAGGAGCGATGCACAGAAAAATGAGGATCAGATCAACGCGCTGATAGCGGACATCGCCAATGAACAGCATCTAATAGAAAAAATGCAAAAGCGCGAGAAGCATTTTGACATATTCTGCAGCGAGTACGCTGCATACTTAGAGTGCATGGCGAGCGTAAAGCGCTGCCAGAAGGAACAGGAGCGCCATGAACAGAATAGAAAACTTGTCCGCGAGAATCTGGAAGCTGGCAGGGAACGGCTGAAAAGCATCGAGAGCGCGCACGCGGAGCTCGACAGGAAAGTGCTGGAATACCGGAACAAGTACAGTGTTTATGCAATGTATCAGCCGGTTGAAGGCGAGGGAGGACAGACGGAAGCAGAGCGCACAGGCAACGGACAGGCAGAAAACCTGAATACAAACGATCCGAATACAGACAACGGACAGGCTGAGATCAAGACAACAAAGACTGCGAAATCGGAAGCAGAAGTGGTCAGTGACATTCAGATACCTGGGACCGCGCAGGAACAGGAGGCACGGTACGAGGCGATCACCTCCCGGATGTCCATGCAGGTGCAGGATCTGGAAAAGCAGCTGCAGAAGACCTCCGCACATCTCAACAAGCTGCAGAAAGAGCTCGAGCGCCTGTCCAAAAAATACGGGCTGTCAGAGCAGGACTGGATCGGGACGATCTACAGCGAGAAGGAAGAGACCCATCAGGAGATCCTGCTCGAGGACAGGAAAAACAAAATGAAGATCAAGGACAGGCAGTGGAATGACGAGGACAAGGAGACCGCCGTCTGTCAGAGCCGTATCAATACGAAAAAGAAGGATATGGCTGAAAAGTGCGGTACGGAGGAACCCCTCGCAAAGGAAGAGATCACAACGACTCAGTTCGAGGCTGCGATCAACCAGATCCAGTTCCGGATCCAGGCGATCGATCTGGAGATCAAAAAGGCGGAGGTGAAGCTAAAAGGGCTGGGTGAGAATCTGACTACACTCGCAGAGTACGAGGACTTTGTGTGCAGGCATGAGCCGCAGTGGGAGACGGATGTCACACAGCTCGGCACAAAAGAACTCCGCGATTTCCAGGGGCGGCTGCTCCGCGATTACAGAAATCTAAAAGAAGAGCGCGGGCGCAAAAAGAGTAAGCTCTCCGCATACCTCTACAAAATGATACAGAAAGAGATCTATCAGGAAGACTACTACAGAAAGCCGTTAGAGTCCATGATCTCGCTGACGGACAGCGCGTCCCTGATCCTGGCACAGCTTGGCACCACATTGCAGTCCTACGACAGCCAGATGGAGAAACTCGCGGTGGATATCTCACTCGTCGAGAAGGAAAAGAACCGGATCGCGGAGCTTATGAGCGAGTACTGTCAGGACGTGCACCGCAACCTGGGGCAGATCGACAGCAACTCGACCATCACGATCCGGCAGAAGGCAGTCAAGATGTTAAAACTGCAGCTCCCGGACTGGACAGAGCAGGAGGGCATGTACCAGCTAAAACTCAGTGATTTTCTGGACGAGCTGACAACGAAAGGCGTGGAGATCCTCGAGAAAAACGAAAATCCGCAGGAGTACTTCGGGACGCGGATCACGACCAGAAATCTCTACGACAGCATCGTCGGGATCGGAAACGTCCAGATCAAGCTGTACAAAGTCGAGGCGCAGCGCGAATACCCGATCACCTGGGCGCAGGCGGCAAAGAATTCCGGCGGCGAGGGATTTCTGACCGCGTTCGTGATCCTGTCAAGCCTGCTGTACTACATGCGCCGCGACGAGACGGACATCTTTGCCGACCGCAATGAGGGCAAAGTGCTTGTCATGGACAATCCCTTTGCACAGACCAACGCGGCGCATCTGCTCAAGCCGCTGATGGACATGGCGGACAAGATGAACACGCAGCTGATCTGCTTCTCGGGACTTGGCGGCGACTCGATCTATGGGCGTTTTGACAATATTTACGTGCTGAACCTCGTCGCCTCGAACCTGCGCGGCGGCATGCAGTACCTCAGAGGCGAGCACCTGCGCGGCGCGGAGGAGGAGACGATCGTGAGCTCCCAGATCGAGGTGATCGGGCAGCAGAGGCTGGTTTTTTGAGGGGATGACAAAATAGGAGAAGAGACTAATGAATTGGAAATTGAATTTTATATCGCAGGAAGACTTTACACGTTATGTGAGAAAAGCACTTGATAATGTCAGTAACGATTTTTTGCTTGAATATGATAAAGAAAATTTTCACAAAGGAATTTTTCAATATATTGCAGACTGTCATGTGCCAAGAGGTGAAGAAGGTGGTTGGGGAGTGATAGTCAGAAAAGACTCAGGTATTATACTATCGGATGGTGACGTGGTTCATACGATATATGCTCAAATGAAAAGCAAGCGTAGTACTATGAACTCACTCACAGCAATTCATTCGTATCTGAAAATGCAAAGTCAATTGCTGGAGGAGGATGATTGTGCCTGTTTTTTGATTGAGATAGATGAAAAACAATCTCATAATATTAAATGGACGATTACAGTTGACGGGAAACGGATAGCACATAGTAGGATTCGGCTGATAAGTCTAGATCAGTTTTATGCGCTTGTCACAGGGCAGGAGGGGGCTTTGGATCAGATATATATGGTGTTGACGGAGTTAAGAGAAAACGGCATGGAAATATGCTTGTAATTTTGTCCTTAAAGTCGTATGATGGGAAAAAGGAGAAGTGGAACATGTCGAGCATTAGATTAATAATCAAATCTGAAAAGGCAGAAGAGCGCGCAGAGCGCGAGGGGTAGATTGATGCGGATGATCTTGAAAAGGAACTGAGTGGTATTTGAAGAGTGAGCTGAGGTTAACGGCGAAAATGACATTATTTTTATCTCAGATATTTACAATGAGCGTGAAAATTTTTGTGGAAGATGTTTGGAATGAAGTTGAGGACACAGGAAAGTGAGGATTATTGGGGAGAGTGAGTGCATCTCCCCCTTCTTGTGTGCAGGGGGGTGCGTAGGGAAATTAGCAGCGCTGCTGCACGCACCCCGCGCGCGAGTAGGGGAAGATGGCTCTTCCCTACTCGATTAGGGAAAGCAGGATCAAATAGGAGAAAACATGAACACAAGACAAAGTGATATCGAAAACATACAGAAGGGATTGCGCACGGCATTCATAGACAGTACCTTTAATTCAAACCTTGCGTATAAGCCAGAATTTGTCTCGAATGACTATAAGCAGGGGAAAAAAGTTTTGGTTTCGATCGAGCAGGAACTGGCGTATTGTGAGGAATTTTTCATCAGTGTGGCATTTATCACAAAGAGTGGGATCACTCCGCTATTGCAGACACTGAAAGAACTGGAGCAAAAGAATATTCCGGGAAAAATTTTGACGACGGACTATCTGATGTTTAGTGATCCGGAGGCGTTGAGTAAACTGGTGTCGTTGAAAAACATCGAGTTACGAATGTTCTGTACCGATTCTGAGACAGGCGGTTTTCACACAAAGGGATATATATTTAAGCGGGAAGAGATCTATCGCATTATAATAGGCAGCTCGAATATGACATTAAATGCGATTACAAAGAATCGGGAGTGGAACACCAAGATCGTCTCAACAAAAGACGGAGAGATCACCCAAAATGTTCTGACTGCGTTTAAGGCACTGTGGAACGATGAAAATACGAGGCAATACAGTGATTTTATAGAGGCGTATTCGACGAAGTATAAAATCGTAAAAGAGCAGCAGAAATCGGCAAAAGTACAGCAAGTAGTTCCGCTGGAAGCATATAAGCTAAAACCCAACAAAATGCAAGTGGCATTCATTGACAACGTGAAAAAGCTGAGGACTAGGAATGTGGACAAAGCGCTTTTGATCAGTGCTACAGGAACAGGAAAGACCTATGCGTCAGCGTTTGCTATGCGCGAGTTGGGTTTTCGAAAAGTGTTGTTTTTGGTACATAGAAATCAGATAGCAAAACAGGCTTTGTTGTCCTTTCAAAAGGTCTTCAATCAAACGTCGTCTATGGGACTGGTAACGGGAAAGTATGAGCAATATGACAGAGATTTCATATTTGCGACAATGCAGACGATGAGTAAGGCAGAGAATCTTGAGCGATTTGACAAGAACCATTTTGATGCAATTATCATAGATGAAGCGCATCATAGTTCCGCTAACAGCTACAAAAAAATCATGGATTATTTCGAACCAGATTTCTGGCTTGGTATGACTGCGACACCCGACAAGAGGGATGACAACATAGAAGGAAGAAATATCTACGAAATTTTTGATCACAACATTGCCTACGAGATACGATTGCAGCAGGCGATGGAAGAGGATTTGCTCTGTCCCTTTCACTATTTCGGAATAACCGATTTGCAGATGATATCTGATACAGGAAGTTCCAAAGAAGAACAGCTTGCGAATTTCCGACATTTGACGTCTGATGAACGTGTGAGTTATGTGATGAATCAGGCGGAGTATTATGGCTTTAGCGGTGATCGTGTAAAGGGATTGATTTTTTGCAGCCGTATAGATGAGGCAAAGGAACTGTCAATAAAGTTTAACCAAAGAGGCTGGCGGACGATTGTCCTCAGTGGAGAGAATGCTGAGGAAGAGAGAGCTGAGGCGATTGAACGTCTTGCGGGAGATGATTGCGAGGAAGCACTGGACTATATCATATCTGTAGACATTTTTTCAGAGGGCGTTGACGTTGTGGAAATTAATCAAGTGATTATGCTTCGACCGACACAATCCCCCATTGTATTTATTCAGCAGTTGGGGCGTGGTCTTCGCAAGGCTGATACAAAAGAGTATGTGGTTGTTCTGGATTTCATAGGAAACTACAAAAATAATTTTATGATTCCGATTGCGCTGTCTGGTGACAGAAGTTATAACAAGGACACAATCAGAAGATATGTCATGGAAGGAAGCCGGGTTCTTCCGGGAAGTTCTACCATTCATTTTGATGAGATCAGCAAGAGCAAGATTTACGCGGCGATTGACAGATTATCGACACCGAGAAAAATGCTGATAGAGAAATATTATTTGCTGAGGGATAAGCTCGGAAAAATCCCTTCTATCATTGATTTCTATGAATATGGAGAGATCGATCCGCTGTTATTCATAAACTATTCTGGGACATATCACTCATTTTTGAAAATGGCAGATAAAGATTATCAAATACAGCTGAGCGAAAATGAAACTGTTCTGCTAGAGTTTGTCTCGCAGAATGCAGCGAGCGGAAAAAGAGTATATGAGTTGTTGATGTTACAGCAATTTTTGAAATATGGTGAGCTTCACAAAAACGAAATAGAGGGTGTGTTGAGCAATGAGTATCACACAGAATTTTCGGAGGAATCCTATCGGTCATCATTAAATGTACTTAGCGGCAGATTTATGAACACACAGAGTGAAAAGAAGAAATATGCAGATATTAACATTGTAGAGTATCATTCTGGCCGCACATTTTCAAGACTGCATTCGTATAATCAAGGTGTCAGTCAGCTGCCGTTCTATCAGCAGTTTAGTGACTTGATTCAATTGGGGATTCGCAGGTATCAGGATATTTATTCTGTCAATCAGGATGAAATGGGGTTGTGTTTATATCAAAAGTATTCCAGAAAAGACGTGTGCCGCATTTTGAATTGGGAGCGGGATGATAGCGCTACAGTGTATGGATATAAGATAAAAAATGGAACCTGTCCCATATTTGTAACATATGAAAAGAAAGAAAACATTGCCAGCAGTACGAAGTATGAGGACGTTTTTCTAGCCAATAATCTGTTTAACTGGATGACAAGAAGCCGCGTTTCGCTCGATAGTGACGAGACGCAGAAACTGATTCATTTCAGGGAAAACGGACTAAAAATACTGTTGTTTATCAAGAAGAGTGACGGCGAGGGAAGTGATTTTTACTATATGGGAATGGTTGAACCGATTCACTGGGAACAGACAGAAATCAGCAATGATGACGGAAAGAAGCTGCCGATTATGAATTTTCATTTACAGCTTGCGTATGGTGTCAGAGATGACATTTATCACTATTTTGTAGAGTGAGGAACTGTAGTGGGGTTATCCGCGATTCGGGATAGCAGGATTTTGACTTTTTGAACAAAAGGATATAGGAGAAAGAGACACATGAAAACAATAAAAGTAGTTGCAGCCATTATCGTAAACGACCACAAGCTTTTTGCGACGCAGCGTGGATATGGAGAGTTCAAGGACGGATGGGAATTTCCGGGCGGAAAGATCGAGGAGGGAGAGACACCTCAGCAGGCGTTGAAGCGGGAGATCAGAGAGGAGCTGGACACGGAGATTGAGGTGGGAGAACTGGTGGACACGATCGAGTACGATTATCCCCATTTCCACTTGTCCATGGACTGCTTTGCCTGCACGGTCAAGTCGGGCGATCTGGTTTTGAAGGAGCACGAATCCGCCAGGTGGCTGGGAAGGGACGAGCTGCACAGCGTTGACTGGCTCCCGGCGGATATTGGGATTCTGGAGCAATGTGCGCGTTTGTTATAGAACGATATTTATGATCTTGATGCAACTTTGATGCAATTCTGATACAATCCTGATGTATTTCCGGTATAAAATAAATACAGCGATACTCCCGGAGGCTCTTGGTGGCGGTGCGGCACCGAAACAGGAGCGCCTGCGGGAGTATTTTTTTGTGACAGTATTCGATTTCTGCACAGTTTCTGAGGCAATTGCAGCCGCAGGAAGTGCAGACAGTGTTTCTTGTGTGGGAGGAAACGAGGATGAGCGGAATGGTTCGGAAAGCCAAAATGGTTTCTCTGATGTTGTTATGCGTGGGAGTGCTCTGTGGTTGTGCAGCGCGTCAGAAATCAGAGGAGTCCATGAAAGGACAGGAAGCACAGGGCGTCCTGACGGAAGAAGAACAGTCGGGGACAGCGCAGAGTGCCCTGGCGGAAGAAGGACAGGAAGAGACAGGGGAGTCTGCCTTTGCGGGGGCATCGCAGGAGAGCGGAGGGGGAGCGCCGGAGAAAGAAGAATGCGATCCGAAGGATCAGATTAGGAAGAACCAGGAGAAATTTTATGAGGAGGCTGGTAAGCAGGGGATCAGTCAGCAGGAAGCGAGGGCATGTCTGCAGGTTTTGATGGATGACAATATTTTTCGGGATGGTGTGATGGAGCTAACCGGTCTTCGGATCGCTGACATAGATGGCAATGGTCAGACAGATATGCTGGTCGTGGTGCAGGACGTACGGGAAAAGTTTCTTTACGGTACGGGCGGTCTTTGGTTTTATATGAACGAGGATGAGCCGCATTGTTTTTATGAGGAGGAGTGCCCCTATTTTGGGTGGTATAGTTCATTCTGGGCAGATCTTGACGATGACGGTCATGTGGAGATCACCTTCTGTGCGCAGGGAACAGGCTGTGGTGGGACAGGGGATCACTACAAGGCGGTTTTTAAGTACAGGGATCATTCGATCGAGCGGATGCAGCTGCCATCTGATCACGATGATGAGGCGTCTGGGGAATATAGGCTGGATGTGTATGTGTTTCAGGAACCGGAGGCAGACAGCTATAGTGCCCGCTGTGCCCGTCTGGATGAACAGGTTTCTTTCCGCGCGGAGAACACCGAGGGATGGGATCTGCCCGATGCAGTGCGTCAGGCAGGCTGCAATGTGGGCGGATTTTATGATCTGCGCGTGGCAGAATACGAGGGGAAAAAGGTTCTGCAGGCATCAGAGTATCTGTGCGGGGAAGGCGGTGTCCCGCACGGTGTCGCAGAGGCACGATTTCTGATCACATGGGACAGGAACGGCACGCCGCAGGTGCTGAAATGGTGGGTGGAGGCGTATGGCGATACATGGGCGAACTGGCGGGAGAGCAGGATCTGTTACGCAGGTGGTTATTTCTATTATGTCAGCCAGATGGATCACTATTATCTCTATCGGGTCAGGGAGGACGGCAGCGAGCCGCAGTGTCTGGTGCAGGCGCATGCGGGAAGCGTCTGCGTGCAGGATGACGAAGTCTTTTTTATCAACCAGACGGACGGATATGGAATCTATCGGGTGAAAACGGACGGCTCGGGTCTGACCAGACTGTGTAATAAGGGAAACCGGCTGCAGATCAGTGCGGAATATGTGTACTTTTGTGATACATACCATGCGGAGTATGACACGCGGAAGCTGGTGACGGAAGAACCGTCGGAGTTCGAAGATGATTTTTTGTACCGCATGAAAAAGGATGGTTCAGATAGAGTGTTGATCGCCGCGCACGTGCGGCAGTTTGTGTTGTACGATGGTCGTTCTCATGATGTGCGTTACACGGGCGAGATCTACTGCAGCAGATGGGAAAAAGATAGTACGATCGTCAGCCGGATGGATCTTGACGGGCAGAATGAGAGCGCGTTATGTGAGATCAAGTGTACAGGAAATATTTTAGTGTATGGAGGCGAGATCTTTGGCGTCGGGGACTGGGATGATGAGGGGGTGAAGATCTCTCAGATTTCCCTGCAGAATGGTGAGATACGTTCGTTTCTGGTTCCTGATTTCATTGATTGCTGCATCTATAACGGAAACTTTTATTCGCTGTGCGCACAGGAGACGGATGACATGCAGTATATGATGATCAGGCGGAGCAACTGTGATCGTGGAGGCGGTGATATCGTTCACCGGTATGAATTTTCGCGCGAAGACTCGGATGCGTGGGCGATGTCGGATCTGTTTGCAACTGGAAATGGCATCTTTTTTCGGCAGTATGTCGCTGCGGAGGAGGGGTGTCAATGGTTTCGGCTGACAGATGACAGGAGAGCGGAGAGATGGGAGGATCCGGGCCAGATACCCGGAACGCTGACCGCCAGAAATATCGAGTACGGTGATCTGAACAGCGTTATGTCCGTGCTGGAGAGCACGGAGGGATATGAGACATACCTGGCAGATGACTTGGCGTATGAGACCGATCATGCTGTGGGGGAAAACGGGGAGGGACGCGGTACGTATAAGATAGGACTCCCGCAGTTTAACAGCAGGATTTCAGGTTACAAAAAGATAAACCAGTATTTCCAGCGCGCCTATCAGGAGGCGCAGACAGATATGGAAGACTTTTTTCAGATGCTTGATGCGGAGACGGGCACCTTTTCGTATCGTCAGATGACGGGGTATGATTATGTCTATATTGGGGAGAAATATATAACGGTGGCAAAATACAGGGGTGGTTATGCAGGCGGGATACGCGCTTGGACAACGCAGGATCCGGTAACGTTTGACAGGGAGACCGGAGAGGTGGTTTCGCTGGAGGAGCTGTTCGGAATGACCGCGCAGCAGGTGTCCGCAAGGCTGACGGCGTCTGCCTATAAGTGTCTGGAAGGGGACAAAAACGGCTGGTTTTTTCTGCGGGAGGAAAATAAGCTGGCAGAAGAATTTGATCCGGAGAAGTTTTTCCTGTTTCCGGAAGGAGTCGGGATATATTATGAGCGGTACGCGATCGACTGCGGTGCGGCAGGGGATTATCTGTTTGTCATTCCGTGGGAAGAAGTGCGCCGCTGATCATCACATAAGGAACTGTAGGAAAATAACCGATGCAACTTGCGCAGGATATTTCTTCGAGG
>CAJUQU010000008.1 GCA_910588595.1 uncultured Lachnospiraceae bacterium | reverse complement strand
ACGCTCTTCCGATCTGGCAACCAGAAGCTTTTGCTGACATTCTTCCTCTGGGTGCCCGTGTGCATAAAAATGCATACTGTATGTACATTATGCCACATTTTGTATTTATTTTTTGTACAATGTTCTATATTTATAAATTTTAAATGGAATATATCGTTAGATATGTTATAATAAATTTATCTTATGAGCAGGAGTGCAACTACAAATGAATACCAACAACAAGAAAAAAAACAATATTTTATATATTCTGGCTTGTATTGCCATTTTGATATTTCTAGTCGTCATTCTTTTGTACGACAGGGCAACCGACACCCGTCAGCAGCAGTCCGCCTATGCAGTTTCACAATGGACAGATCACAAGACAGTTTTCAACATGAAGAAAACTGTCTTATCAGGTACGATCACGGTGGATAATTCTGTCGGGAACGTAATCGCTTTTTACTCAATCCACCAGAACATACAGGTTTATGTCAGCAGCAAACTCATTTATGAATACCCTGTTGTCAACAACAATCCATTATCAGATTCCCCGGGTTACTGTTGGAATTTTATCAATCTTCCCTACAACACGAACGATATCCAAATCGTCATTACCAGCCCATATCCTCCCTATCTGAAAAACGTTCCGACGATTTATATAGGAAATGATTTTTCCCTGCCTGCCCACATCATAACAAAGGATATCCTGCCCTTTGCACTTTGCATCATCATGCTTGTACTTGGTATTGTGTTATCATTTTACCACTTGTTCATTTCACGCAATATCAATACGAGTGGAAAATTGTTAAAACTTGGAATATTTTCAATATTTTTATCTATATGGTCGATCAATGAATGTAGTCTGACCACGTTGCTCTTAAAGAACAATCTGGTTACTTCCTACTTGTCTTTCCTGTCGTTGATTCTGCTCTCCTTTCCGTTTGCAATGTTCGTGCAGACCTTCTACGAGGACGAGAGCAAAGTCTGGAACTGGTTCTGTCAGGTGGATCTTGCACAGATCGCTATCTGTGTGCTGCTTGCAGTTTTCGACGTGGCAGATCTGAGGGAATCCATCTGGACGACCCATATTATGATGGGCATTCTCGCAGTAATCATCCTGGTGCAGTCCTACAGTCTTGTCAAAAACGGGGGACACTCGCGGACAGTAAAAATTCACATAGCATGTATCATCATATGTGTCATAACGCTAATGTTGGATATGTTTGGATTCTATACGGGTACCTGGGACGGAAACACATTTGGCCGGCTAGGTTTCCTTACATATATCATAACTCTTGGGATCTCCTCCGCAAGAGAATCCACTTCTCTCATGAAAATGGGACAGGAGGCGAACGCTTACCAGACGCTGGCTTACACAGATCAGATGACCGGACTCAATAACCGAACCTGCTTTAATGTGGATTTTGCCAAGCTATCCGAGAATCCAACAGATGTTGCTGTCATTGATTTTGATCTCAACAACCTCAAATATGTCAATGACAACTTCGGTCACAGTACTGGAGATCTGTACATCAAGAGCTGTGGTAAGATCATCTACGAAATATTTAACGGTATAGGGAAATGTTACCGTGTCGGCGGAGACGAGTTTGTGACATTGATCGAAAGGGCGTCTTCCATCGACATGACACATTACATGGCAATGCTCGAATCGAGCGTGGATGCCTGCAACCGCGACAACAAGGATGCCAAAATGAAAATGCAGATCGCATATGGCTGCGCCATGTATACTCCTGAGACGGACAAGAATCTCGAAGACACATACAACAGGGCTGACAAAATCATGTATGCAAACAAAAAAGAAAAAAAGGAACGTCAAAAATTTGAACGATAACAAAAAAGCAGTTGTATCAACTACACAACTGCTTTTTTGTTTAGGAAATATTTTTAGGATTATTTAGGAGCTTTATCATAGATACCAACCGCTGTTGCTTCCATAATTGCCATAATTATAATAGGAATAACCGCTGTTGAAATTGTTAAATCCATTAAAATAAGAATTGCTCGTTCCAAACTTATTGTATGTGGAAGTCGCCCCGTAGAGCTTGCTCAGCGTTGTAAGGCTGTTTGCTGCAGCACTCTCTATACTTTCCATCTTTGCACCGATCTTGTCAGCAAAGCCGCTCTTCTTTGCAAACAATTCCTTCACTTTATCAAAATCAGCTGTTTCCAGCATCTTCTCGTCAACGACCAGCTCCCCAGCATCTGATATAGTGATACCGATCTCTTTTAAAGCTGTTTTATTCGTTGACACGATGTTGTCTAACGCCTTCCTGAATGCAGTGTTTGCCGCTCCGCCAAGATCCATCAGATTATTGTAAGTCTCATTATATTCTGAAACGAAATTTTTGATATTTTTAATCAGATTATTCTTGTCATTCTCCTGTGCTTTTTTGCCAGCCTCGTCGTCCGTATAAGTCATCTCGCCAATCTTGAGCATGTTCTTGACATACGTCTGTACATCGTTTGCTGATTTCTCCATCTTCTCATACTTTGCAAGCTGCCTTGTCTGTGTAAGAGAGGCTGAAGCCGAAGTTGTTCTTTTCGTTGTGTTTGATCTTGAACTCCTGCTTGTCCCTGAAGTCCTGCTGCTGATTATTTTTCCTGCGCGGCTTCTTCTGGCGTTTCGCAAATTTCTTGATCTCAGGAGTGCATTTCTTGAACTGTTGATATTCATACTATTTTCATGTCCTTTCCTATTCGCATTTTTCTATATTTCTATGCTTTTTGTAAGGTCAGGTTCCTTCCTCGTTTACGTAATATATATCGGCATTATTTCTGAAAATATTAACACAATAATCGATTTTTTCATTATATTACAGCTTATTATACAAAAATTGCCGCAATATTCAACCAAAAGCTGACTGTCGTATTAACAGTCAGCTTTTGCGATTAATTTATTTGTGTGTCCTCTGTCTTCTGATTCAGCGTCAGATTCACGCCGTCCAACCCGTTCAGCGTTATGTTCCTGTTGACTTTGGCATCGTAGGACTCCGCATTGATAATGCCCGCCAGGTCGATCCCCGTCGTCTCCCTCATGGACTCAAACAGCTTTGCCATGACTGCCGGAACATTCCCTGCCACCTGGTCAACACCGTTAGAACCGCCATCCCCGCCGATAATCGTGATCTTGTCGATCTGTGACAGCGGCTCTGCGATCTTTCCTGCAATGTCGGGCAGCACCTTGATCATCATCTCCGCCACAGCCGCCTTGTTGTACTTCGCATATGCCTCCGCTTTCTTCTCCATGGCTTCCGCCTCCGCAAGACCTCTTGCCTGGATCGCCTCCGCCTCCGCAAGACCTCTTGCCTGGATCGCCGCGGCCTCAGCCTCACCGTATGCCCTGATACCCTGCGCCTCCTGTTCCTTCGAGTAACGATCTGCCTCAGCCTGCGCTTTCCGCGCTTCCGCTTCCCTCTGCGCCTCAAACTGCTGCGCCTCGGCTTCCTTCTGACGCTGATACAGCGCTGCGTCCGCTTTCTGCTGCGCCGCGTACTTTTCCGCCTCAGCCTGTTTCTTTACCTCCGCCTCGAGTGCGCGCTCCCTGACGGCAACCTGCTTCTGCTTCAACTCGATCTCGCGCTCCTGCTTCGCGATATCCGCGTTTGCAGTGGTGATCTCGATCGTCTTGCGCTGCTCCTCCTTCTGGATCGCATACGCGGCATCCGCCATCGCTTTCTTGGTGTCCGCCTCCATCTGCAGCTCCGATTTCTTGATGGCAAGCTCGTTCTGCTTCTTGGCGATCTCCGTCTGTGCCGCCACCGCAGCGTCGTTTGACTCCTTGTCCGCCGCTGCCTGCGCCACTTTGATATCACGCTCACTCTCGGCTCTGGCGATTGCTGCCGCCTTCTTGATCTTCACGATATTGTCTATACCGAGATTCTCTATGACATCGTTTCCATCGACAAAGTTCTGCACATTGAAGCTGATGATATCCAAACCCATAGCCGCAAGATCCGGCTCCGCATTCTCCTTGACGAGCTCGGCAAACTTCTGGCGGTCTGACACCATCTCTTCTAGGCGCATGCGCCCCACGATCTCACGCACATTGCCCTCGAGGACTTCCCTCGCAACCCCCGCGATATACTCCGTATTTTTGTTCAGGAAATTTTCCGCCGCAAGCCTTAATTTGTCCGGCTGGTTACTGATCTTCACGTTGACTGTGGCATCCACATTGATATTGATGTAATCAGCTGTGGGCACCGCGTTGCTCGTCTTGACATCAATGGGGATCAGCCTGAGATTCAGCTTGTCAAGCCGCTCAAAAAAAGGAACCCTGATACTTGCCTTTCCGATCACGACTTTTGACTTTTTCTTGACACCCGAGATGATGAACGCCATATCGGGCGGCGCCTTCACATACCCCATGCATAATAGCGCGATCAAAACCACGATCACGACTGTTGCAACTACTACTCCTGTCATCCCAATCTCCTCCTTTGCGTATGGACTGAAAATTTTCTACGCGCGCCAAACACTCGTTTTATTCTGCTGACATTCTTCCTCTGGGTGCCCGTGTGCATAAAAAATGTATGTAACCCCCCAGGGCTTACCCACCCCAGGCAGTTACATACATTATATCATGATTTTATACTCCTGTCACTTTTTAGTCCGGCGTTTTCCGAAAACAGTGTAACAGTTCAGCCCAGGACTTCGCAGGTCTTATAAAACCTGCTTTTTGTGTCAAACATTTTGTTTTCTTCTATACATTTTCTTTTCACCCCGCGCGTTTGGGCAGATAGACCGCTGCGAGCGCCGCCGCCAGCACTCCCCCCTTCACTGCCGGGAGTATATAGTATGGAACCGCGCACAGTGTCAGCCCGTTTTCCAGTATTACGATCAGACCTGCGCCAAGTACTGTCCCCAGCGCAGTAGGTTTCTCCCTGCCGCCGACAGACCTCCCCACAAACACTGCCGCCAGTGACGGCATCAGGTAATTGTCGCAGCCACAGAGCTGCGCCGCCGTGTTTCTCGAACACACAACCATCGCTCCGACCGCGATGAACACAGCTGTGATCATCCCTGCAAGAAAGCGGTAACGTTCCACAGGAATCCCCGACAGAGCCGCCGCCGTTTTGTTGGAACCGATCGCGTATAAAAATGTTCCCTGCTTCGTGTGCTGCAAAAAAATATGCGCCAGCAGAACACACGCAAACATGATCAAAATGATCCACGGCGTCTGACCGATCGCCACAAAATCTGTTTCAAAGGACATTCTTTTTGGCACTGCACCTCCCGGAAGCCGCATTCCCGCAGATATCGCACCTCCGCCGGTAAACCACTGCCCCAGTCCCTGATGAATGAACATCAGCGCACAGGTCGCAAGCATATCCGGAATCCGGCAGACAAGAATCAAAAACAGTGTCAGCAGATACGCCGTCATCGTGAACACCACACAGACCGCCGCTGACAGCAGCAGACTCATCCCATACCACAAATAGCATACCATAAACACATACCCCGAACAGCTCGCCAGCGTGCACGCGGACATGTCAAACCCGTCACAGGCAAGTGTGACTGTCATAGCGACTGCCAGGATCGTCGTGATCGACATCGAGCGCAGAATGTTCGTCAGGTTTGCAGGTGAAAGAAAAGAAGCACCTGTATAAAAAGAAAAAAACATAATGCTCAAAATCACGGCGATCACTGCCGACCAGTCCAGCAGAAAGCCACCCACTCCTTTATCCTGAATCTTACACATCGCTATCCTCCGTTATGATCTTTTATGACATAGTACGTTAATTCCTTCTCGTTTGTCTCATGTGTGTCAAGCTCCGCAGTGACTCTGCCGTCATAGAGCGTGTAGATCCGGTCTGTCACTGCCAGAAGCTCCGAGACATCGCATGAAGCGTAAAGCACAGCCGCTCCTTTCTCTGCCAGTTCCCGGATCAGCGCAAACAACTCCTGCTTCGCCCCCACATCGACTCCCTGCATCGGCTCGTCAAACAGATAGATGTCACTCTCCGCCGCAATCCATTTCCCTATGACCACCTTCTGCTGATTTCCGCCGGACAAAAGCCTCACCGGCTGCCGTCCGTCCCGACACACAACACCCAGCTTTTTGATCAGACCGGAGGCGTACGCCGCTATCTTATCCCTGTTTACAAACGAAAATCTGCAAAATGTACCCAAACTTGCCGCACTGAGATGAAACGCGATATTTTCCGCCGCAAAAATCCCTTCTCTGCGCCGCTCCTCCGGAACCAATGCCATGTTATGCCTGACTGCATCTGCCGGATTTTTCAAATTGACTTCGGCTCCATCCACCCGTATCGTACCAGCTCCTCTTCTGCGCGCACCGAACACTGTCTTGCAGATCTCAGTCTTCCCGGCACCGACAAGTCCTGCCAGCCCGACAATCTCTCCTCTTTTGATGTAGAACGAAACCTGTTTTACCTTCTGTTCCCTGTCGCTAAGCCCGTCCACCTCCAACAATATCGGATGACACGCGCAGGCACGGGATTGTTTCCTTGTCCCGTCTCTGTCATTGCCCGAAGCGCTTCCGCCGAGCATTTTTTCCACGATTGTTTTTGTCCCCGTATCCTTTGTGAGCGGAAAGGTATCCGTGACCCTGCCATTGCACAGAACCGTGCAGCTGTCACAGATATCCAGAATCTCCGCAATCCTGTGTGAGATAAAGATGGCCGCTGTCGCTTTCTTCTCTGCAAGCTGTCTGACCATCTGAAACAGTTTCTCCGTCTCCGTCCTGCTGAGAGCCGCAGTAGGCTCATCCAGGATCAGGAGCCTGCATTCCCTGTGGATTTCCTTTGCGATCAGCAAAAGCTGTTTCTGCGCCAGTGTCAGCGTCCTCATCGGTGCCCTCAGATCAAGCCGGATATCCAGCTGCGCCAAAATATCCGCCGCACACTGCATCATTTTTTTCCGGTTGTATCTCAGGTTGATTCTGCTCTGAGATACGATATCGTCCAACATTAGATTCTCATAGACTGCAAAATCCGGAAAAAGCGCCGTATCGACCTCCTGATGCACCGTTCTGATGCCAAGCCTGCCCGCCTCCGCAGGTGTGTTCAGGAAACACCTTGTTTGATTGCAGTATATTTCACCGCGGTAATCAGGACACACACCGGAAAAAATTTTCATAAGGGTTGACTTTCCGGCGCCGTTTGTTCCGACCACTGCGCGGATCTCTCCGGATCTGATCTCAAAATCCACATGTTCCAAAGCCCGCACTCCCGGAAAATCCATACAGATATCCTTTGCCGTAAATGTAAACTGTTCCATATCTCTAATACCCGATGCACTCCTTCAGCCAGTCATTCGTGACATAGTTTTCCACAGCGCCATACTCTTCGGGAGCAACACTGTAGATCGTTTCGATCGTTGTATCCTCCCTGAGCATATCCTGTGTGATCAGCGATGCCAGCATTTCGATATAATTTGTCGGTTCCCCTGTCTCCGGATCTGTGATATCCTCATAATCATTGTTCAGTTCCAGCGCCAGAATGCGGATCCCCTGCTCGCCGTTTGCCTTGAAATCCGTGCAGGCACAGGCTTTCCACTGCGAATCATCCTCCAGCATATACTGGATATCCATATTACAGATATCAACCGAGACCAGCGGAATATCGCGCTGTGACTCCCGCAATGCCTGATAGCATCCCTGGGCATAGGCATCATACGCCACCCATACCGCATCTATATCACCCGTATCGTACTTCATCAACGTCGCACTCATCACATCGTGCATGGACGCTGTGGCATTGTTGTAATCCGTCGGTCCGATCACCTCCAGCGTATGAATCTTCCCGCTCTTCTCATACTCCTGATACCCCGTCTCCCGCCTGTCAAAAGCTGCAATATAATTTGGCCCGACCCACACCTTTAACAGATTCACCTGATCTTTGGAAGGATACAACTCCTTGCAGACATAGTCCAGCAGACTCTCCGCAAAACCCGTGTCATCCTGAAAGAACTGTGTGACACCTTCTATTTCCTGTACCTGTCCCGACGCGTCGCGAAACTGCGTGTCAAATGTCACGATCTTTAACTCCGGATATTCCGCAAGCAATGACCGGAGAAACGTGTACGAATAGTCTTGTCCGCCATGTGACAGATACATCCCGTCATATCCGCCCGCCGCACAAGTACTGATATAGTTCTGGAATGCAGTGTCGTCCCCGTTGGAAAAAAACACATCACATTCCATCCCCAGCTTCTCAGCCGTCTCCTCACACTGATTCGCGCACAGTTGAAAAATCTCACTCGACGACATATTCAGGATATATGCAACCTTCTTTCCTGCAACTGGCGAAGCCGGGGCGTTTCCCACTGTCCCTGCCTGTTCCGCACACCCCGCAAGTCCGAGTGCCAGTGCCAATGCTGCTCCTGCTACCATACCAAATGCCTTAAAATGTCTCCTCACTTTCATGCCTCCGTCCAAACAATATTACAGCCCCACTTGTCGATCTCTTCACACTTGACATAGACGTGATCTTTCAGAATCTGTAGCTCCTGTTCATAGATGATAGCACATCCTTCGAACGATTAGGGCGGTCAGGCACCATTCGCACTTTTTGGGGTATCGATTACAGCTTTCCTTCTATTCTTTTCAGGTCAAACATCGAAAAAAGTGGAGGTTCTGCCCGAACGCTCCACTTTTCCTATGTACATACAGACTATTTAGATCCTGACTGCCCCGACTGCCCTGATGTTCATCGGATAGACATTGCTGTCTAAAACGGTAACTGTCAAATCGCAGAATCGAACTTCTGTCCGACCTGTCGTTCAAAGCTTGACCGGATATCCCTTCTTACGAGATAGTCCGCATTCTCGATCTGGCTGATCAGATCCTCGATCGTGTCCGCTGTGAAAGTCACTTCGCCCTCCTCGTCACTCTCGTAGAATTCCTCCCTGATCTCCTTGCGCTCCGTCCTGCCTTCCTCGAGCTTTTCCTGCAGTTTCTTCTCTTCTGCTTTCTTTGCAGCCTTCTTCTCCTCTGCCTTCTTTGCAGCTTTCTTCTTTGCCAGCCGCTCCTGTGCGGTCTTATTCTGTGACTTGAACGACTGATCCATCGTTGCAAAGAACGATGTCGCGCCATTGTCATACACATTCATGCCGCAGCTCTTTACATTCAATCCCATATTGGCAAGCTTGCTCTTTAACTGGTTCAGCCCGCTTGCTCCCTGTGAAATGATTCCCTCATACTGCTTGCGGAATTTCTCATCCTCCGCCATGCGCTCGATCTTCTCCTCGTCGATCAGAACGACCATCTTGCTCGTATTGGAATATTTTGAAGCGTTTGCCTTGGCATATTCCTTCTGGTCTTTGCTCACGAGAATAAAGTCCAGATTGCCATACTTCTTCTTCAATTCCTCGTAGTACTTTGCAGCCTTCTCGGTCAACTCCGGACTCCCGATCGTCCTGCCATTGACTTTTGTCTTTTTCACAGTGTCCTTGGAGCCCTCGTTCTTTGTGACTGCGAGGTCTTCTGTCTTCTCGTCAGTCCTTTTGCCTGTCTTTGACGTGTTGTAGTGAGCGGCGATGCTCTCTGCAACAGCGGGCGTCCCCGCAGAAATGGTACTCATAGTTCATCCCTCCCTGATTTCGTGCGGCTAAAATCCATTTCAGCCTGTACCGTTGTTTCATGAAATTGTGTCATCAAATGCTTCTATATTTTTTACGCCTTCGCCTTAAAGCCTGCGCTCTCCGCTTCGGGTGTCCAAAATATACTGTTATATCTCACCTGCTCCTCGATCTCGCTGACCGTTGTCGTCCTGATGACGGATCGGTTCACTGTCCTGGCCTCCGACCGTCTCCCCTGGCTGAACCGGTCTGTCGCACAGATCTCGGTACTGATATTATTGTAGTTATTCATATGACAGATACAGCTCACGATATGTCCCCCTGTGACGAGGACCAGATCACTCAGGCTTTTCATGCAATATGGCAGCATGGTCAGATTATCCTCAAGCCACTGCTCGATCTTCCTGTCTTTCGTCGCCCTGTAATACAACCGCTCACTGATCTTTACCTGATATCCGTCCGCCCTCATACACTCAAAGTGTTTCCTGACATATTTCTCGTATTGATGCGGATTTTTGTATCTGACCTCCGAATCCCTCTGCTCCTCCTTCAGCATGCATCCGCTCACCCTATGCCTTGATATCGATCGGCGTGTACTGATTCTCGAGATACATCCGGGTGATCCGCTCCTGCTCGACTATCTCCGGCAGTTCTTCATCCAGTTCCTCCTTGAGTGCCGCACTGTCCGTGAGCCTCTCGTCGAGTGTCTCCTGCAGCTCCTTTGGCATATCCTCAAGCAGTTCGTCAAGGATACCACCGTCATCCTCAATACCGAGCGCTTCCTCAGCGATCTCCTCACACCGCTCCTCTGCAGTCTTGGGTTCGAGCTCCTCTGCAGCCTCGGCGATCTTCTCCCCGAGCTCCTGTGCCTCGTCCATACAGTGCATCACCTGCTCGTTATTGAACTGTTTCTTGACTGCATCGATCTGATCATTATAATTATTGAACAGTTCCAGTTTCTGCGCGATCTCGTCGAGCGACGCACACTGCTTATTTTTGAGTGCCGCTTTCTTCCCCTCAAAAAAGTCGATCTGCGACTGCGCTTTCTGAACCCTCTCGATCTTTTCCTCTGTGCTCTTCAGTCCCATGCCGTAATGCTGTGTGAGAACTGAGAGCGGACTGTTCGCCATTGAAATATTCATACTAAACCCCTATCACTTTCCCGTTTATCATATAAAATAAGTTTCCATAATCACACGACAGTATGATTCTCTACATGTTATATCGGTACATATTGGAAAAGAATCAAGCGGTCAGCAGCATTTTCCCGCAAAAAATGGCTGAGCTATGAATATTTTCTCATACATTCCGATCGTCCTTTTTCTTTAACAGCTGTGAGGTATCCAGTGTCTGCTCCGACTGCTTCTCTTTCTTCTGCCGCTTTTGCTTTTTAGGTGCTTTCGCCGCTCTTGCAGTCTGCATTTCCTCTGTTTCTGACACTTGTGTCATATTAGGTTTCTGCGTTACAGTCTCTCCCTGAGCCGCATTTTCGACAGTCCTCCTTTTCCATCCCGTCAAAAACGCAACCCGCCTCGGCACATACTGGAAACGCCGCATTGCCACATCGAATACAAACAGGCAGACTGCAAGTGCCAGCAGCCAGTTTGTCAGCGGATAGCTCTCCCTCGCTTTCGCGGCAGGACGCGTCCAGACAGAATCCTGTTCCGTGATGATCCTGCCATACTGCTGTGCAAATTTCAGATAAGCGTCCGCACTCACATCAAACTTATATTCGTCCGAAAACTGCACTGCAGCAGCAGTGGTCATATAGTTCTGTATCTCCCCATCCTCGGTGCGCCGTATGTTAAAGTGATACAGACCTGTCTGCGGCGTGGCGAGTTCTGCGGTGTATCTGCCCGGCGCTGTTGCATGAAGTTTTTCCTCCATCACGTTTCCCTTCGGGTCAATGACAGTCACCAGGATCTCTGTCGCACTGCCGTAGTCACTGGTCTGATAATCGATCTCGGTCCGCTCGCCGACTGTCACCACATTCACGCTGTCCTCGCCCATGCCGGCATTTCCGACAGAATGATCCACGATGCGTTTCCACAGCTGTACATAGTCCTCCTGACCTGCAAATGCGCCGGTCCACTCGCCGGTGACATCACTGTTCCACGCCGCTGTCCTGCCCAGCCCATACTGCCAGACCGTCAGGATCGGATCCCCCTTCTCTCCGGAAACGATCACCGGGCTGGAGGCGGTCTTTGGCGTCGCAGAGACATACCCGTATAGCACCGGCCAGCCGCCTGGAAACAGATTGCCCGTCAGCTCGTGGCTCTGCTGCACCGACAGGGAAAAGACTCCATTTTGAATGTAACTGTCGCCCCCCAAGAAAACCTCCTGTGCAAAAATCCTTGGTATATCGCCGGATTCATCCGAATAGTAATATCTGCCGCCACAATTATCAGCCAGACGCCTCAGCAGGCTTGTGTCCGAGCTGTCTCCAACCGCCACCGTGGACAGTGTGATATCGCTGCCTGTACAGTCGTCGATCACGTCCGCAAAATTGTCGGTCTCCCCCATTCCGTCTGTCAAAAGGACGATATGCTTGATCGAAGCCTCACTCCCGGCGAGCACTTTGACTGCCTCCTGCAGTGCAGGTTTGATCGTCGTGCCGCCGCCATCACTGATCTGTCTGATCCCCTGCTTGATCGCCGCTTTGTCATCTGCCAGCCGCAGCGCCACCTGCCAGTCATAATTGTCGTCAAACGTCAGAACGCCCACATAGTCCGAATCTTTTAGATTGTCCACCGCCACCTCAGCTGCCCTGACGGCAATATCCAGATTGCTGATGTTATAATTGCCCTCTTTGCCTGTCATGCTGCCAGAGCGATCGATCACCATGACCATTGCCATCGTCGGCATCTCATTCATACCGCGCAGCTGCATATCCACTGGCAGCACTGTCTCCAGCACCGTACTCCTATAGCCGCCCAGCGCAAAACTGTCCTCTCCGCCACAGCAGATAAAACCGCATCCGTAATCCTTCACGTAGG
Source organism: uncultured Lachnospiraceae bacterium (assembly GCA_910588595.1). Classification (GTDB taxonomy): domain Bacteria; phylum Bacillota; class Clostridia; order Lachnospirales; family Lachnospiraceae; genus COE1. Next base: position 21,656 of record CAJUQU010000008.1, on the reverse strand, counting down.
TTTCCAGATTGTCCAGAAACCCCTCCGGCAGATCGTCAATGTAAGTATTTACCAGTATCATCGACTTGTAATCCAGCATATCAATGATACTGTCAGGCGCATTCCGCGCGGCGACTATGTTGTAATCGCACCCCGCCGCACTCAGCACAGCGGCAAAACCGGACATATTGACATCACGTCCTGAGATGACCAGCACCCTCGGCGGCGTCTCCACCACAGAATAGGCACTGAAAAAATCATTTTCCTGACAGGTATCGCCTGGCGCCTGCACCTGCACCCGCAGATTTTCAGTCGCGCCACTGTCCGTATCGGCATCGACCTGCGCACTGAATACAAAGCGGTTTCTTCCCTTATTCAGATGCACATTATCTGCCGTTGTCCGGCTGTTTCCGCTGTAGAGCGCGATCACCGCATCTGTATCGTAATTGCTCTCCACCAGCACCGTTACTGAATATTTATCGCCGGGGTGCAGATACGCCGGAAGCGTGACATTGTCAATATAGGCATCCGGCGTCTCCTCGCTTTCATACAACACCGTCAAAAGTTCTGCCTGGCTTGTCGTCAGCGCCTGTGCCATATTCCGGATATCCCCCCTGGTCTCCTTGCCGTCCGTGAGCACCACAAGCCGTTTGCTGTACTCCCCGGGAATCAGCGTCAGCGCCCTGGAGATCGCCTCCTCGAAATTCGTCGCCTCCTTTTCCGGAAGCGTCAGGATCCCTCCGTAATGCCCATCAGATGTCAAAAACTGCTCCACAAGCGTGTCTTTGCCAAAAGTCACAATGCCATAAGCATTTCCAGAAGGCATCTTTGCGACCGCCTCCTGCAGATACTTCTCAGCCTCCTCTAGATGCGCCTCATTGCTGTTGGAAAGATCCAGCACAAAGACTGTCGCAGTCCTGCCGCCGCCCTTGTGGATCCGTATGCCCAAAAACGCCAGCAGGACGCACAGGAACACTACACCGCGCACGGCAAGATAAAACCTGCCGCGATAGCGCATCTGGCGCACATAGACAACCCACTCGGTCACTAAGAGCACCAATGCCAGCAGGATAAACAGGCGACGCAGTGCCTGTTTTACCTTCTGCTGACGCACTGTATCAGAATTGTTTTCCGGTAGATCTTCCATGTCAGCTGTTATCCTGCCGTCCGACTCAGTGGCAGTCTGGAAACGCACCACATAATTTTCCTGATAATCCTCACTGCTGATCGTATACAGCCCCGCTCTACCCGGACGGCTCTCAAACCGGCTTCTGTCGATCTCAGCCCACGGCTGCAGAGCGATCTCCTCCCCTGCATAGTAGACATTAGTGGCAAGCCATGAGGTATCAGAGAGATAGATCATCGCATTCGCAAGAAAAACCGGAAACTCTGCGCGCAGCGGAAAATCGGACTCCCTTATGTCAAATCCGACGACAATCTCTTTCCTGTCGTCAAGTTCCCTGTAATAGCCGACACACTTTCCGTCGTACTCCAAAAATCCCTCCGCTCCCTCCGGAAGCGCAAAGCAGTACGCCTTATTCACACCGATCGTGAAGCCAGACAACCCGGCAGTCAGATCGCAGTCTGTCATGTCGAGCACCACATTTTCAAGCGTCTCTGTAACCGTCCCTCCAGTACTGCCAAAAACCAACCGGTTAGTACCATCGATCTGCGGTGTCTGACCAGCATCGTAGATCACGACATTATAGCCTGCTTCTCTCAGAGGTGTTCTAGGCGTCAACAACGCTTCTGATGAATTATCTGATGCCCCGTTCGCCTCCGCGTCCGTCTTCGCCTTAGTGATACTCTCCCCCGTGACAGCGAGGTATGCATTTTCGATAAATGTGTTACCACCGCCGACAAGCAGCCCCCGCATCATGTTTTCACGGCTTTTCACTGCCGACGAGTCATTGTCTCGCAAAAGGCTGTCATCAGAGCCTCCGGCAAATGCAATCTTATCGATCCGGGAAGTAATCGTCCGCCCACGCCAGTCCACCTTCTCCAAAAAACAGATCCTGCTCTCCGAAGGCGCAAGGCTCATCGATGCCAGCGCGATCAATTTCTGATCATAAGCCTCATCGTCATACAGGGTGACATCAAACGAGACCTCCTCGTCACTGTAATTCGTGATGCTCACCATCACGTCATACAAGCCATCCTCACGTCTGGTGAATACTGTATACTCATTCGCGACGTTAAAGGACACATCGCCGACTACATACAGCTCTTTTCCTGCGCTGCTTCGCAGTTCCTCGAATGCAGATGCTCCCTCGCCGTCAGTGTAGACAAGTACATCCGCTTCCCCGGAACCTTCCATATCGGAGTTCTCTCGATCAGAGGCTTCCTTGCCAGCCACGCCTCCTATCAGCGTATCCAATGCTGTCTGCGCCTGCGTGAGACTACCGCCGCTGTCACTGCATCCGATCCCCTGCAGTGTCCGCACCAGACTTTCCGTGTCCGCGATATCCACTGCAAGAAGCTTCGCGCCTGTGGCATCCGTCGTCACGACAGAAAAGCGGGTGTCCTGCGCTGTCCGTACATGATCACACGCCTGTTCTACCGCCTCCTCAAGACGGCTCTTTCCCGAGGCACCCACATGCTGCATGCTCGCGCTGGTGTCGATCAGCAGTACCTTTCGTCCACCGCTGTGTCCGTTGATCTGTATAAAAGGGGACATCAGCGCAACCACCAGCAGTGCGATGATCACAATCTGCAGATACATTAGAATATTGTGCACAAACTTCTCAAAAAATGTCCGCGACTGTTCGTTTTTCAGCAGTTTTTTCCACAGGAGATTAGAGGAGATCAGATAGTCTGTCCCCTTTGGCTTTAACAGATACAAGATAATAATGATCGGAACCGCTGCCAGAAAAAAAAGCGGCCATAGACTCTCAAAAATCATATAACTTTCTCAGCTCCTGAAAAATCTGTTGATAAATATCCGTTTCCGTGCTGCACACCGCATGAAACGCACCTTTTCGCGCACACTCCTGGCGCAGTCCCGACAAGAACTCCTGCACCGCCTGCTCATATACCCGGATACTAGCAGTATCGAGCGTCAGGCGCAGGGTGCTCTTCTCCTCCATATCGATCAGGTTCCGCGTACCCGTAAGTTCTGCGGAGAGTCCGGCTGAAAGCTCCTCGCCCGCCAGCACATGCAGGAACGCTGCTCTCTGTCTCCTGTACTCGAGAAAGCGCAGGATCTTCCTTGCTGCCTCCTGTTCCTGACCTGAATCGATAAAAGACTCCTGCAGAAAATCGCTGATGATCAAGGTCATGCCAGGTCCATTCGCAGGAAGCTGTCTGACAGCCTCACCCACATCTGCTCTTTTGTCAAAAGTGCGCTGTGACAGCCAGTCCACAATCTTTGGCAATGCGCGTTTCCCGCCGCCTGCCGCAAAGGGCTGCTGCATCTGTCGCATATCGTAGAGCATCACACGATCCATGTTATTGAGTCCCATGTAGGCAAATGCTGCCGCCAGCATACAGGCTCTTTCGCTTTTTTTGTGAATTCCATAATCCATAGACGCGCTGGTATCTATTAATATAGAAACAATAACTTCCTTTTCCTCCATGTACTCCTTCACATACAGCCTATCCAGCCGCCCATAGGCATTCCAGTCTATGCGCCGTATATCGTCGCCAGGCATATACTCCCGAAAATCCGAGAACTCCGTGGAGGAACCTTTCTGCGTTGATTTGCGGTCTCCCGTCAGATTCATGGAAGCTTTGTGCCCCATCGCCAGCCGGAGCCGGGAGAGTCTGGCAAAAAAAGCAGCATCCAGTGTCACAGTCATAGCTTCGCGTTCTCCTCCAAAATCTTCTCGATGACCTCATCCTCGCTGATCCCCTCGCTTACGGCGTCAAAGTTCAAAATTATGCGGTGTCTGAGAACGGGAAACGCCGTCTCTTTCACGTCCTGAAAGGAGACATTCAGTCGTCCTTCCAGAAAAGCCTTCGCCCTCGATGCACGGATCAGCGCCTGCGCAGCCCTGGGACTTGCTCCTTCCCTGATGTAAGGATTTCCGGCATGCGTGTCCATGACGATATTCAGAAGATAGTCCATCACCGCATCGGCAATGGGGATCTGGCTGACCAGCGCCCTTGCCGCCATCAGTCCTGCGCGATCCATCTGCTTTGTGATCACGGGCTCCTGGTTTCCCTCTGTCAAAGCAACGATTCCCTTTAGCTCCTCCCTGCCCGGAAAACGGACTAAGATCTTGAACATAAAACGGTCCAGCTGCGCTTCCGGCAACGGATATGTCCCTTCGTTTTCAATGGGATTCTGCGTCGCAAGCACAAAAAAAGGCTCCTCGAGGGCGTGACTGTCATTCCCCACGGTCACAGTGTGCTCCTGCATTGCCTCCAGCAATGCCGACTGCGTCTTTGGCGTGGCACGGTTGATCTCGTCTGCCAGGATCAGGTTTGCAAAAATGGGTCCGCGCTCGAAGGAAAACGCGCTGCCCTGCTCGTTCTTGATGATGATATTCGTTCCTGTCACATCGCTTGGCATCAGATCCGGCGTAAACTGGATCCGCTTGAACGACAGATCAAAAACCTTGCTGATCGTGCTGACCAATCTCGTCTTTCCCAGTCCCGGCATACCCTCCAGCAGCACATTGCCCCCTGTGAGCATGGCGAGCATGACCTGGCGTATGATCTCCCGCTGCCCGATGATCCCCTTCTGAATCTCCTTCTCGCAGGCAGCGATCCGCTGCGCCATGTACGCAGGATCCTGCAGCCCGCCATTCACCCATTCACTCATAACCACAATTCCTCCCTAACTTTTATATAGACTCTCGGGGTCTCTTTGCAGGAGATTCCGAGAAACTATTCCTAATTAAAATTCGAGAAATACTCCTTGATGATCTCTTCCATACCACTGGGATATTTTCCTGCCGCTATCCCTTCGTAAGCATTCTGCGCATAGCTTCCGATCACCGCCTCGTGAGACATATGTGTTCCCTCCCAGCTCAGGCCATTCTGGGCATGAAAATACTCAGAAGCGTCGTGGTCCACCGCATTTCCTGTGAGATTCCCACTGTCAGCGATATCGTTTGGAATGCTGACATAGTCATGCGGCGTGCTGCCAGAGCCGGTTCCCCTGCCGCTGCCTTGACTGCCATCCTGACCGGAACCACCGTTATTTCCGGATTGCCCCTCTCCATTTCCGCTATTACCAGACTGTCCGCTCTGACCATCTTTGCCGCCACCGCCATCCTGTCCATTGCCGCCATTATTGCCATTGTTGTCAGATTTGCCGCCCTGTCCGTTGGCATCTCCAACGCCATTGTGTCCGTTGTCAGACTGGCCTGTCTTTCCCTTGACAAGCTGTGATCCGCCCTCTCCCTGCATCTTTTCTGCCAATGCCTGCATGGACTCTGCTGTGACCGGCGAAACCGTCGCCCCGCTCTGCAGGCTTTGCGCAAGCTCTGCCAGCTGACTGCCCATATTCTCATATCTGTAATCAAGTTTTTCCGCTGCCGCCCGCATCATCTGGTCGGAGGATGCCTGCTGATACTCTGACTGAGAAAACTGCAGACTCTCGATCATCTCCTGCAGCAATGCCTGCTGCTCCGGTGTCAGCCCTTCCTGCTGTTCCATCTGCCTTAGCGCTTCCACGATCTCCTCGATCTCCTGCGCTTTCTCCTCCACCTCCTCTTTGACATTGTGCAGCTCCTCTGCGCGATCCTTCATCTCCGACGGCACCAGTACAAGGACAAGCAGCACCACCAGCAAACACACAAGAGCGCCTGTCCTTTTCCACGGAGGCAGCAGTGTGATCTGTATTTTGTCCTGATGTGTCTGTAACTGCTCCATAGCATCCGCGCGCTGAAGTTCGACCAACACACCCTCTTTGTCCAGATTGCCGTAAGCGGTGACGATCCGCTCGTCAAATCCAAAGCTGTCCATCACCAGCGCGGTCTGCTCCATGCCTGTCCGCCTCAGATACGCGGCAGCCGATGCTGCCAGCAGCGCTATGAATAATGCCAAAACAGCATACGTTCCAGCATAGTAAAACGGTACCACAAAGGACACTGCCTCCAAAAGTATCCCTATGACCGCGCCGATGCCGAGCGCAGACACAAGCTTTCTGAAAAATCCCGCCAGATTCAGCCTGCGCCGACAATTTTGTATCGCCCTTAGAAATTCACTCTGTTCCATATGATCCCCTCATAACGTCCCTGATCCATGTACTCTATATCGATAATACATTTCCATTCAGTGACTTACGCACTGCACCGTTTTCTTTGATTTCGCCTTTTTTCTTTTTTGCCACCCGATGCATTCATAGGATTCACCCTCCATGCTGCCCCGATCATAAACAAGAACGCCATTGCCAGAATACACGCTGCCGACAGAAACATCCATGTTTTCCCCTGTGACAGATGATATGTCAAAAAGCCGACATCCGCACTGTCAAAACTGGAGCCTTCCCTTCCAAATACAGATTCTCCTGTCATGATCTGCATGAAAAACTCCTCAAAGAACACACCTGGATTCAGCAGCAAAAACAGCATGGATTCCCCCATTCCATTTTCGTATGCCCACAGGGCATTCAGGAGCAGGGGGACAAATGTCAAAATATAGATCACAAAATAAATCGCAAACGACATAACAACTGCCGATATGGACTTTCGACAAAGAGACGAGCAGAAAATGCCAATGCTCCCCGAGAATACTGATAACAGGATGATAGCAAGCATAAAATAGAACAGGCTTATCCACCTAAGACCTCCTACCACAAACGATAAAGCCATGATTGGCATACCTGAAACCACAAAAAACAGAATGCGGATCACTGTGGATATCACCTTGCCCAGGACGATCGAGAAAGGGGACATACATGTCGTGAGCATAATGTCAAAGGTCTGCCGCTCCTTCTCCCCCGAGATGGCAGACGCCGTAATGATCGGCACGATCAGCGCCACAATGCATACCTGTGCCACCGCGGTCACTGGAAACAGATATATCAGATAAGTGTAAATATTGTTGTAACTGTAGTAACCGTAGCTTTGCCCTTGAATCACTACCAGCGCCAGCAGGAAAGCCAGCATAAGCACCACATTATAGGCAAACAGCTCCCAGCTGAAACGCATACTGCGCGCGGTGACTCTGAGATCCTTTTTCACGATCGGATTCCAACGTATTTTCACTGCACACCACCTCCTGTCAACTGCATAAACAACGATTCCAGGCTGCCTTCCTCCCTGTAAAAACCTGTGAGAACCACCTGATTCTGGATCAGCTGCCCGATCAATGTGCTGATCTGTTCGTCCGTGCCATTGTTCGTGATGATGATCTCATTTTCCCTGACTGACTCTACCACCACCCCCGCCTGTTCCATCAGAAGCCGCACCGCAGTGTCGATACCGGATGCAGTCTGTATATGCATACGTCTGCCACCTGCGACCTGCTGCATAATATCCTCGATGCGGCCCGCCATGATCAGCTGCCCACGGTTCATGATCCCTATGCTCGTACACATCTCGGAAAGCTCCGAGAGAATATGGGAACTGATCACGATGGTCATGCCCATAGAATGCAGATTTTTTAAGAGCTCTTTCATCTCCACCCGCGCCCTTGGATCCAGACCGGAACTTGGCTCGTCGAGTATCAAGAGCTTCGGATTGTGAAGCAGTGCCCTCGCCACACAGAGGCGCTGCTTCATGCCGCGGGAGAGTGTGTCCACATAAGCCTCCCTCTTATCCGCAAGATTTACAAGCTCCAGGAGATCATCTGTAAGTTTGACGATATCACGCGACCGCATCCCGTACATAGAACCATACAAATCCATATATTCATGCACTTTCAGATTGTCGTACACGCCAAAAAAATCCGGCACATAACCGATCAACCGCTTCATTTCCTTGCTGCCCATCGGAGCATGGGTATTCCCGATCTGCACGGATCCCCCGCTCGCTTTGAGCAGACCGCAGACAATGCGTATCGTGGTGGTCTTGCCCGCGCCGTTTGGTCCGACAAAGCCAAACAGATCACCCTGGGGAATATGAAGTGACAGATGATCGACCGCTGTAAACGCACCATAATTCTTCGTCAGATTACTAATCGATAACATATGATACCTCCCCACACTGAACAGTGTACAGACATCCAAACGCTGTCTCATTACAAGCATCGTCCACCGTCTTGTCCCAGTCCTTTGTAACACCGATGATCATGACTCCGCCAGTATACGCTTCCCGGGTATACATCTCGCAGATACCTGTCCCTAACGCAGCTATAGTGTCATAATCCAACTCGGTGTCATAAAGCATATAAGACCGTACAGCAGACATGACTGAAGTATCTCCTGCGCGCCGGGACGAATAGATAGGATTTCCCAAAAAATAGGTCTCTCCCGCCGGAAGATTCCCAAACACAAACAGCTTATCGTCGGCAATAACTGCAAAACGCTCAAAATCGCGGCTGGTTTCGTTTGTCACTGTCCCAGCTATCCCGCGCTGTGAAGAACTTGTCAGTTCGCTCGTAATACTGCCTGTTCCCATCTTCTGGGAGGTTCCTGCCAGAAAATAAGCATCTTCAAACCCCTTCTGTGGATCTATTCCCAGAGATATCCTGTCCCCTTCCCTGCAGATATGAGAATAATATTTGTCATCTGTATTTCCATATAAATAATACCTGTATACTTCAAATACTGGTCCCGCATAATCGTAGCGTTCTGCCAGTCGAAGTCCCCATTCTCTGTAATCTGCATCATAACAATGCAGATATGTCACTGCGTCGCTATATACACCTCCTTCAGTACACTCATCAGAAAGCCTTTCAACTGTCACAGAATACACCCTCGTATCCACGACCTCAAAACCTCTTCCAGTCAAATAAACCAGCAGGATGCCTACGAGTACTGTAACAGGAACTGCCCACCAGTACCAATCCCTCTTTTTCATGGCACGCAGTATCAAATAAAGGATCGGTCCCGCAAAGATCACATACGCAGCCACAATGACCTTCAGGAAACCGAAGTTCAGCCGATCGCTGCCATTGCCAAAACTCTCGAAAATATTTCTAATCGTATAGTCGTCACTTGCATAATACGTTATCTGCGGCAAAATCTTAATGTATTGCGTGATATCCTGCAGAAGATCCCATGCAGTGCACTCCCAGTTCTCTATGATCGTATTGGGATCCAGATCATACAGCGCATACGGCACGATCTCCACTGCGCCATTCCCCCATGATGACAACATGACCAGACTGTCCGCATCCACATCATACCGGTCGTCAGTATCTTTCAGTTCTGCACATGCAAGCGTCTCCAACCCTGCACCGTAATCGTCATTGTGTATTCTCGCCCCTGGTTCCATCACCTGAATACACTCTACATTCAGAAAATCCAGACCACTTAATGTCTCCTTTGCATGTTCTCCTGTACCGACGATCAGCATTCCGCCATCAGATATCCACTGTGTGATCTGGTCCAATACATCCCTTGTCAGGACACTGGTATCGTAGTTATCGATCACCAGATATGACAGCAAATCCAAGGATTCTGCCAGATCATCCAGCTCCAGCTCCACTAAATTGATCGGAAGTTCTATTCTATCATAATATATGCTTTCCCCTCCCAGATCCAGAAATGTGAGTGAAGTGTAAGAATCACTCAGAATACCCAGAGAGAGCGAGGATACGCTCTGGAGTAAAAAGTTGCCAAAACTTTTGTTCGCTCTCACATTCCCGTCTTTATCCAAAACAGAGACGTCCAAGCGCCCGTACACGACCGGTCCATTGACAGCGCTGACGGGTATCCTGACAACAAACCGCTTGGTGCTGCCCTGCGGCAGAGAGAGCACAGTGTCATAGGCACAGCCGGTGCTATCATATTGCTGATGCATCTGAACCCGCACAGCCCCCTCCCAATCCTCTCCCTGATTGCTGATCGTCAATTGGATATCAAATGTCATCTCATCTGATGACAGCAGCTGCGCATCTATATCAAACGCCTTACTGCCGCTTTGACTGTCGTCCTCAGCCGCGATGCCTGTCCTCCCCATGAACATGACACAAAACAGTATTGCCAGCATAAAAACTGCCCGGAACCGGACACCCATCGTTCCCTTTCTTTCCATATCCATCTCCGCTCTCCGTAAAGAATTTATATATCCCCTGTATCCATTAACAGTTTCCTAAGATTACTTACTTCAAAAACATTATACAAGACTTTCCTGAAAATAGCAATGTAAATAACTTTGACACATATCGAAAAAAGTGGAGGTTCATTTCGAACACTCCACTTTCTGATACGATGGACACACAGAGAAAACACGTCAGCCAGAACAGACGGTTTTCGTTTTATGGTTTACACTCTGACTGCTCCGACTGCGCGGATATTCATCGGGTAGACATTGCTGCTCCCCACATACTTTGCGATGTAGTCCACATAGTTGTCAGCCTCGGCAAGCGGGACGAGGCACATGATCACGCCAGCAAATCCCCCCCCATGTACACGGCATACGCCATTGCGTATGCCGTTGCATACGCCTCCACCCCCCTTTAAAAACAGCTCTGTCAGCGCGAGCGTCAGCGTGATCTTCTGTTCTTTACAGTTCTGGAGCGAATAGCAGTTCTGTAAAAGCTCCCACGAGGATGTACCCGACTCGTTGACAAGTCTCAGTACTGCATCGATATCGTCCGCCTCGATCGCAGCTGCCATCTCGTCCACCCTGCGGTTCTCCTCAAAGAAATGAATCGCGCGGAGCACCGCCCTGTCGTTTGGTATCTCGTTCACATGAGCCAGCAGATCATCAAGGCCTGTCTCGCACAAAAGCTCCACGCCGAGAACCTTTGCCGCCTCCTTCATCTCATTGGGAATCCCGGAATACTCCTCGCTTAGGTCCGCATGTCCTTTGCCTGTGTTTACGATCACAAGACGATAACCCTTTTTCTCAAAAGAGAACGAAAGCGGTCTGTACTGCGGCTGGCTCCCGTTTGAAAAATCAAAGAGGACTGGTCCGCCCACTGCGCACGCCATCTGATCCATCATGCCTGACGCTTTGTTCCAGTACACATTCTCAGAATATTTGCCAATCTTTGCATAGTCTGCACAACTCATCGCACCCTCATTAAAAAAATGATTGATGATCGTGCACACCAGCATCTCAAACGACGCTGATGAACTGACACCGGCTGCTGCGATCACGTTCGTGGACACATACGCGTCAAAACCGCCGACCTTGAATCCAAACTTCCCGGCACCCTCCATCATGCCGGCAAGAAGCGCCTCCGTGCCACTGACTTTTGCCACACTGTCGAGCTTTGTGATATCCACGACGATCTCTTTGGCGTATCCCTCACTTGTGATGTGAATGACACTGCTGTTGTTTAGCTGTGCCGCACCGATGGTATCCAGGTCGATGCTTCCCGCGATCACCTTGCCGCCGTTGTGGTCTGTGTGGTTGCCTATGATCTCTGTCCTGCCGGGCGCGGAGAAAAATTCCGCCTCATCGTGACCATATTTTTTCTTGAAATTTTCTGCCAGCACCCTAAAACGCTCCGCACTTTTTGTGCTCTCCCCATACACTTTTTCCAGTCTTTCACTGCTTGGGATATTCATTTTTAGTTCCTCCTTGCTTGCTTTATTTTAATTTATCATACATCAAAATGTCTCAAGATCCAACCGATCCCTCTTGCAACGCGCAGATCAGGCTCAGCAAAGTGGCCGCCCTGGTTCCACTCGAGAACACCTTTTACATTCTGCTGATCTTCACACAACAGTGCGTACACCTGCCGCGTGTTGTCTCCTACTGCCGCCATCCGTCTGTTCTTCGTTTTTTCTTCCTTGTCACCAAGGCTTAGATAAATATATCGGTCCGAGTCTTTGCAGACCGCTGCCCTTTGGGCATGATCAAGCCACCCTTCGTACCACAGGGAGCCGGAACAGCTGACCGCCCCCGCAAAATCATCACATTCACAGTATACCCACAGACTAAAAAGTCCCGCAAGCGAATATCCGACTGAAAAACGGGCAATTTCGGACTCCTTCGCCTCGACATACGGAATACAGTGCTGTGTGAGCCATTTCAGTGTGCTGTCCGCCTTCCCGCCAAAAGCTTCCTTCCCAAAGACTGGCGGCGCCGGCCATGGCGAGAAATCGTCATTCCAGCATTTGGACTCATACGCCGCCAGGATAAAACCATCTGCGGGAATTTGCTCTTTTGATATCTGTTCTTCTAAATAAGCCGCCACTATTTCTACCGACTCTCTGCCCGATTCTCCTACGCCCCAGTAAAATACAGGCAGACGACGATCTTTGCTGACGCTCTTCTGCCCGCTGCTTTTATATATGTGACAGGTTCTATTTTGTATCGTTACTGTTTCTAATCCGCTCACCATTCTGCGATTTCCTATTTTCATATTATATTTCATTAATACTTATTCGACCGCCGCCAGATCTTGCGCTTCCCAGCTTCCCTGATCAGATCTTCCCTGAAATCAGGATGCGCGATCGAGATCAGCCCCTCCGCCCGCTCCCATGTGGAACGCCCCTCGAGATTGATCACACCGTACTCGGTTGCCAGAAAGTAGATCTGGCTTCTCGGCGAGGTGATGATATCCCCGTCAAACTGCGGGCGGATACGCGAGTGATATATACCTTCCTTGTCCTTGTACACAGAACTCATACAGATAAATGCCTTGCCGCCCCTCGACGCAGACGCTCCTATGAGAAAATCAAGCTGCCCGCCTGTGCCGCTGATCTGTCTCGAGCCGGAGCTCTCCGCCGCAACCTGACCGTACAGATCGACGGACACACAGCTGTTGATGGACACCATATTATCAATCTGGGCAATGACGCTCGGTCTGTTGACGTATTCTAGGGGGTAAGATGCGAGACCATGATTGTCGCCGACCCACTCATAAAGTTCCGGTGAGCCGATCGCACAGCCAAACACACCTTTGCCACGGTCTATTTTTTTCTTACGGTTCGTCAGTTTGCCCGCATTGTACATACTCAGGTACGCATCGGAACAAAGTTCTGTGTGCATTCCCAAATCCCTGAGATCAGACTCTGCGATCAACTCCCCTACTGCGTTTGGCATACTTCCGATACCGAGCTGCAGTGTTGCGCCGTCCACGATATACGGCAGGATATTCTGCGCGATCTTCCTGTCGGTCTCAGTCGGTCTGAACGTCTTTAAGACCGCAAGCGGTTCATGTTTCCCTTCCACAATGTGATCCACATCGGAGATATGGATGCACTCGTCATATCCGCCGTGTATGACAGGAAGATTCTCGTTCACCTCGACAATGACAATATCCGCCGCGCGCGTGATCGGCGCCGCTACACCTGTGTTGACAGAAAAGTTAAAATACCCATGCTTATCCATCGGAGTGACACTCACCATCACGACATTGACTTTCAGAAAATACTCGTAGTATGCAGCATTGTTGTGAAAGACCATCGGGATAAAATAGCAGAGCCCCCGGTCGCACAGCTTCCGCTCGTAAGAGGAACAATGCCAGCTGTGATATGTAAAATGTTCCTGACTCTCATCGCACTCTGCCACCTCGATCGGACCCTTTATGATCAGATTGCCGCGTATCTTCACATCATAGAGCTCATCCCTGCGCCGCGCCAAAGCCCTGTCCAGAAGCACCGGCATACCCAGATTGCTCGTGTAGTCAACCCAGTCGCCGCTCTTTACCACCTTCACCGCCTCGTCGGGGGTGGTGAGTTTTGTTCTGTATTCTGCCTGAAAATCGTGCAGCATTGTATCACACTCCTTCAATGATGCATGTGTGCGGCTGTTCCCTGCCGATCACTTCATGAACTTATTATACTGATAGTCCGCGCGGTTGTAAAGTCTTTGTGCCCAATTAGAAATCAATCCGGGATACTTGGTTGCTGTGAGAAACAGGCACTTTTGTGTGCAGAAAGACAGGGCAGATCATTCCCGATCGAATAATCTGCCCTGAGGAAAAAGTGTTCTCTTTATCTTTCTACAAATAAAATAACATCTGTCACATTATCAGAAACAAAAGCGATATTTCCGATTTCGTTGACAACCGTTGTACCTGCAAGGTCATAACCGGTACCGGTTTCGTTCAGCGTGTAAATATATGCCTTCTTTCCGATATATAGATCACCTATATGGAAATTGAATACCGCATCAAATACCAGCGGCTTTATCGTGTTTGGAATCGCATGGATCACATCAAACTCTGGTGCGATCATGGGATCCGCGACAAACGAATAGAAAATCTCCACATCATCCGTGACCACCGGCACACCTGCCATATCGATCGTCAGTCCGAAGTCTGCACTAAAAACGGCATTCAAATACAGATACTGTCCATAATACTGATTCAATAGTTCTGCCCTCAGCACATGATCCCTCGACAAGTCCGCCTGCAGCATCGTATATCCTATTTGCAGCATTTTTTATCATATCACAGTTTCCGACAAAAATGTAGAAATATAACAAAAAAAGCAAAATAGCAAAATAATGGTTGTGAAACATTCAATAATTATGTAAAATTAAAAAAAGAATACTCTTGTACCAGTTTACAAAATAAGCAGAGAGGTGCGGATTGATATGTTTATACAGCTATTTAGTAACTATTTGTTGGAAAAGTCGGTAATTACGATCGAACAGCGCGATTCCTTTCAGGCGGAAATACAAAGAACCCGCGTCAAATTGGGAACCATCGCTGTCGCGGAAGGTATGCTGACAGAGGTGCAGGCAGACGAGATCAATCACCAGCAGACACTGCAGGACCGCCGTTTTGGTGACATTGCGATCGAAATGCAGTATCTGACGGAAAAACAAGTGTCCGAACTGCTCAGCAAACAAGGCAATACAGCCATGAAATTCTTTCAGCTGCTGGTTGACCGCATTGGTCTGTCCATGGAGACCGTCACGGAGCACCTCAACGGGTTCCAGCGGGCAAACGGTTTTACAGATGAGGAACTCGAGGCTGTCAAAATGGATGACTTCGAATCCATCATCCCTCTCTTTGCGACAGTGCGGGATACGACGATCACAGATCTTGCAGGCCTGGTAATGCGCAACCTCACAAGATTTGTCACCAACAATTTCTATTTTGGCAGAATGAAAAAGGCAGCCACGTATTCCTACAGTATGTTTGCCGGTCAGAGATCTGTCGGTGACTCTGATATTTTTCTCGGCTTTGGCGCCACCAACGAACTGGACGGGATCATCAAGCTTGCCAAGAATTATGCAAAATCTGTCACGATCTCGAGCAGCGACGAGGTTTATGATGCCGTCTGCGAATTTGCGAACCTGAACAACGGTCTCTATGACTCTGTTCTCAGCGATGATGATATTTTCATCGAAATGGTTCCACCGGAAGTATATCTGAACCAGCAGATATCCGGGAATGCGTACTATATGCCGATTTACATCGATGATTCCGAATTCGATCTGGTCATCTCGACAGATGCGGCATTTGTTCCAGGGGACAGACCTCATGCCCTGAACCTTAAAAAAGAAGACCTGCAGATCGATACCTCAAAGGCTCTCCCCACTGTTCTTGTTATCGACGACTCAGCGCTGATCAGAAAGATCCTCATCAAGATGCTCAATGAAAACGGCTATCAAGTGATCGGTGAAGCGGCAAACGGTGAGGAGGGCGTAGAATTATATAAGGATCTGGAGCCTGATATTGTGACTCTGGATATTACAATGCCTGTCATGGACGGTGTGACTGCGTTGAAACTGATCAAAGAATACGATCCGGAGGCTATCGTTGCCATGATTTCTGCCGCTGGTCAGAAAGACAAACTCATGGACGCGCTCAAGGAAGGCGCCGAGTTATTCTTCACAAAACCATTTAATGCACAGGAAGTGATAACCAGCCTGAAAAGCTGCCTCACGGACTCATAATCAATAAAATACCACTGGGAAAACCTGATGTCCCAGTGGTATTTTATGAGTTGCGGAGAAGTACATTCCCCTACTCTATAGAAGATTTATACCTAAATTATGTAGTGAGCCACATCATCGAGCAGTTTCTGCCATGCATCCTCATGCTCAACATAATAGAGCGGACATAACTTTCCGCCACAATCATAATGGCGCAAAATATCCTTCGGTTCCAGATCATATTTATCTAACAGCCACGCAAGCATCTCAACAAGCGAATCGTAAGTCTCCTGTGTGAAAGAACCATCCGCCGACAAATAACAGCACTCTATTGAAACAGAATCGCCGTTGCGCTCCACTACGGCATAGGCTTCCTCCTCCAGCGGAATGCACTGTATGATCTCACCCTCATAGCCTATGATAAAGTGTGCGCTTGCTGCCCGCTCATGTGTCTGACCCAGATTTTCGAAATAACTTCTATTCTGTTCCGCTGACGTTTTTGGGTTGGCTGTATAGTGAACAAATATATTCTTCACACAGGAAAGTTTTGTTCCTGGTCGGTTATATTCACTGATCGTGAGGAAATCTTTCCGGATATCAGGCTCCCGCCGCGTGTCATCCACAACTGCTATTTCTTCTGAAATATCTGATTCCGGCGGTTTCTCCACTTTTAATTGAGGACTTTTCTGTGTACTTTGAGCAAAAATCTTTCCCATAAAAAATATGGACGCACACATTAACAAGATCCATGCAAAAGCAAAAATCTGACTGGTTCGGGAGCGTTTTCCCGCTTTTCTTTTTGTTTCTTTTCTCAACGCCTGCGCACCTGCGCCTGCAGTCCTAGCTGATCTCGGAACTGATGTTCTAACCACACCGGCTTGTCTCGCATATTCTGCCCTGACTGCACTTGCCCGGCTTCCTGCATACTCTGTCCTGACTGCACTTACCCGTTTTCTCGCATACTCTGTCCTGACGATACCTGCTCTCCTCAGATTTACTGTATCTGCTTTTGCCGTGTTCTTTGTCCTTGCGCTCCTCGCCCTGACTGTACCCGCTGCGTTTCCATTTCCTGTCCTTGCCCTACCGTATCCTGATACATTTCCCCTTCTTTGCATACCAGCTCTGGTGTGCGTGCCAGCTCTTCTTGTTCTTGTCTGTCTGGTGCGAACACCTCCAGTCGAACTTACCACCTGCCACAGCTCCAGTTCCTGAGTCTGCCGTGCCTGATTCCCCATAAGTATTTCTCCCATCACAATAATCTTTTATCTGTCGTGTCCAAGAAACATGCTTACAGTTTCCAACTTATAATTTGAGCTATCTATATATTAGACGCTCCGGGGTGCAAAAATGTTGCATAAAAAATTATTAAAATTCTATAAAGTACTCTTTTTACTTTTTTCTACTGTTATAATAGCATATTTGACTCTAAATTTCATCTAAAAATCATATAATCTCACTTCATACCCCATTTTTTTCACTAATGTGATATCCGCTGCAGTTGTAATGCCATGCGTCGTGAGCATGTCGCCCGATATCGCAGCATTTGCCCCGCTCCCAAAGCACTTCTCCCCCTTGTCCCCCAGAAGGCCACGCCCCCCGGCAAGCCGGATATCCCCGTCAGGTATGATAAAGCGGAATATGGCAACAACGCGGCAGAACTCATCGTTTGTAAGGATTCTATTATTTTCGTACGGTGTTCCCGCGATGGGATTCAGGAGATTGACAGGAACCGATCTCACTCCGAGTTCCCTTGCTGTCAATACCATATCGATCCTGTCCTCCATCGTCTCCCCCAGCCCTATGATACCGCCCGAACATATGCTCAACCCTGCGCGCTCTGCCGCCTTCAGCGCCGCGATCTTCTCATCATAAGTGTGTGTCGTACAGACTTGGGGAAAATAATTTCTCGAGGACTCAAGGTTGCAGTGTGCTCTCGATGCACCTGCTTCCTTGATCTTCCGAAATTGTGCTTCCCCCAAAAGCCCAAAGGAAACGCAGACTTCAATGTCGGTCTGTCTGCGGATCTCACGGATACTCTCGCAGGCACGGTCGACCTCCTCATCGCTCAGGCACCTTCCTGATGTGACGATGGAATATCGCAGTACCCCCTGTTCCCTGTTATATCTGGCTCCCTCCAACAGTTTCTCTGTTGGCAAAAGAGCGTACGCTTCCTGACAGCTTGTATGGTAATGGACACTCTGGGCACAATATCTGCAATCCTCCGAACACCGCCCGCACTTACCGTTTACTATGGTGCACATATCAAACCGGTTCCCGCACATCTTTTCCCTGATTTCGTCAGCCGCAGCACACAGTCTCTCTAACGGTTCATTCACAAGTGCCAGTGCCTCACTTTTTGTTATGTCCCCGCCGGCATATATCTTTTGCTTTAATTCCTCTGTGTAACTCATATCTTTTATCCCCCAATGTTAACCTATATTTTATAATAGATTAACAATATTCCTCTAAAAAGTCAAGACAGTCCCCTGCTGACCGATCGCACGCATAACAGTTCAGCCTTCGGTTTCCTGTTTCAGGCATCAAGCCATGCAAAAACCGCTTCGCGGATGTCAAAGCCACGCGCCGTGGCTTGATGCATCTAAGCCGCTATGCTTTCTCACGGACTTCGCAGCGCAGTGCGAAGTCCTGGGCTGAACTGTTACTCGCACAAACCTTTCATTCGTGGCAGCTGCCTTTTTGCCTGCCATAACTGTGTTTAGTCCTCCAAATCTGTGAAAATGTGTTCGATCTCTTCCCTTGTCGCCAGCATTTCGGAAAAAGCACTCGCGCTCCCCGCCGAGATCCCCATGCGGAACGCATAGTCATAGTCCTGCTTCCTCGTCCAGCCGGCGACAAAGCCGGCAACCATGGAATCCCCGGCGCCCACCGCGTTGACCAGCCTTCCCTCCGGCGCCGCGAGCATGTGCACGGCACCTGTCTCGTCCACAAGGACTGCCCCCTGCCCCGACATGGACACCAGCACATTTCTGGCACCTCTCTCCTGAAGACGCCTCGCATATGGGACCACATCCGATCTGGCAGTCAGTGTCACGTCAAAGATTTCCCCCAGCTCATGGTTGTTCGGCTTGATCAGAAACGGCTCAAACTGCAGTACATTCATCAGCAGCTCTCCCGTCGCGTCCACGACAAACAGCACACCTCTCCCTTGCAGCCGCCGCAGAATATCGCTGTAGACAGAATCCGGCAGGCTCCTGGGAATGCTGCCCGCAAGAACAAGGACATCGCCCGCCCTGAGACAGTCCAGCTTCCTGTACAGCTCATTCACATGTATCTCGCTGATTTCCGGTCCCATGCCGTTGATCTCTGTGCCATCGTAGTCTTTCAGCTTGACATTGATGCGTGAAAACCCTTTCTCAATCCGGATAAAATCCGCAAGCAGCCCCATCTCTCGCACTTCGCGCTCGATCTGTTCTCCGGTGAAACCCGCCGTAAATCCAAGCGCGGTGTTCTCGATGCCCAGATTGCGCAACACGATCGACACGTTGATCCCCTTGCCGCCAATAAACATTTGTTCACCAATGGTACGGTTGGTCTTTCCCATCTCAAAGCCGTTCATGGACACGATATAATCCAGTGAAGGATTAAATGTCACTGTATAGATCATACTCCCTCTCCTCCTAAATGTTCAAACAGCATATCCTCTCTCTATTTTACTCACTTTATGCAGCTTGTTCAACGATTACTTTTGTATGAAATCAAAAAACCGTTGCACCCGCGAAAATGCACTTGAACAAAGCAGACACTTGTAGTATATTAAACTTGTATATTTGTTTACAAGGGAGCAAAAATATCATATCCCACCTGCAGCACAAAATGCCAAGGCTGATCTGACAGCCCCCTTTTTATGCGCAGCCCCGTGCAGAGGAACTAAGCCGCAAGGCGGCACACGGCACATTCCTCTACTCGATTTCAAGTTTGCCGCAATAAATGCCGGATTAGACTGGAGCGGAAAAGGACCAAGCGTGCGCTGTCCGCGCCTGCGGTCTCTATATGCCTGCCCGTTTGGCGCACCAGCCGTGATCGAGAGGAGATTGTTATGAACATGATCGGAACACAAAACATAGAAACACAGCGGTGCCTGTTGCGAAGGATCCGCCCCGAAGATTATAAAAATATGTTCGAGAACTGGGCAAAACATGAATCCGTATGCCGATATTTTCCGTTTGACCCCATTGAAGATATCGAGGTCTACAGGGAAAAAGTGCTTGGATGGTCACAAAATTATGAATCCGATGCTTACTTTCATTGGGTGATCGAATGGAAGCAAACCGGAGCGCTCATCGGAACGATCAACCTGGGAAATCTGGAAGCGTCCTGCTTTATGTCCGATACATGCTATATGCTCTCGCCGGATCATTGGGGCATGGGGATCATGACAGAAGTTCTCCGTGCTGTGCTGGCGTACGCATTTTATGAAATAGGCTTAAACCGCGTCCAGGCGGAAGTCTTTGCCGGAAATACGGCTTCCGAGCATGTTCTGATGAAATGTGGTATGCAGTTCGAGGGGATCGCCCGGCAAAAGTACTATAAAAACGGTGCCTTTATCGATACTGCCCAGTACGCGGTCCTCCGAGAGGATTTTGAGCAGATCCGTACTCCGTGCACGACAAAAGCTGCCGGCGTTATCCGATAACGTCGGCAGCTTTTACTCTCTATGTGAACAGGATCCTTCTACCCTTTCCTGCTGTCCTGCATTTCAACAAGATGATACCCAAGCTTCACTTCCTTGACGGCATCCTCCTCATGGCGCAGCTGGTTCATCAGCATCGAGACGGCAAGTTCACCGCTCTTCTCGTAGAAGTAGTGGACTGTCACGAGGGGAGGCACTGTCACCCGCGCAAGCTCAGAATCGCCATGCCCTGCGACCAGTATCCGCTCCGGCACGTTGATCCCGTGCTCCCTGAGATACTGCATCGCTCCGACTGCCATCGCGTCCGTCGCGCAGATCAGCCCGTCCAGATCATCATATTTTTTCAGCAGTTCCCCGGTTTTCTCATATCCCGAGGCAACCGAAAATCCCGCTGTCACATAGTGTTTTGCCAGCTCTTCGCATCCCATGCCGCACACTGCATCGCAAAATCCCCTGTATCTTGCCTCACCAGCCGCCTTGTCCTGCTGCATCGCGCTCAGATACCCCAGATTTCTCCTTCCCTTTTCCAAAAACAGCCTCGTGAGATCATAAGTGGCATGATAGTCGTCATGGTAGATGCAGCAGTACCCGGACAGGTGCTGTCCCACGATCACGACCGGGACAGACAGCCCTTTCAGCACGCGCCTGTGCTCCGCCGTGAACACTGTCGCAGCCAAGATCACACCGTCCACCTGTTTCTCGTCAAAAGCAGTCAGATACTCTACTTCCTTCTTCGGATCGTTCTGGGTGACTGCGAGGAGCATCTGATATTCACTTTCGTTCAATACCGAGAGGATCCCCTCCACGATCCTGCCGATCGATGCGGAGGCGACTTTGGGCACGATCACGCCGATCATCCTGGTCCTCTTGGTCCGAAGTGTCTGCGCCTGGATGGACGGACGATACCCCGTCTCCTCCACAACCTTGCGGATCGCCTCCTGTTTTTCCACTGATATATAACCGTTGTTAAAATAGCGTGAGACAGCCGCGCTGGATACACCTGCCCGCTTCGCGATCTCCTTGATGTTCATTGTACCCGTCCTCTTTGGGAACTGTTTTATCTGTATCAGGGACGCTGCATCTTGTCATGCGCAATTCGTTAACAGTTCCTCACTTCTTTTTACTGTAAAAATGGTTGATTATCTCAAAAAAGCCTTGATTTACGGGCATACAAGCAGGAT